>JBKPKE010000117.1:0-4556 GCA_046730955.1 Pseudomonadota bacterium
AACACGGCCAACGCATCGTTGCCGTCGACGCGGAGGCCCGCGACTCCGTAGCCGACGGCGCGCTGGGCGAACGTCGCGCGCTCGGCGCCGGCAATCCCGGAGAAACTCGAGATCGCCCACTGGTTGTTCACCGTCGCGAGGATGACCGGTACGTTGTAGACGGCGGCGAAGGTCAGAGCCGAGTGGAAGTCGCCTTCCGCCGTCGCTCCGTCGCCAATCCAGCCCATGGCGATGCGGCTGTCGCCCTTGATCGCGGCGGCCATCGCCCAGCCGACGGCCTGCGGATATTGGGTGCCGAGATTTCCTGAGATCGAAAAGAAGCCATAGTCCTTGTCCGAATACATGATCGGAAGCTGGCGGCCCTTCAGCTTATCGCCCTTGTTCGAGTAGATCTGGTTCATCATGTCGACGAGCGGATAGCCGCGCGCGACGAGAAGCCCCTGCTGACGATAAGTGGGGAAATGCATGTCCTCGCGGTCGAGCGCGGTCTGGGCGGCGACGGCAATCGCCTCCTCGCCGGTGCACTTCATATAGAAACTGGTCTTACCCTGCCGCTGCGACCGGTACATGCGGTCGTCGAAGATGCGGACCGTGACCATGTCGCGAAGCATTTTGCGCAGGGTGTCGGGATCGAGCTTCGGGTCCCACGGGCCGACCGCCTTGTTGTTCTCGTCGAGCACTCGGACGAGCTGCGTCGTCAGCGGATGAGTTTCGGCCGGAGACGCAGCAACGTCGGGGCGCGGGGCGCTTCCCGCCGCCGGAATCTGCAGCTTCGAAAAGTCGGGCGTGTCGCCTGGCCGGAATGGCGGCTCCGGCACGTGTAATTCAAGCTTCGGCCGGTTCGGCTTCAGGCGTGATGGGTCCTTGTCGCTCATTTGGATGAGGCGCTTAGTCTCGACTGGCTTCTCCCGCAACTTGCCGAGTAAAGGCTTCTTTACACGGCTCGCGAATCCCTTCGTTGACGGTCGAAGGCGGTGGCGGGTAGGGCGCGGGCATGGCCGACGAAACACCAGCCCCGGAGCTTCCGGACCGCCTCTCTCTCGACCCGCGCAGCCCGCACTTCGATGAGGAAGCGCTGAAGCGCGGAGTCGGCATCCGTTTCAACGGAAACGAAAAGACCAACGTCGAAGAGTATTGCGTTTCCGAAGGCTGGATTCGGGTTTCAGCGGGGAAAAGCCGTGATCGCTACGGCCGGCCGATGACTCTGCTCCTTAAGGGCAAGGTTGAGCCTTACGTCGAGCCCAAGCACGGGATCGACTTACCCGGAACTGGACCGGGACGAGGGTGATGCATCGCTAGGATAGTGGGGATTGCGGCGACCCTGCCTTTTGTCCCACATCTTCTTCGCAGCCCAGCCCGCGCCCAGCGCCAGGGACAGCGGGAAAAAGCCTCGCTTGGCAATTGCGGCCACCCCAGCGCCCAGTAGTGCCCCTCGCAGCCCGGGGTTACGGCCTACGACTTTTTCTCCGATATACCCTCCAGCAAGCTTGCCCAGCATCGCGTAACTCCTGTTCAAAACAACGTTCGGCCTCAACGCTGCAGCACCATTCAAGGGTTCCCGCATGCCGATTGGGATTCTGCGCCAAGCCTAGGTGGTAAATCCCGCCAACTCCCAACGCTATAAGCCAGCTTAGCACCATTTTTCCCAGTTTTCTGGGATTGGCACGGCATTTGAATAGTATGTGACACCGGCCGCAAATCGAAAGGCGGACCGGCAAAAGGGAGATTACAAATGTCTGCTCAGTCGCACTTCACCCGCACGCTGGTCGCCTTTGCGGCGGCGCTGCTTGTGAGCTCCGTCGCGGTTGGTTCCGCGGTCGGCCCGGCTCAGGTTGCTGCGAACGCTCCGGTTTCCGCCCGTGCCTGAACTCGAGATCATCGAAGCCAAGGTTCCCGTAAGGACACCCAGGATGCCTGCAGACCAAGAGCCTCGGACCGTCGGAATCGCACCGATCGCCACATGGTTCAGCGGTCCCGTGTTTAGCCGTGCAAGAGACATTTTCGCGGCGAACATGACGGACCTGCTGGACCGGGCTGAGGACCCGGCGCGGATGATCCGGTTGATCATCCTCGAGATGGAAGAGACGCTCGTCGAGCTTCGCGCAAGTGCGGCGCGCTCCATCGCCGACGCGAAGGAGATGAAGCGGGCGATCGGCCGTCTCGAGGAAATCCAGATAAACTGGACGGACAAGGCGGAGCTTGCTCTCGCCAAGGACCGCGAAGATCTGGCCAAGCAGGCGCTGGTCGAGCGGCAGAAGGCCACCGATATGGCCAACGGGCTGCAGTCGGAGATGGATCAGATCCAGCAGGTGCTGAAGGGCTATGAGGCCGACATCACCAAGCTGCAGACGAAGCTTCGCGAGGCTCGGTCACGCCAGAATGCAATTGCGACGAGGCTCGAAAGCGCAGTGGCTCGCGCCAAAGCTCGCGAAGCGATGCACGGTGCCCGCACGCTGGACGCGTTCGCGAAGTTCGAGGTGCTCGAACGGCGTGCCGACTTTGCGGAAGGCCGCGCGGAAGCCCTCGGGTTCACGAGCCTTGAAGACCAGATTCACGAGTTGAAGGCGGCCGAGAAGGTCGATGCCGAGCTCGAAGCCATGAAGGCCGCGATTGCGGCGCGTAAGCAGTAAGAAAGGGGATGGGCATGGCCCGCACGCATCATCGTTATTCGCTCAATCGCCGGGACAAGAAGGTCGCAGGCGTCTGCTCGACCATCGGTGAGATCTTTAACATCGACCCGACCTTCATCCGCATCGGCTTCATCGCTGCCGCCGTGCTGATCAGCTGGAAGCTGGCGCTCATCGGTTATGTTGCCGCCGGCATCTATTTGGCGGTGCAGCGTAACCATGCCGTTCAGGCCAGCGCGCGCCACGGTCTCAGCGACTTTGACCGGATGGAAGACGTTGGAAAGGTGCGCCCTTCCATCAAGGCAATGCGCGAGGACCTGGACGAGACCGACCGCCGGCTGATGGCGATCGACCACCACATCAATTCGCAGAATGACGAGCTGGCGCGCGAGATCGAAGCGCTCCGGGAGGACAAGTGATGGAACCGCTCACGATTGGCATTCTGGCCGGTGCAGTCTTCGCCGGCCTGTCCGCGGCCAGCATGGCCGCGCTCAAAGGGTGGCAGGGATGGCTCGAGCTGAAGCGCTTTGAGCTGACCTATGATGCCGCGGATCGCGGGCTTCCCCCGGCCGGTAACCGGATCGAGATGGCCGACCTTCGGGAGCGCGTCCGCAAGCTCGAAGCAATCGCGGCAGGCATCGACATCTAATCGAGTTCCCCAGCCGCTCACTCTCCCCAGTGTAGCGGCAGGCGGTCCGGCCTCATCCCCTTGAGCCGGACCGCCTTCCATTTTCGGTCAGAGCTTGAGGCCAAACCGCGGACCGACCGACGTCATGAGAAGATAGAGCGTAATCGTAAGAGCGCACCCGATTGCGAGCGACGTCCAGAAGCCGAAGCCGTTCCTCAGCATCCACGGCATCAGCAAGAACATCGGCAGCGAGGGCAGGACGAACCAGAAAGTCGCTTCCACATGTGCAGCCATGTTGGGAACGTCGGGCTTGTCTCGCCACAGCCACATCATCCCAAGGACCGATACGAGGGGCAGCGAGGCGATCAGCGCACCGAATCCGGGGAACCGCTTCGCGACTTCGGAAACGATCGCGATGATGATGCCGGACAAGGCCGCCTTGATGAAAAGGTAGAGCATCCGGTCATGTCGTCCTGAACTGGCGAGCTGGCAACGGGCTTTTTGCATCGCCGAGGCCGGGGAATTAGGTGCGGTATCATGTTTGTAACGCATCTCGAATGCTCGCTGACGGGCGAGCACTATCCCGCAGACCAGGCCCACAACCTTTCGGCGGCCGGGAAGCCTCTGCTGGTGCGCTATGACATCGAGCGCGCGCGGCAGACGCTCACTCGGGAAAGCCTTGCCAAACGGCCTGCGGGCATGTGGAAATGGCGAGAGTTGCTTCCCCTTCCCGACGGTGCTGAGCCCGTGACCCTCGGTGAGCCTGAAACCCCGATTCTTCCGCTTACGAAATCCGGGGGACCCAGTGTCTTGGTCAAAGACGAGGGGCGCCTTCCGACGGGCTCATTCAAAGCTCGAGGCCTGGCCATGGCTGTGACCATGGCCAACCATTTCGGGATCAGAAGCATTGCGCTTCCAACCAACGGCAATGCCGGTGCTGCACTAGCCGCTTACGCGGCTCGCGCGGGCATGGAAGCGGTCGTGGTCTGCCCCGCCGAGACTCCGGAGATCAATATTCGCGAGACGGCAGCCTATGGAGCCAGGGTCTGGGTTGCCGACGGGCAGATCGATGAGTGCGGCCGGCTGATCCGCGAAGGCGCCGCCGCAGGCCGCTGGTTCGATTGCTCGACGCTGAAGGAGCCTTATCGCCTGGAGGGCAAAAAGGTGATGGGCTTCGAGTTGGTCGAGCAGCTCGGCTGGAAGGTGCCCGACGCGATCTTCTACCCAACGGGCGGAGGCACGGGCCTTATCGGCATGTGGAAGGCGTTCGACGAGCTGGAAGCGGTGGGCCTGATCGGCCC
>JBKPKE010000118.1:0-6606 GCA_046730955.1 Pseudomonadota bacterium
GGGCATGTGCAGCCGCCACGCTCCATCTATCAGGAGGCATATCATCTCTCGCCGGGCCATTTCATGGAGGTCACTGAGACCGGAAGCACGACGCGGCGCTACTGGGAGCCCCGCTTCGAGGTCCGCGATGACCTCAGCGAGAACGAATGGATCGAGGAAACTCGACGGCAGGTAAGGCAGACCGTCAAGCGCCATATGCTCGCCGACGTCCCAGTGGGCGCTTTCCTGTCGGGCGGAGTGGATTCGAGCGGCATCATCGCCGCCATGACCAAGATCGCGAACGTGCCCGTGAAGGCTTTCACGCTTGGCTTCCCCGGCACCTCGATCGACGAAAGCTCCTCGGCCGCCCGCATTGCCGCCGAACTGGGAGTCGAGCATTTCGTCCTTCCGCTGGAGCCCGCGGCCGCCGGTGACGTCCTGCCGGAGGTCCAGGCCGATTTCGATGAGCCCTGCGCCGCGACTGCGGCAATTCCAATCTGGCACCTGTCCCGTTTCGCCCGGCAGCAGGTGAAGGTCGTGCTCTGCGGCGAAGGCGCCGACGAGCTTTTTGCCGGCTACAAGAGACAGCGTACCGCACTCTTGGCAGCAAGGCTGGCGCCATTGCTGAACGGCCCGGTCGGCTCACTGGTGGGCGCACTTCCGACGGGCCTCTTCCCGCTGTGGAACTACAAGGTCCAAAACGTAAAGCGCTTCCGGCAGTCGGCGCGGCTCGAGAACAACCTTCAACGCTACATTGCGGCGACCGAGATCAGCACGCCGGGCGTCCGCGAGCGCCTGTACGCACCCGACTTCTTCGAAGCTCAGGAATCCTCGTACGCGCAGCTGGAAAACGAGAACTTCGAGCCTACCGACCGCGCCCTCTCACCGCTGGCGCAGCTGATGCTGGGGGACCTCACCATTCACATGCCTGGATCCCTCCTTAACCGGCTAGACCGCGGAAGCATGGCGCATTCGCTGGAGGCCCGCGTGCCGTTCCTGTCGCGCGACTTCGTCGACTGGAGCCTGACGGTGCCGCTGAAGATGAAGCTGCGGGGCAACGTCGGCAAATATGTGCTTCGCAAAGCGGTCGAGCCCTGGCTCGGCAAGGCCAACCCCGACAAACGCAAGCTGGGCTTCCAATTGCCCTTCCTCGAATGGTTCAGGGGCGACTTCAGCCGCTTCGCCCGCGAAGCCTGGAACGATAGCGGCGCCAGGGACATGGGCATCCTTCGCCCCCAAGCTGTGGAGCAGCTCTTCGACGAACACTCGAAGGGCCTCGCGAACCACGGCCGCATCCTCTACGCGATCGCGATGTTCAGCTGCTGGTGGCAACAATCCATGACTCAGCAGGACCGCAGCAAGGCGGCCTGATGATTATTGCGAACGCTGTTCAATGCTGATCGACCTGCGCAGCGCGTCCGATCCGCCGTCGATCGACGCGGACGTCTGCATCGTCGGCGCCGGTGCGGCGGGACTGCAGATGGCCCGGCGTCTGACCGAGCAAGGCCTTCACGTTTGCCTTGCGGAGAGCGGCGGCCTCGACTTCGAACAGGCGACGCAGGACCTGTACCGGGGCGCCAACCTCGGCATGCCATATTACGAGCTCGATGAATCGAGGCTCCGCTTCTTCGGAGGAACTGTGGCGATCTGGGGCGGCCGCTGCGCGGTGCTCGACCCCATCGATTTCGAGCATCGGCCATGGGTACCTGAAAGCGGCTGGCCGATCTCCCGCACCGATCTCGATCCATACTACCGGCAGGCTAACGCGATCTTCGATGTCGGCGAATTCAATTATGAGAACGACGTCTGGGCGGCTCTCGGGCAGGTGGATCCGGGATTCGATCCGGCCGAGCTGGATGTAAAACTTTGGCGCTTCGATGAGGTCATGGAGCGATTCACAGCCGGGCGCGCGAGGGACCTGTTCCACGCGCCCAATCTCACGGTCCTGCTTCACGCCAATGCGACGAGGCTCGCTGCGACCCCCGGAGCGAATGCCGTCGAAGGTATCGACGTCAGCTCGCTCAACGGAAACCGCATGACGATCCGCGCGCGCCAATATGTCCTCGCTTGCGGCGCGATCGAGAATTCGCGGCTCCTGCTGGCGTCGAACCAGGTCGAGCCAGGCGGGATCGGCAATCGGCATGACAATGTCGGCCGCTATTTCATGGAGCATCCCGCCGGCCGGGTCGCGAAGATCGATACCGATCGGCCTTACGCTTTATGGGCCTCGTTCCAGAAGATCTTCCCGCGATCAGGACCGCCGCTGGCTCCCGCACTTCGTCTCGGCGACGAAGCCCAGCGGCGCTTCGAGGTCCTGAACAACATCGTCACGTTCAAGCTGCAGCGCGACCCGAAGCACGGCGTCAACCTCAGCAGCGCGGTCTACAACAAGCTTCGGCACAACATCTCGCCGGATCGCAAGGGCCGCATGGCCGATCATCTTTATCGCGCGCTCCGCACCATCTTTCATCGCACCGCGCGCAACTCGCTCGAAAGGTACCGCGCCCGGACCGGAAGGACGCAGCTTTACGCAATCACTCGCGGTGAACAGGCGCCGAATGCAGAGAGCCGGGTCGTGCTGTCCGGGGAACGCGATGCGCTCGGCTCCCAACGCGGAGATCTCATCTGGAAGCTCAGCGACATCGACAAGAAGACCGCACGTGTTTTCGCGGACGTCCTCGACAGCGAGCTGAAGCGGCTCGGGAAAGGCAGCGCCGTGCCAAGCGATTGGCTGTCGGAGCCGGGCACGCAATGGCCGCTCGACCCCACGGTCGGCAACCATCCCTTCGCCAATTATCACCAGCTCGGGGGCACGCGCATGGGCAGCGATGAGGAGAAGAGCGTCGTCGACGCCGACTGCCGCGTGCACGGCTATTCCAATCTCTATGTCACCGGCGGATCGGTCTTTCCGACAAGCGGTTGGGCCAATCCGACGCTGACGATCGTCGCGCTGGCCCTGCGCACCGCGGACCATCTGGCGGGCTTGCCACGCTCCTGACTAATAGCGAGCGAGGATGAATTCGCGCGCGCGCTCATATTCGTAAGGCGTGACGCGACCGTCCCGATCGCCGTCGGCGATATCCTTGAAGGCGAGCGCTGCGGGCTGCGCTTCTTCCACCGAGATTACGCCATCCCCGTTTGTGTCGAACCGGCGCTTCGCCCATTGATTGAGCACCCAGTCGCGGTTGAACAGTTCCACCGCGCGAGGATTCGAGGGCTGTGAGGCGGGCTGCGCCGGGGGCTGTGCAGCGGCGGCTTGAAGCGCAACGAGAACAACCGTTCCAAGCATCGCACTCCAAAACGCGCAAAAGTGGTCGAAGTGCCGCACAAGTGTCCGTCACGGAACTGCAATGAAGCGGTCACAACTGAGTCGTTGCCCAATCCTAGAGGGGAGTCGCGCAGGGCCCAGCCCGCGCCGACTCAAGGGGTAATCCGCAATGTCTTCCAAGCTTCTCGCACTCGCAGGAGTTGCACTCGCCGCAACCACCGTGAGCACCCAGGCCGAAGCCCGCACGCAGATGCGCGCTGTCGGCTCGTCCACGGTCTATCCTTTCGCCAAGCAGGTTGCGGAGCGCGTTGCTCGCGCCAATCCCCGCCTCGGCGCCCCGATCATCGAATCGACCGGCACCGGCGCCGGAATGAAATTGTTCTGCGCTGGCGTTGGCGAGCGCTTTCCCGACGTTGAAAACGCATCGCGCCGGATGAAAGCTTCGGAAGCCAAGCTCTGCGCCGCCAACGGCGTCACGAAGATCACCGAGATCCAGGTCGGCATCGACGGCATCTCGCTCGCGACGGCGAAGCGCACGCCGCTTGCCAACTTGACGACGCGCGACATCTATCTCGCGCTGGCCAAGACACCGTTCGGCAAGCCCAACAAGGCGAAGACCTGGAAGGACGTGAACGGCAAGCTGCCGGCCCTTCCGATCCGGGTCTACGGGCCGCCGCCGACGTCCGGCACGCGCGATGCCCTTGGCGAACTCATCATGACCGCGGGCTGCGACAGCAACCCCGGGATGGCTGCGGTGAAGAAGGCCGACGAGAACAAATATAAGGCCATTTGCACCGGCATGCGCGAAGATGGCGGCTACATCGAGGCAGGCGAGAACGACAATCTCATCGTCCAGAAGCTCGAGGCGAACCCCGGCACCGTCGGCATCTTCGGCTATTCCTATCTCGAAGAGAACCAGGACAGGCTGAAGGGACTGCTGATCAACGGCGTCGCGCCGACGTACGACACGATCAGCTCGTTCAAATATCCGGGCGCCCGTCCGCTCTATGTCTACGTGAAGAACGCCCACGTAGGCGCGATCCCGGCGATCCGTGCCTTCATCGCGGAGTTCACCAAGGAGAGCTCCTTCGGACCGAACGGCTATCTTCGTCAGGCTGGGATGATTGCAGCGCCGACCGCAATTCGCGCTCGGAGCCAGCAGGCTTCGCGGAGCCTCGCACCGCTCAATCTGGCAAGCCTTAAGTAGAGCGCGTCAAGCCAGTAGAAAAACATGAGATTATGCGCCGGTACCTGATGGGACCGGCGTAGGAGGCCTCCCAGGATCGGAGGCGGGGGAAAGGGTTAGGAATGAGTAGGAAGTTCACTGTTGCGGCGCTCCTTGCTGGAAGCGCTTTCGTCTTTACCGCACCGGCGCACGCAGCCGCTCAGGACCCGGCTGCCCAGCCGGAAACGACGCAGCCGGACCAGTCGGATGCGACGGCGGACGCGACGATCCAAAGCGCGACGCAGGTCGACGATCTCAATGCGAAGATCGAACTACTTCAGGCGCAGGTCGAGGCGCTCCAGGAAGCGCTGGAGAGCGTGAAGACGCAGCAGGCCAAGGCCGTTCCGGCATGGAAGGGCGGTCCGGAACTGGCTGACAAGGATGCCGGCTTCACCTTCAAGCCCAAGGGCTTCGTGCAATATGACGCCGGCTATGTCGGCTTCCCGGATGGCGACGAGCTTCGCGGGACGGTCGGCGGCCTCAACTATGCGAACCTCGGCTTCAACACTCGCGCTCGCCGCATCGTGATCGGCGCGGAGGGCACGCTGCCCGGCCGCTTTGGTTACAAGATGGAGTTCAACCTCGCGCAGGGCACCGTGGATTATGAGGACATCGTCCTCACCTACGACTTCGAGAAGGCGCCTCTTCAGATCTCGGTCGGCAACTTCTATCCCTATTCGAGCCTCGAAACGATGACGAGCTCCCGCCTCGGAAGCATGATGGAGCGCGCCTCCTTCACCGACGCATTCAATTACAACCGCCGTCTCGGCGTCGGCATCCAATATTCGGACAAGGCCAACGATAGCTACCTGCTTCAGGCGGGCATCTTCTCGACGCCGATCAACGACGCCACGTTCAATCGCACCGGCTGGCAGGCGTCGTTGCGCGGCATCTACTCGCCGACGCTCGGTTCCACGCGACTGCATATTGGCGCGAACTTCCAGCACCGCGAGAATAAGCAGGAATCGCAGGCTGAGCAGTATCGTTCACGGCCGCTGACGCAGATCACCGACCAGAGGTTCATCGACAGCGGCATCCTTGCGTCGGAAGGCGACAACGCTCTCGGTGTCGAGTTCGCAGCAATCCACAAGAGCCTGCATTTTGCCGCCGAAGCCCAGAAGGTCTGGCTGAGGAATACGTTCACGCCAGCGGAGGTGCTCGCGCGCAACAACCTTCCAAACGGCTCGGACAACAACAACGACGCCTTCCCGACGGGAACCGTCGGCCTCAACGGCAACCCGTCCTTCTGGGGCGGCTATTTCGAGCTGGGCTACTTCCTCACGGGTGAAACCCGCGCCTACAAGGGTGGCAAGTGGGACCGTACCAAGGTCCTCAAACCTTGGAATGAAGGCGGCTGGGGCGCCTTCCAGGTCAACGGACGCGTCGATTATGTCGAGCTCAGCGACCGCGTCGACGACAGCAGCCCGCTCTTCGTCGCGCCATATTACGTCAACGGCGGCAAGCAGCTCGGCCTTCAGGCCAGCCTGATCTGGAACCCGGTCGACTGGGTCCGCTTCATGGCGCAGTACGGACATCTCGAGGTGAAGGGCGGACCCCGGGCTGCCGGCATCGACATCGACGATCCATTGAAGCCGCTCAACAAGCGCAAGTTCGGTTCCGACGTGATCACGGCTCGCGCCCAGGTCGAGTTCTAGGAGTCCCCCGAGGCCTTTCCCCTCCACTCCCCGGAAGAAAGGCACGGCCCCCTCGCCCGGATGTACGGCGAGGGGGCTTTTCTTTGGACGTCATCTGAGAATGGCGACTCCTTCCCTCGGCCAGTCCCGGTCGAGGTCGACGTCGTTCACGGCCCATTGTTCACGGGTCCAGCACACGATCTGCTCCAGCCGGCTGCCGGTGATTGCCTCGATACGCATGCAGTAGCGGACGTTCGGCCCGTCGGTTTCTGCCGGAGCGTCACGTGGTATCGATGCCGATGCCGGTGAAGCGGCCGCAATCGCGGAGAGTGCGATCGCCAATTGCTTGAGCGCCATGTCGTTTCTCCTTCAGTGGGAACCTGGCACGACCCTTTTACCTCCACTTTCGTCGCGGTGCGACCGCCCGTACGGCAGAAGGGCCGGGGTGGTCGTTTCGGTCGTAGCTGCTAACAGAACGTTCGACCGGCAGGGGGTAACGG
>JBKPKE010000119.1:0-15741 GCA_046730955.1 Pseudomonadota bacterium
CTCGGAGATGTGTATAAGAGACAGGCGTAGAGCAGGTTTCACGGGCCTTGCCGACGCCGCAGCTTGCAGAGCGTACTCCGCAGCCTGTGCCGGCTCCGCAGATCGCTTCGACGGAGTTCCACGCGCCTCGAGTTGTAACGACGGTGCCGATGGCGCTGACGGCTTCCGCGCCCGTAGTGATGGCGCAGGCAGAACCCGCCGAGATCGCTATTCCGCGGCCAGTTCTAACAGCGGAGCCGCTGCACCTGGCAGCCCCTACGGCGCCCGCCAGGACGATTGTCTCGATCCCTAACCTGCCCGAAGCCAGTGTCGTCGAAGAGGCTCCCGCGCCAGCGCCTGCCGCAGCACCCGAACCGGTTCGGCAAGCCTCGGTCGGGTCATCCGCAACCATTAAGCTCCCGCCGGCTCGCAAAATCGAAGCGACGGAAGCACCTCGAGCCGCGCCAACTTCGACCCGCATGGCATCTGTCGATCTTCCGCCTCTGGCGCCCTATTCGCGACCGGTTCCCATGCCTGCTGTGGTTCAAGAACAAGGGCCGCGGCTGGAGCGCCTGTCACTTGGAGAGATCGGGCTGATCACCGCACCCGGCCCGGTCTGGCGTATCACGACGCTTGCAAGGTCCGACATCAGCACGAAACTGCGCTTCGTGCCGCTGCGTGAGGCTTCTGCTTACCCGGTGCGGGTGAGGCTGCTGAATGCAGCGCGGGTCGACCGTCTGGCGACGCGTACCCGAAACTGGCTCACGGCTCGGGGATGGCGCGGTCTGGCAATCGGCGATGCCCGAACAACCCGCACACGCAGCATGATCTATTACCCGGCGGGCCAGCGCGCTTTGGCGCAGCGATTGTCTGCCCAGTTCGGATTCGCATTGGCTCCTCGAATGTCAGGCGCTCAGATTACCGTGCTCCTGGGTACAGATGCAGCGCGGCACCCCTCGCTGAAGCCGCGCCGCGGATGATACTGATCGCAACGGCTATTGCGGCTGCCCAGCCTGCACCGGTGGCTGAGCCGCCGGCTCAACCCATTGCTGAAGCGGTGCATGCGATTGAGGCTGGCCGCGTTGAACAGGCCCGCATCATGATCGCCAACGCGGTCAAATCGGGAGCTACCGGACCCGCCGTTGACCGGGCCATGGCCGACCTGGCCTTTGCGAACGGCGACTATGCGAAGGCCCTGCCGACCTATCTGCGAGCACTCGTCGGAAACAGCGGCGACGCGCTCCTGTACGAGCATGCAGGCTTGTCCGCGCTTCGCATCGGCGATCTTGATCAGGCCGTCCCGCTGCTCGAACGGGCAACGAGATTCCCCAATGCCACCTGGCGAGCATGGAACGCTCGCGGAGTAGCCGCGGACTATCGACGCGACTGGTCGATTGCGGACGAATCTTACGCGCGTGCCGCTGCGCTTGCTCCGCAACGTGCGGAGATCTTCAACAATGCGGGCTGGTCCCTTCTTGTTCGCGGACGCTGGAGCGAGGCGCTTGGACAGCTGGAGGAGGCGGCGTCCCTTGATCCCAAGTCGGTCCGCATTGCCCACAATCTCGAGCTCGCTCGCGTCGCGGTCAGTCAGGATCTGCCAGCCCGTCGTGCCGGCGAGAGCGACACCGACTGGGCCGCCCGGCTGAACGATGCCGGCGTGATCGCGAAGGTGCAGGGCGACAACAAGAAAGCTGCGGCAGCGTTCGCGCAGGCCGTCGAGATCCGCAGCCAGTATTACGAGCGGGCGGCCAACAATCTCGCGCAGGTGGAACGTACCCGGTGAACCTCGTTTCCGAGGCGCCGCTGTGGCTGGCGCTTATTCTCGCGGTCTTACTCGTCGCTGCGGGCGTTCAGGACGCTCTGCAAGCCCGGATGTCGAACAAGATCGTACTGCTTGTCACCGTTGCAGCGGTCGCTGCTGCGCTGCTCGTCGGACCGAGGCTCGCGTTATGGCAGAACCTGACGATCTTCGCCGTCCTGCTGACACTCGGGACAGCGATGTTCGCAAAGGGGGTCCTCGGCGGCGGCGATGTGAAGATGCTCGCCGCGACGAGCCTGTGGTTCGACCTTATCGGAAGCGCGAAGATGCTCCTGGCCGTATTCGCGAGCGGGGGTGTGCTAGCCTTGCTGGTGATTGTCGCTCGCTTCGTAGGCTGGAGCGAGGCAGCGAAACAGCGCCTGCCGTTCCTGAGGCCGAAGGCGGGCGTACCTTACGGAATAGCGATAGCCGCCGGAGCGCTCATTGCAGGAGCGCTCCAGCGGTGATCTGATGCGGGTGCTTAAGCGCCCGCGATCTCGGTGCTGTCGATCTTGACGCCCGGACCCATGGTCGAGCTGATCGCGATCTTCTTGACGTACTTGCCCTTGGCGCCCGTCGGCTTCGCCTTAACGATCGCGTCCATGAACGCATCGAAGTTTGCCTTGAGGTCCTCGGAAGCGAAGCTGGCCTTGCCGATGCCAGCTTGGACGATGCCCGCCTTCTCGACACGGAATTCGACCTGTCCCGACTTAGCATCGGTGACCGCCTTGGTGACGTCCATCGTGACCGTGCCTAGCTTCGGGTTCGGCATCAGGCCCTTCGGACCCAGCACCTTACCGAGACGGCCGACGACGCCCATCATGTCGGGGGTCGCGATGACTCGGTCGAAGTCGATCTGGCCGCCCTGGACAGTCTCCATGAGGTCTTCTGCGCCAACGACGTCCGCACCGGCTGCCTTCGCTTCGTCGGCCTTCGCTCCCTTGGCGAAGACGGCGACGCGGACGGTCTTTCCAGTGCCCTTCGGCAGATTGACCACGCCGCGAACCATCTGGTCAGCGTGGCGAGGGTCGACGCCGAGGTTGAGGGCGACCTCAACCGTCTCGTCGAACTTCGACGTGGCGTTCTGCTTCACCAGCGCCAGCGCTTCGTCGACTGCGTAAAACTTCTCGCGGTCAACCGAACCTGCCTGCGTCTTCTGTTTTTTAGTCAGCTTTGCCATCGCTTAGCCCTCCACCACGGTGAGGCCCATCGCGCGGGCACTGCCTTCGATGATCTTTGTCGCCGCATCGATATCGTTGGCGTTGAGATCCTTCATTTTCGTCTCGGCGATTTCCGCCAGCTGCGAGCGGCGGATCGTGCCAGCCGCGGTTTTGCCGGGTTCCTGCGAGCCCTTCTGCAGCTTTGCAGCCTTCTTTAGCAGGAACGAAGCCGGGGGCGTCTTAGTCGTGAAGGAAAAGCTGCGATCCGCATAGACGGTAATGACCGTCGGGATCGGAGCGCCCTTCTCCAGTTCCTGCGTGGCGGCATTGAACGCCTTACAGAATTCCATGATGTTCACGCCGCGCTGACCCAGCGCCGGACCGATCGGCGGCGACGGGTTCGCAGTGCCAGCAGGCACCTGCAGCTTGATATAGCCTGTGATTTTTTTTGCCATTTCACTCTCTCAATGCCCTGCGTGAGCCAGGCTCGGGCAGGTGCGTTTCAAGTTTAGCGGTTCAAGCGGCGCTCACCAGGAGTGCCTCCCGCAGGTCTCCAACAATGTTGGAAGGCGCGCGCCATACCCACAAAGAGCCAATAGGGCAACCGTTCACGCCCTCAGGACAGGCGCTTGCCACTCTCCGATGTCATATAGCTCTTGGTGAGGAACTCGCTTGCCCGGATCGCCAGCTCCGTTCGGCTGCTCACGCCGAGCTTCTGGAACACCGTGTGAAGATAGACCTTGATGGTCCCTTCGGTCACGCCGAGCTTTTGTGCGATCTCCCTATTGCGCAGCCCGTTTCGAACAAGCTTTATCAGCTCGCGCTCTCGTGGGGCGAGGGGCGCCCGCTCGCCATGACCCAACGTATCGCTGAGGCGCCGGGCTCTTTCGGTGACTTCGGGATCGAACCATTGGCCACCTCGACGGACGCGGTCCAGGCATTCGAACAGATAGGCGGGGTCCGAGTTCTTGAGGACGATCCCCTGCACGTGCAGAGCCTTTGCCTCCATCAGCGAACTGTCGTCTATTGCGGCAGTAAGCAGGACGACCCGAGTCCGGCGCTGCTCTCGTCTCAGCTGGCGCAGGACGTCCATTCCCGAGCCGTGCCGAAGCTGCAGGTCCAGCAAGACGAATTCGGGCTCCAGCCGCGCGATTCCGGCAATTGCCTCTTCCCCGGTGGCTGCAACGCCGACGATTTCGAACGAAGTATTCCGCAGCAACGCCTCGAGCGCGGTGCTGATCATCGGATGATCGTCCACGAGGAGGATGCTGCTCAATGGATCCTCCCGCTCAACGGAAGCGATACCGAGATCTTGGTGAGACCAAGGCCTCGGGACAGTTCCAGTTCCCCTCCGGCGAGCCGTACGCGCTCGCTGAGTGAGCGGGGCATGGCATCTCCGGCAGCGGACTTCGGAAAGCGCGCGCCGTCATTGATCATGTCCAGTCGGAGGTCATCGGATTCGGTTCGCAGCCTGATCGTGATGCTGGTGGCGCCGGCATGGCGGACCGCGTTCGCGACCGCTTCGCGGACCAATTGCTCAGCATCGAACTGGAGGCGCGAAGGGACCTTTGCCTCGCTTTTTTCGGCCGAGAACTGGCAAGAGATATCCCACTGTCGGGATAGCTTGGACGTGAGATCCTTCAAATTCTTTGCGAGCTCGGCGAGCTCGATGCGTGGGCCGCTGCGGAGCGCTGCGATGAAGGTTCGGAGCTCGTCCTGTTCCTGGAGCATCAGCCGTTTGAGCTGCTCTAGGTCGGCTTCGAGATTCCGGCCCATCAACTGGTCGCGCTTGAGGGCCTCTACCCGGAAGGCCGCTCCGGCCAGAAACTGGACCACGCTGTCGTGCAGATCCCCGGCAAGCGCTACTCGGGACCGCGCCTCGGCGCTCTCCTCGACGGCCCGGATCAGTGCATAGCGCTGAATATATGCGGCGATGTCGGCGGCGATCTCATCTCCAAGATCGATATGGTCCAATGAAAGATTGGGAACGGCTTCCAGGAATAGCTCGCCGTCTCCCGCGGCTGTGCTGACGGGGATTGCAATGCCTTCGCACAAGGAAAGCGCCGAGGCCGCGTCCGACCGGATCAGATCGCGCGCCCGGAAGCGCTGCAAATCGCGTCCTTCGTCGCGCGTGATCGCGCGGTTTTTCCCGAGATCGTAGAGAAAGGGCCGTTCGAAGCGCTTCGTGAACGCATCGGACTTGAGTCCCGGCGCTGTCAGATTCGAGCCTTCCGATATCAGGGCCTCAATCTTGTCGCTTCCATGCTCTCGCCAGACAAGGATGCCTCGCGACGCATTCAGGCCGTGCATCGCGGCTCCGAGGCTGTTTTCGAGCGACGACTTGTAGAGCGACGGTTCGCCGAAGCCGTCCTTGTCGCGGGCATACATACCGGACCGCCACTGGTTCACCCCAAACCACATCAGAATCAGCGAGAGGATGATGAGGTGCCCCGTGCGGATAACAAACGGTTGGAGCATGAAATGCGTCGATGCCGCGGCGACTCCCATCCCTGCGAGAAGGTACAGAAGCGTCAGAAGGACCGCCGTCAGGGCCGTTGCCCGCCAGCCCCAGCGAATGGCCGCGGCCAGCAGGATGAACATGACGGCGGTGAAGAAGGGGCTTGTGTACCCCTCCGTCGAAAAAACGAGGAAAGTATAAACGGCGATGTCGATGCTATGGACCGCGCCGGCAAGCCGCGCATCCAGCCACCAATTGTTCCAGGTCAGCGCTAGGATGCCGAGCGCGAAGACGACATAGGTTCCCAGAACCGCCCAGGTCAGCGTGGGCGCGTTGGCCGGCTGACTGGCGTCCATCCAAATGGCAAGCAGGAACAAGCTCGCCAGCATGTAGCGGCCAATGGCGATGACACGCCCTGATGGAAGACGAAGCCCCCGTGTCACGACAGCAGTGATATCCTGCTATCGAAGCGCCGCACAGTGGCTGTCCCGCGATGAGCCAATGTGGTGCAACAACAGGCCCAACCTAACTTTCGATAGCTAGGACCGGTCGGACGGGACTCCTAGTTTGCGAATGGGCCTAGACAGCCTTCCTTCGGAAGGGAGCGCGGCACCCTGTACGCGCTCCCAACGAAGCGGCCCGATCCCGGGGACTGCCATGGGATCGAGCCGCCCACGCGGGATCGTGGCGTGCCCAGCGCGACTCTGGAAGCGCACGGTCTCGCGTGCGATCCATCATACGCCTGTTTTGCCCTGCGGTGTAGCTGCGACCCGTTATGCGGTTATCGCAGGTTAATCAGTGAACACTATATACGCCTCAGCCGTTGCCTAGCAGAGCAACTGGAGGTGTCCGAATGATCGACGTCGATCCCTATAGGCTCGGAGCCTTTTACGCCCTCCTTTTTGGCGTGATCATGTTTGCCGGCGGAATGTACGCCCGACGCGGTAGCCATCTTCGTAATCGGCAGGGTGCCGCCGTACTTGCCGGCCTTGCGGCAGTAATTGGAGTGGTCGCGATCAGTGCCGGCGTCTACGCGCTAGCGGCGTAGCTCGCGCAAAAGGAAAGGGGCCGCCGAAGCGACCCCTCGGGAAACCTCGAATTAGCTATTTAACCCGTTCGACCTGCTCGAACTCCAGTTCGACAGGCGTCGCGCGCCCGAAGATCGACACCGACACCTTCACGCGGCCGCGGTCGAAATCGAGCTCCTCGACGATACCGTTGAAGCTCGCGAATGGACCGTCGAGCACCTTGACGCTGTCGCCAATCTCGTAGTCGACATTGACCTTCTGCTTCGGGGCCGCGGCGGCTGCTTCTTCCTTGGTCGAAAGAATGCGCGCGGCTTCGGCTTCGCTGATTGCCTGCGGCTTGCCACCAGGACCGAGGAATCCCGTAACCTTCGGCGTGTTCTTCACCAGGTGGTAGACCTGATCGTTCATCGCAAGCTTGGCGAGAACGTAGCCGGGGAAGAACTTGCGGTCGGAAGTGACCTTCTTGCCGCGGCGGATTTCGGTGACCTTTTCGGTCGGAACCTCGACTGCCTCGACTTGCGTTTCAAGGCCGAGACGCGTGGCTTCGGAAAGGATCGCGTCCTTCACCTTGTTCTCGAAGCCGGAATAAGCGTGGATGATGTACCAGCGGGACATTTGATGAGTTTCCCTGTGTAGCGCTACGTTAACCGAGCAGGCTGAGCAGCCAGCGGACGATCGCGCTGAAGAACGAATCGACGGCGAAGAAGAAGACCGCGAGGATCGCTGTCATGATAAGGACCATGATCGCAGTGCGGACAGTCTCGCTCCAGGTCGGCCAGACGACCTTCGACGCTTCGCTGCGCACTTGCCGGATGAATTCGCCTGGGGATGCCTTCGCCACTATTTCGCTCGCTCGCAGATAGAAAAGCGCCCCGCGGACCAATGCGGCCGGCGGGGCTGAATGCGACTTAGCGATCCTGCGCTGAGTCTTCAAGGCGGCTGGCAGGAGTGGAGGGACTCGAACCCACGACCCTCGGTTTTGGAGACCGATGCTCTACCAACTGAGCTACACTCCTAGGCCGTGGCGCGGCTTATGCGGCGAACGACAGAACCGCAAGTCGGTTAGTCGATGATCTTCCGCAAGGTGCGAACCATGAAAGCGGTGGACCAGCCGATCAGGATGAAGCCGATAAGTGCCTCGAGTGCGCCAACCAGACGCCACTCCTCATCGAAACGCTCCGAGCTTGCGCCAAGCGTCGCGTAGCATGAAGCGGAATAATAGAGCGCCGCCTCCAATGTCCGCATGGCTCCCACGAGGTGGTAGAAAATTGCAAAGATCAAGATCTCGACGAAGTGCAGGGCAAATAGGAGCAGCCCGTAAGATCCCATCAGGACGGAAGCTCTCAATCCGAACTCGTTCGGAATCGAGCGCTCGTCATTAAGATGGAGCAAGCGGGATATGCTCACCAATCCTGCACTATGGATCGTGACCATCCCAAGAATGAAACCGGCGGTCACGGTGAGTTGAAGGCCGAGATCGCGAACAACGATTTCGCGGGTCAAGCAACGTGCTCCTTCTGCGATTGGCTAGTCTAACGCCCGCAGTTCGGCGAAGGTTGCCCGCGCTTCAGGCCGCGATATCGTACGGCTGGATTTCGCCCGACAGATAGAGGTTACGCGCCTTTGTCCGTGACAGCTTGCCTGAGCTGGTACGCGGCAGCGAGCGTGGAGGCACAAGCTCCACCACAGGAGTGATTCCTGTGATCGCCCGCACGCGTTCCTTGATGTCGTCTCGCAAGCGGCCGCGTTCCTGCGGGTCGGACACGCGGCAGTGGACCAGCACGGCCGGGGTTTCTTCGCCGGAAGGTCCGGTGATCGCGAAGGCGGCAATGTCGCCGGATTTGAATCCGGGTAGCTGCTCGACAGCCCACTCGATGTCCTGCGGCCAGTGATTGCGCCCGTTGATGATGATCATGTCCTTGGCGCGGCCGACGATGAAAATGTACCCGTCCGACATGTAGCCCATGTCGCCCGTGTCGAGCCAACCGTCCTTCAGGCAGGCGGCGGTCGATTCTGGATCGCGGTAGTAGCTGTGCATGACCGACGTTCCGCGAACGAAGACACGCCCGATGCCACGGTCGGGCAGGGGCGAGCCGTCTTCGCCACGGATCTCAATCTCCATACCCTCGACGGCCTTGCCGCAGTTGACCACTGCGCGGTAACGGCGGGGACGTCCGTCGGCACCGGCGGAACCGCCGTTGAGAACGGTTTCCTCGACCAGCTCCAGCCGGATGCCCTCGCCCGGAGGCATGAGCGAGACGGCGAGCGTCGCTTCTGCGAGACCGTAGCTCGGGCAGAAAGCCCCAGCCTGGAAGCCGGCATCCGCGAACGCGTCGACGAAGGCCTGCATGACGTCCGGACGAATCATGTCGGCGCCATTGCCGGCGATGCGCCAGCGGGACAGGTCGAAGCGGTCCTGCGCACGCGTCTGCGAACTCATGCGACGGGCGCAAATGTCGTATCCGAAGGTCGGCGAATAGCTCACGCTCGTGCCTGGATTGCGCGTGATCATGTCGAGCCAGGCGAGCGGGCGTCGCGCGAAATCCTCGGTCTTCATGTAATCGACCGGCATTTGCAGCGCGATCGGCGACAGCATGCAACCGACGAGGCCCATGTCATGATACCAGGGCAGCCAGGAGACGCACCGATCCGTGTCTCCGATCTGAAGCCCGATGCCGTGCGCCCGAAGGTTCGAGAGCAGCTGGCGGTGCGTGACGGCGACGCCATGCGGGAAGCGCGTCGAACCGCTTGAGTATTGAAGATACGCGACATCGTCGGAGTCGGCTGTGGGAAGGTCGGCCATGCCGCCCTCAACCCCAGCCAGACCGTCCCAATCATTCGTCGGGATGCCGCGCGTTTCCGCAGCTTGGGCCGCATAGCTCAGCAAGTCGGGCGGGCAGAGAAGAAGCGAAGGATCGCTGCTGTTCAACATCACGCGCAGCTGCTCGACATAGGCTTCGCGACCCCCGAAGCTGGTCGGGAGCGGAAGCGGAACCGGCCAGAGACCCGCGTAGACCGCACCGAAGAAGCAGGCGGCAAATTCCGGTCCGGTCTCCGCGATGAGAGCCAGGCGATCGCCCGGCTTCAGCCCCAGCGCGATAAAGCGCTGAGCATGAGCAAGGGAATGTTCGCGAAGTTCCGCATAGCCATAGGCGCGCGTAAGTTGCCCCCGCGCGTCGTGGAAGTTCATCCCGCGGCGTCCTCGCGCGGCATAGTCGAGCGCTGCTCCCAAGGTCGCGAAATCGGCGATGCGCCGAGTTAGCGTATCCAATGTCGGCGTTCCGCCGGCGGGAGCGAGGTCGGCCAAGATCGTAGTGTTCCGGTCGAGCAAGCCTTCACCCTGGTCTTGTGCCGGCCATGCTGGCGCGGCCGGAGATGTCCGCCCCTCGCGGACTGGAGCTTGTGATGGTTACCCATTGTGTCACAAATTGGGCGTGATGCGTCGTTCCCAAGGCAGAAAGCTTCGGCCGCCCCTCGACGGGGACAAGCTGAAGGAGCTCGCGCTCCTTTACGTCGGCAAGTACGCCACGACCCGGGCAAAGCTCGCCGCTTATCTGTCGCGCAAGGTGCGCGAGCGCGGTTGGGACGGTGAGATCGGGCCGGATATCGAGCGAATCGTCGAGCGCTTTGCCGAAACCGGACTCGTAGACGATGCAACATTCGCTCTGACCAAGTCCCGGTCTCTTTCGGAACGCGGCTACGGAGAGGGACGAGTTCGCCAGGCGCTCAGGGCGGCGGGCATTGCAGAGCCTGATGCCGAGGCCGCTCGGGAGCTTGCAGCGGACGTGGCGGTCGCTTCCGCCCTCAGGTTTGCCCGCCGTCGCCGTATCGGGCCTTTTGCCGATGCCCCTCACGACCGCGCAGGTAGAGAAAAGGCGATCGCGGCCATGATCCGCGCTGGCCATTCCTTCGAGTTGGCGAAGGCGGTGACCGGGATGGAACCGGGGACGGAATGTGACTTTGACGAGTTGCCGTCGAAATCCACTTAAGTCGGTTTCCCGACACATTCACAAATGTTAGTGAGGTGCGGTGGAGCGTAAGAGAAAAGTGACTGCAGCCGAACCCCAGCCTCAACCGCAGCCCGAGCTCGACACCATTGAGGCGCCGGGTTTGATCGAGGAGCCGCAAACGGAATCCGACTTGGATCCGGTCGTGGGGCGCGTGAAGTGGTTCGACGCCACGCGTGGCTTCGGCTTCATCGTCAGCGATGCGCTCGACGGCGATATATTGGTCCATTTCAGTGTGTTGCGCGAGCATGGTCGGAGAAGCCTGCCGGAAGGCGCGCTCATCGAATGCGTGCCCATGCGGCTCGATCGCGGTCTTCAGGCAAAGAAGATCCTGTCTATCGACACGGGTCCCGCCGTAACGCCGCCGCCTCGTCCTCCGCGCTCGACCTCGAAGGATGTTGACCGTAAGGCTCTGTCCGAATCCGCTGGGGATTATGAGCCGGTAGAGGTCAAATGGTTCAACCGAGTGAAGGGTTATGGCTTCGTGAACCGGGTCGGCGAGCCCGATCCTCACGACGTGTTCGTCCATATGGAGACGGTCCGGACGTCGGGCCTGGGCGATCTCCAGCCGGGGCAAAGGCTGGAAGCTCGGATTGCGGACGGACGAAAGGGTCTTACGGCGGTGGAATTGCGCTCCGCTTCGTCGGACGATCACTAGGTCTTGCACTCATGGCTGCTGCGGCCGGGTGCGGCTCCGCCACCACGGCTTCCGAAGCCCCGCTCGAGCGTTCCCCCGCGGGCCTGGATCAGGTTCCGCTGACCATCACCTCGTCCAACGGCCAGCATCGCTTCACGGTCGAGGTCGCCCGAACACCGGAAGAGCAGTCGCGGGGGTTGATGTTCCGCAACTCCATTCCCGGGGACCGGGGAATGATCTTCCCTTATGATCCGCCCGTTCAGGTCAGCTTCTGGATGAAGAATACGCTTGTCCCGTTGGACATGGTGTTCATTGGCGCGGACGGAAAAATCGGTCGGATCGCTGCAAACACGGTGCCGATGTCGCTCGACCCCGTCGCTTCGATCGATCCGGTCTCCGCGGTGTTGGAGATCGCCGGCGGCCGCGCCGCGGAACTCGGCATCAAGGAAGGCGACAAGGTCAGCTGGCCCCACTGAGGCCGGCCTTGCTTTGACGGCTTCGACGCGGCAGGAGGCGCGGCGATGGGATTCTGGTCGAGAACCTTCACTTGGTGGAATGGCGCGACGTGGGGCACGGGTCTGTGGACCCGCCTGCACGGCGAGGAAGTCGGTCGCGACGACGATGGCAACGTCTATTTCCAGGGCAAGAAGAACCCGGCGTCGCGCTGGGTGATCTACAACGGCTCCAATGACGGAAGCAGGGTGCCGCCGGACTGGCAGGCATGGCTCAAGGGCACGATCGACGATCTGCCCGACAAGTCGCTTCCCCCCGTGCGGAAGTTCGAGAAGGCGCCGGAACCGAATCTCACCGGTACAATGGCCGCGTTCCGCCCGGACGGCTCGCTTTCCAAGGGCAAGTTCCGGCCTGCGGCGACGGGCGACTATCAGCCTTGGACTCCGGACTGAGGTGAGAATCCTTGCCGTAGCCGGCCTGGCAGTCGCGCTGCTCGCGGGTTGCGGGCGCGGGGAGCAGGCGCAACAGACAAATCGCTCCCGGATCGGCGCCGCGAATGCGGGGCCGGGGCAGCAGGCGGGCGTAACTCCAATGGCCGATCGGGTTGCGGTCCTCGGCTTTCTCAACAAGCGGAACGGCATCGTCCGCGACCTGACGCTCAAGCCCGGACAGTCCGTACGCGTCAACGATGCGATCGTTCGTCTGCGAGCATGCGAAACGACTGCGCCGTGGGAAAACGAAAAGCTTACCGGCGCATTCGTGCAACTCGACGTCCAGCGTCCGGACGAGAGCTGGCACCGTGTTTTTTCCGGGTGGCTCTACAAGGAATCTCCGTCGCTCAACGTGGTCGAGCATCCGGTCTACGACGTTTGGCCCAAGAGCTGTGCGATGACATACCCAGCCGGCCCGGGCGCGCCTGCAGCGCCGGTCGCGTCCAACAGCCGTTCGAGCGCGCCAAAGTCTAGTGGCGGCACCGCTCCCACCCCGGAGACGGAAAATGCGTCGCCAGCGCCGGTCACGGAAACCGCTCCTCCGGCCGAGCCTGCCGCTCCGCCGCCAAGTGCAGCCGACAATAACGCGACGTAAGCTCGGCGCGAAACGCTGACCGCTCCCAGCGAGGCGAGGTGCGGTGTCATGAACTGGCAATCGAGGAGCGTGAATCCTCCTGCCTTCATTCTGGCTACGAGCCACGCGAGGGCGACCTTCGAAGCGTCGGTCGCACGGCTGAACATGCTCTCGCCGAAGAAAGCGCGGCCCAGCTTCACCCCATAAAGGCCGCCCACGAGCTCACCCGCCTGCCACACCTCCACCGAATGAGCATGGCCGGTGGCGTGAAGCGTGATCATCGCTCGCTCGATTTCGGAGTTGATCCAAGTCTCTTCGCGATCGGCGCAGGCAAGGATCACTCGATGAAATGCCTGATCCAGGGTAACTGTGAAACGGCCCGACCGTAGTGTTCGATTCAGCGATCGGGACAGATGGAAGCGATCCAGCGGGATGATCGCGCGCGACCGCGGCTCGACCCAGAACAAGTCCGGTGCATCACGGCTGTCCGCCATTGGAAAGATGCCGGCAGCGTATCCCTGGAGGAGCAGCCGCGGATCGAGACGACTCATGCGCCGATTATGGCCCTTTCGACGCCAAAAATCAGAGGATTTCCCGCACCGTCTCCTGGGGCCGGCAGAGCCGCACACCCTTCTCCGTTTCGACAAGTGGGCGCTCGATAAGGATCGGGTGCTCGACCATCGCGTCGAGAATCTCGTCGTCGCTGACGTCCGCTCGAATGAGGCCGAGCTCGGTAGCCAGCGGTTCCTTGGCGCGAAGGCCCTCCCTCGGCGATATGCCCGCGCGCTCGTAGAGCCGCTTGAGTTCATCACGCTTGGGAGGTGTCTTAAGGTATTCGATCACCGTCGGTTCGTCGCCATTTTCGCGCAGGATATCGAGAGTCTTGCGGGAAGTTCCACACAGCGGATTGTGGTAGATCGTTACGTTCACGTTACGGAAATCTCCTGCTACGTAGCGGAGAAATCGCTACGCCAAGCCGTTCTGGAGGTCCAATTTCGCGCTGAAGGCATTGTCGCGTCTCCGGAACGATGTGGCCATAGCGTCGTTTCCTCGCGCGTGACGTGCACCCTTCGCCGGGGGATCGGTTCCTTGGGGCATGGTCCGTAAGATTAACAATCGGGAGAAAGACGATGCAAAAATCAATGTTGGGCGTAGTCCTGGCGACGTCAGTTGCGCTCGCGGGTTGCGCGAGCACGCCGCAGAATGGCGACATTGCGCAGGGTGCGGCGATCGGCGCAGCCGGCGGCGCGGCTGTCGGCGCGGTCGTTCCGGGCGTCAACGTGATCGAGGGGGCTGCGGTCGGCGCAGCCATTGGCGGTCTCGCCGGCGCTGTCTGGGCTGACCAGAACAACGACGGCTATGTCGACGGCTATGTTTCGAACGGCCAGTATTATGCCGGCACTCCGCAGGGCTACGATCCGACGCTCCGCCGGGTTGCAACCGGCGCCGTCGGCGGCGCAGCGATCGGCGCTGTTGCTGGCGCGGCCATTCCGGGCCTCGGCGTTCTCGAAGGCGCGGTGATCGGTGCTGCGGTCGGCGGTCTCGCCGGCGCGATCTGGGCCGACCGTGACAACGACGGCCGCGTTGACGGCTATGTCTACAATGGCCAGTACTATCAGGGTGCACCGGCCTCCACTGCTCCAACGACGACTACTCCAGCCTACACGGCTCCCGCTGGCGCGGGCGAGCGCGGCTAACCGCTCGGAGCAACTCTTGCACCACACGCGTACCGTGCGCACCGGCCCCAAGCGGCCGGTGCGCATTTTTTCAGTCCTTGGATCCGTAGCTGCGGCATTCGTGCTTTCTGCCGCGGGCCCAGTCACGCCTGCTGCTGCCGCAGCAGCACCGGTAGCGCCTGCCGCGGCGTTGGCGCCCACCCAGGCCTCCAAGGCGCTCGGGCAGGGCATCAACGATTTCTACAGGGGACGAGCCGAGCCGTTGTGGTTTGCGAAGCCCGGCCAACAGGTTCAGCTTCTCATGCAGCTGTTAGGAAGCGCCGAACTTGACGGTCTTCCCGGCCGCTACCGCGTCGACGTGCTTAGACAGGCTTTGCAGGCAGCTTCATCCGGGGATCGCAAGGCCATGGGCCGGGCCGATTCCATGCTCAGCGAAGTATTCGTCGATTACGTGCACGCGCTGCGGACGCCCGCGCACACCGGCACTCTGTATGTCGATAAGGAGCTGACACCCAGGCCACCGACCGATCGCGCGATCCTTGAAGGCGCTCTGAAGGCGCCGTCGCTCGAACGCTACGTTGCCGAGATGCGCTGGATGAACCCCATGTACGCGCAGCTTCGGCGGGCGCTGGCATCCGGTGCGTACAGCGAGCAGCAGAAGAAGCTCATTCGCGTCAACATGGACCGGATCCGCGAGCTTCCGACGACGAACAGCCGCTACATCCTCGTCAACGCCGCCGCGCAGCGCCTTTTCATGTACGAGAACGGACAACCGATCGACTCCATGCGCGTCGTCGTCGGGAAGACGAAGTATCCGACGCCGATGATGACGGCCCTGGTCCGCTTCGCCGCGCTAAACCCCTATTGGTATGTCCCGGCGGACCTCACTGCGGAGCGCATTGCTCCCATGGTTGTAAAGCAGGGCCTGAAATATCTCGACCGGCAGGGTTATCAGGTCGTCTCTAGCTTCGACGAAGAGAATCCACAGATCATCGACCCGAAAAGCGTCGACTGGAAGGCCGTGGCTGACGGCAAACAGCAGGTCCTCGTTCGTCAGCTTCCCGGGCCGTACAATTCGATGGGACGGATCAAATTCATGTTCCCCAACGTCGCGGGCGTATATCTGCACGACAATCCGGAGCGTGAATTGTTCGAGCAGGCGGCGCGACTGTACAGCGGCGGTTGTGTTCGGCTGGAGGATGCCTGGCGGCTAAGTCACTGGATCTTCGGGAAGGATCTTACGTGGCAAGGTGCGGCCCCCGAAGAGAAGGTAATGCTCGACACCCGTCTCCCAGTCTACATCACTTATCTGACAGCGGTGCCGGACGGGTCCAGTGTGGCTTTCCTGGAGGACGTTTACAGTCGCGATGGGACACGCGTCGCGGGGGCGGTCGCAGCCGGCGCTACGGACGTCGCTGCCGCTCACTGAGGTACTTCAAAGGGTCCAACTCGCTACATATTGCAGGCTGTAGGGGATTGG
>JBKPKE010000120.1:0-23246 GCA_046730955.1 Pseudomonadota bacterium
CAACTGGAAGTTCGATCCAGGACGGCAACAGTGTTCGGGTGCCGGTCTCCGAGGATGGGCATTTCTACGTCGATGCCAAGCTCAACGGGCACGACGTCCGCTTCATGGTCGACAGCGGTGCTTCCGTGACGACGGTCTCCAGACGCGTTGCGACAGCTTCGAACATGGAGATCGGAACGAGACGCGCCGTGGTAAGCACCGCCAACGGTCCTACTTCGGTGCTGCAAAGCTACGCGGATCGGCTTCAGGTAGGTTCGATCGAACGAACGGATTTTCCCGTGGACGTCAGCGAACAGGATGATTTGGACCTGCTCGGGATGAACTTCCTTCGATCGCTCCAGAGCTGGCGTGTCGAAGGCAATTATCTGGTCCTTCAGCCTTGACCAACAGTCTGATGCTGGGCGGCGTTTACCTCCTGATGGCGGTCATGCTCATCCTGGGCACCTTGATGTCGCGGCGGGAACCGCTGGCGAGGCTGCTGACCGCGTCGCTCGCGTGGATAGCGATCTTCGCCGGCGGATTCGTGGTTTTCACGTTCCGTGACGATCTTGGTTACGTCGGCCAACGCCTGAAAAGCGAAGCCACCGGCGTGCCCGTAATCCGCGGCGAAGAGATCCGCATCCCAATGGCTATCGACGGCCATTTCTGGGTCGACGGCAGGGTCAACGGCGAAGATGTGAAGTTCCTCGTCGATAGCGGCGCAACGATGACCACGGTCGGACGCGAGACCGCGGCGAGGGTGGGAATGCAGGTCAGTCCCCAGCGCAATCAAGTCGTTAGAACGGGAAACGGCCTCATTCGGGTTGCGACAGGAACGGCGAATACGCTCACGGTGGGCTCCATCGAACGCGACAATGTCGCTGTCCACGTTGCGGACGACGAGGATTTGAACGTGCTGGGAATGAATTTCCTATCTTCATTGCAACGCTGGGGGGTGGAAGGACGATGGCTCATCCTCGTGCCTTGACCAGAGCGTCATTAGCCTGATTTTCTGGTCGTTGCCTCGCTGAGAAGTTGCCGCACGACGTTTGACGGAATGGCGAAGCCGATTCCGACATTGCCCTGCATCGGGCTGACGAGGGCTGTGTTTATTCCCACGACCTCGCCGCGGGAGTTGATCAATGCTCCGCCCGAATTTCCTGGATTGATGGGCGCGTCGGTCTGGATGAAACGTCGTGGGTCGTCGCGGCCGAGGGAACGATCCGTTGCGCTGACGATCCCGGCCGTAACTGTCTGCCCGAGGCCGAACGGGTTGCCGATTGCAACCACATAATCGCCAACCTGGAGCTTGGAGGATTCCGCCAGCGGAAGCGACGGCAGATTGGGCAAGGATATGCGAAGGATCGCGAGATCGAGAGCCGGTGCGGCGCCCATGAGCTCTGCCGGGGCCCGGCGTCCGTCGCGAAGGCCGATCTCTACAGCAGTCGCATTCCGAATGACGTGGAAATTGGTGACGACCAATCCGCGGGCGGAATCCACGATCACACCCGACCCTGCTGATATCGCCGGCCGAAGGGCTGAATCCGGCACTCCCATGTAGCGGCGGAAGAAGGGATCGCGGAGCAACGGGTTCTGCTCGGCCGGCGAGGGCTGCAAAACGGCGATGTTGACCACGGCCGGCGCTGTCTTGTTGACGAGCGGCGCAATGGTCATCGCGCCGGCGCCCGCGACCACAGGCACGGCTGGGGATGCGGGAGCATTTGGCGTGGGAAGGAGGCGCGCGACTATTCCGCCCAATGCGGCCGACACGAAGAGCAGGACCGTGAGCAGGAACAGGCCGACTTTGGGGCCGCCAGATTGTTTCATTACCAGTCCACCGGATCGCGTGAGATGGGACAGGTCATGCAATGCCCCCCGCCGCGGCCTCGGCCGAGCTCAGCGCCGGCGATGGTGATGACCTCAATCCCGGCATTTCGAAGAAGTGTGTTGGCATAGGTGTTGCGGTCGTAGGCGAAGACTACTCCGGGAGAGACGCAGACGAGGTTGGCTCCGCTGTCCCATTGCGTCCGTTCGCGCATGTAATCCCCGCCGCCGGTCTCCAGCACGCGCATCTTCACGCCCAGGGCCTCGCTCACGGTGTCGGTCAGCGATCCCTCATCCCTGCGCAGGTCCAGGCCACTTCCGCCCTCCTTCGGCCGATATGAGAAGCACTCGATCTTGTTGACGATATCCGGATGACTGAAGACGCAGTCGCGGTCGGCCAAGGTGAAGACGGTGTCGAGATGCATGGCCGCGCGGAGCTTGGGCATTGCCGCGACGATTACGCGGGTGGCTGCGCCGCGATCGAACAGGACTTTCGCCAACTGGCTTATCGCCTGGCGCGACGTCCGCTCGCTCATGCCGATCAGGACGTTGCCTTTCCCAATCGGCATGACATCACCACCCTCGAGCGTGGCCAGGCCGTGCTCCTCGAAGGGGTCACCCCACCAGACGTTTACCTTGCCGGCGAAATCCGGGTGGAAACGGTAAATCGCCGCGGCAAGGATGGTCTCTTCGTGGCGGGCCGGCCAGAAAAGTGGATTGAGAGTGACGCCTTCGTAGATCCAGCAAGTCGTGTCCCGCGTATAGATCGTGTTGGGTAGCGGCGGCAGCAGATACTCGGTCACCCCCGCCGCGTCCCTGACGAGTTTCAGCGTATCCCCACCGATCCTGTCGGGAAACTCTTCCGTCGACAGGCCGCCTAGGAGCGTTTCCGCGAGGTCGCGATGACTGAGCTCGTCCAGATAGGCGCGAACGCTCTCCACGAGGTCCAATCCGACCTCATTCGGCACGACCTCATGGTCCAGGATCCAGGCTCGCGCCTCCGCTATCCCAAGCGTCTCCGTCAGCAGATCGTGCATCTCCACGACATCGACTCCGCGATCCCGCAGCTTGGCGATGAAATCGAGGTGATCCCGCTTCGCCATCTCGACCCAAAGGACATCATCGAAAAGCAGCGTGTCGCAGTTAGAGGGGGTCAGGCGGTTGTGCGCGCGCCCAGGAGCGCAAACCATGACCTTGTGCAGCTGCCCGACCTCCGAATGAACCCCGAAGCTGCTCGCCATGATTCATTCCTCCTTCAGGGCTCGATCATTCCGGTCGCGAGGCCGTAGACCCCCGCCAACGCAGCGGTGATGATGATTGCGAGGATGCCCAACTCAACGCGGGTGAAAAGGCGCGCGTTTTGCTCACGGCGTGCCCAGAAATAGAGCAACGTCCCGGGCGCGAAGAGTATCGCCAGCAGCAGCACATATTTCAGTCCCGCGGCGACGAACATGAAGAGCGTGTAGATGATCGCGATCCAGGAGAAGATCGCGGTGGCCGAGCGGCCGTTCCCGGCACTATCCTGTCGGGCGACCAAGGCGCCGTAACCTGCAACCAGCAGATATGGCAGCAATGCCGAGACGCTGGTCATGTCGAGCATGATGTTGAAAGCGTCGCGCGACCAAAAGGTCGAGATCAGGAACACGGAGACAACGATGTTCGTCGCCCACAGAGCGTTCGCAGGCACGCGATTGGTGTTTTGCGCGGCAAAGATCCTTGGCATGTCCTGAGAGTTGGCCGCTGCGAACAAGACTTCCGCGCAGATCAGCGACCAGGCCAGATAGGCGCCGAGCACGGAGATGAGCACCGAAACGGAGAGGAAGATGGCGCCCCAATGACCGGCCACCAGCTCAAGCGCGCCGGCGAGCGAGGGGTTGCCGACGCCGGCAATGTCAGCCCTGGGCGTGGCCGCGTATGGAAGTAGCGTGATCGCGACCATGAGGCCGGTCACGCCAAGGAATCCGACGATCGTCGCCGAGCCGACGTCGGACCGCCTCGTGGCATAGCGCGAATAGACGCTTGCACCCTCGATCCCGATGAACACGAACACGGTGATGAGCATGGTGTCGCGAACCTGCGCGACGAGCGTTTTGTCCGGCATTCCGACGCCGCCGAAGAAGTTTTCAGCGAACTGGCTGGCGTTGAAGAAGACGAGGAAGATCAGGACTGCTGCAAGCAACGGAACGACCTTCGCGATCGTGACGATCGTATTGATCACTGCCGCCTGCTCGATCCCGCGCAGGATCATGAAATGGAACAGCCAAACGCCTATGAGCGATACGACTATCGCGATGACGGTGCTTCCGTCGCCAAAAAGGTCGGGGAAGAAGAGGCCGAGCGTCGAGCCGATCAGGACCCAGTAGAAGACGTTCCCGAGGCAGCTTCCGAGCCAGTAGCCGAAGGCAGAGAGATATCCCACGTAATCGCCAAAGCCAGCCTTGGCGTAGGCAAAGACGCCGGAATCCAGGTCGGGCCGCTTCTCGGACAAGATCTGGAAGACGCGCGCCAGCGCGAACATTCCGGACCCGGCGATCAGCCATGCGATGATCGCGCCGAATGGCCCGGTCGCGGTCGCAAAGCGTCCCGGCAGATTGAAGATGCCGGCCCCGACCATCGACCCCACCACCATCGCGGTCAGCGAAGGCAGTGAAAGTTTCTGCGTCGGCTTTTCAGCCACGCTCAGCTGCCGTCCAGAGCAGGCATTGGGCAGGCGGGCGGCCTCATCTTCCCTCCAATCGGAGCATCAACGCCACTGGTATGTTTAGACGATCGCAGCGCCACCGATGATGCCGGAGGCGCTAGATGCGTTTACCTCCACCTCGTCAGACGAAATTGACCCCGCTCAATAATCCCAGTGGTGCGGAATGCCAAGCATCCTGGCTGGCGCCGCGCGTCTGACACGTCCCGCCGTCTGGGACGTGACCGGGACTGCGGAGGCATGTTAACATCCAACGATTGGACTGCTGAGGGAGGTTGCCATGCGAGCAACCCTGTTCATTCTCGTTCTTCCGGCGCTGCTGTTCGGATGCATGACCACAACGCGAAGTAGGGACATCTTCGCATGCGAGGGCGGGATTGAATTGCGTGTCGCGTTTGCGCCCGATCGCGCAATCGTCCGCACATCGGATGGCGTGATCCATACCCTGCCTCAAGCAGAAGCAGCCTCGGGAGCGCGGTACACGAACGGAACTCACGAGCTTTGGACGAAAGGACGCGAAGCTACGTGGACCGTGGGACGAATGATTCCCATCCAGTGCCGCTCTACGAGGTAGCCCTGACGACAATTAAGGCGTGCTGCCCGCTTCTTCCATCTGGCTGAGCCGATCGAGAAGGTCGAACTTGGCCGAGAGCTGCGCAAGTTCATCGGCCTTGACGCTGAACTTTCCGCTGAAGGGCCTGTCCACGGTCAGGATGAACAAGAAAACGAGCCCGAGCGCCATCGACAGCCCGGAGACCATTACCACGTTGGGCAGGGTTGGAGGAAAGGTCGCCGTGTAGGCCAGCAGCAGGACGGACCCGAACAGCCCCACGACCCAAAGGATCATCGGCATTGCGGCCTGGCCATGAATGAGTCGGTCGCGCCTGATGACGACAAGGTCGTTCAGGTCCTTGAATGCTTCCTGGTAGATGGTGGTATCGCGAGCGTTTCCGGGCTGTATCTGTCCGATCGTGTCGAACAGCTTGAAAAGCTTGATCTCAGTGCGAGGGTTCGCTTGTCCTTCGGGAAGCAGCGGCCATTCGTCCTTGATAACGCTTTCGACATAAGCCCGGAGCGCTTGTCGGGCCGCTAGCGTTTCAGGTCCGTAAGTCGACAGGTTGCGATAGAGTTGGGCCGCGGAGGCGGCTTCACGATGAACTGCATTCTCAGCGTCCGAATAGTCTTGCCACACTTGTACGCCTGCGAAGGCTATCAAGATGCCGATATAGGCGGCCACGACCTGCATCAGGCTGATCGCCCTTTCGCCGTCGCCTTCGCTCCATTTGAGATGCAATAAGGACCGAAGTCCGAAGCTGCTCGCGAGACCGAGGGCCAAACTGATTGCGAGAACCAGGAGAGTCGCGAGCCAGAACGGCAGGCCGTAGAAGAACTCGATCATGCCCCGTTCCGGCAAGATCCAGGAGTCACCCGCTCTTTACTCAACTTCATCCGGACCGGAGAGCGCGGCGGGCCGGCTCAGGGGAAATGCCAGCCACCACAATCCCTGCACTACCAGGTTCAATCCCAGGAAGTAGCCGAGGAATGCAAAAGCCGCAGCCGGAGGCAACATGAATGCAAAAACGCCCAGGGCGATGTTCACGAGGCTGATCAGAATCAACCAGGCCCTGCCGATCGGCATCTTGAGGCCAACGACGAGCTCGAAGATGCCGCCGATGATCAGAAAAGCGCCCATGATCCAAACGATCGAAACTGCCGTCGCGACGGGGTTTGCGAATATCGCCAGCGCAGTGACGCCGCATAGCAAGCCAAGGAACAATGCGAACCAGCCGCCCCGCCGGATGTTCGCAACGCCAGCCACAAACATGAAGATGCCGGCGACGCCGAGCATGGCGCCAAGATAGACCGTGGCGGCAAGGCTAGCGAGCGGAGGTTCTGCGAGCGCAAGAATGCCTATGGCGAGGGAGGCAATGCCGGGAACATAATGCCAACCCTGCCATCGGCCTAGCGAGGCCTGGTCTGTCCGAAGGTTCTGATCCGCCGGTACAGACTGAGCCATTCGAATTCCCCCTTCAGCCGAAGTCTATCCTAGCGCGCCTCGAGCCGAATGCGTCCGCGGGTAATTCCCAGGGACGTCGCAGTCACTTCCACCGAGGACAGGTCCCGGGGGGCCGAAGTCAACGACATGGGGCCGGTGCATCTTCCGCTTTCTATGTTCCGAGGAATATCCAGGGTCTGGAATCGGGCATTCGAAAAGCGCGCGCGGGCTCCATAAAGTCGCATCCGAGAGCCTTCCGCGCATAGCCGCACCTCCCAAACTCTCGGGCTGCCCTGAACGCGGATCGTCCTGTTATCACGAATGACGCGATTGATGTTCACTCCTCCCAGCGAGCGCCATGCAGCTCGGATCATTCGCGCGCTTTGGACCCTGAGTCTGTTGAGGTTGCTCTTGCTTGCCGAAACCGTGAGGCAGGTCCCGTGGTAGTTCGGCCGTTCGCACAGCTGCCACGTCCCGCCGCGCACTCGAACCGAGCTTACCGTCCAGACAAGGCGGAGATTCGGCTCGTCCTGCGGAATGGCAACCGCCGGTCCGTCGAAGTTCCGGTCCCGGTAGATGATTATCTCATGCTGCGGACCGACCGCTTGCGGCTGAAGCGGCGGTGCCGGTCGCGTGATCGGCGCCGGCTGCGTTAGTGCCGGCCCGGGGAGAAATGCGAAAGACCAAAGGAGCAATGGTGACAGGGATGCGCGCATGGCAACCTCCACACAAAGTTCCGACTCTGTCGGGCTTTGGGTGATAGCATAAACCGACCTACATTCGGAATTGCCGGAGCTTAGCTAAAAGAAGAACTGGTCGGGAATTCAAGGTTTTCCGACGTGCTTTTGGGTCTTCTTGCGGTGCTGGCCCATGCGCCCGGATGCACCTACTTCGTCGGTTCCCAGACGTAATCGCCGGAATCCAGCATAAGGTTCAGATGCAGTCTGCCGTCACGAACGACGAAGGTACGGACACGGTTAAGATCTGCACCGATACGCTCGAGTGGCGACGGAAGACAGGCCGCCTGCGTCACCGCCTGCAATTCGAGGCGGATCTCGCCCATTGCCGCTCCACGGTCCGGCGAGTTCCATCGGCCCGTTCCGCGGTTGCAGAACAGCCCGGCCGCCATGGTGCCGTCCGGTTTGAGCTTCAACGTGTAGACTTCACCTTCCTTCGGCCGGACCATGCCTATGGAATCTTCGGGCGACTGAAAGTGGACCAAGGTCCACTCAGTGCCGGTCAGTGTTGGCTCGCCAGAGCTGGAATTCGCTACCGGGGGGTTTGTCGCGCAGGCGCCTAGGAAGAGCGCTGCACAACCTATCAAAGAAGCGTTTCGCATCCTGGTCACCTCAGCTGCTGGAAGGACCCCGATTTCCCGCGGTTCTGCTCAACGCGCGTCAAAGTCAATTGTTCGAGGTTTGGCCCTCTAGCGAACTACGAGGACGGGTAGGGGGCTCAGCGACAGCACCTCCGATGTGACACTGCCGAGCATGAGGCGGCTCAGTCCTCTTCGACCATGAGACGACATGGCAATAAGATCGCAGTCCCGATCCTTCGCCGTTTCAATGATAGCCTGGGCGGGCGAACCGAGTCCGAAGTAAACGGTATCGGCCTCAACTCCTTTGCGTAGAGCTGCTTCATGCGCCTCGGCGAGGAGCCGGTCGGCCGCGTGCTTTTGGATGTCGATATACTCTTGATAAAAGTCCGTACCGCTTACGTCGGCCACCCTGCCGGTGTAAGCCAAGACTTCTGTCGCGGTGACGATTGTGGTCTTTGCGCCCAGAGCCTTCGCAAGGTCGAGCCCATGATCGAGCCCTTTTTGCGCAACCTCAGATCCATCGGTCGAAATGAGAATATGCTCGTACATGCACACCTCCTTCCCGGACGGCAGCGGCTATTTCATCCCGAGCGGGACTACGTCAACATCTCCCTTTCAGAGGTCTTAGCGTTTACAGCGACCCAGCTGCGAATCTACGGCTTCGGTTCGGGGGATACATTCGTCGGGCCGACCTATCTAAGATTTACATAATGCATATTATCATACTTACTGACCAGAGAGCGGGGAGACCCTCTTGAACCTGGATCGCCTCGTCGAAATCATGAAGCGGCTCCGCGATCCGATGAGCGGCTGCGAATGGGACAGCGTGCAGACGTTCGCTACCATCGCGCCCTACACGATCGAAGAAGCATACGAAGTTGCCGACGCCATCGCACGGAATGACATGGACGCGCTGGCCGACGAACTCGGTGACCTGCAGCTTCAGGTCGTGTTCCATTCGCGAATGGCTGAAGAAGCCGGTCATTTCACCCTGGACGACGTCATCAACCGCATCTCCGAAAAGATGGAGCGCCGGCATCCGCATATATTCGGCGATGCGGAGCATGGCGGCCATCACCTCTGGGAAATCATTAAGGCCGAGGAACGAGCCGCAAACCCGGACAAGAGCGCTCTTGCCGGCGTCGCTCTTGCCTTACCGGCGCTCGAGAGAGCCGCGAAGCTGCAGCGTCGTGCCGCTCGGGTCGGCTTCGACTGGCCGGACTCGTCCGGACCGCGAGCCAAAATCGACGAAGAATTGGCGGAGCTCGAGCGCGAGACCGAGCATGACCGGAAGCTCGAGGAAATGGGCGACCTCCTGTTCGCTGTCGCAAACCTCGCACGCCATCTTAACATCGAACCGGAAGCTGCTCTTCGAGAGGCAAACCGCAAGTTCGAGCGACGCTTCCGCGAGATTGAACAGGCACCCGGCTTTGCGGACCTGCCGCTCGAGAAGAAAGAAGAGCTTTGGCAGCGCGCCAAGAAGGTTCAGGCGGATTCCGTCGCCTGAAAACGTGCCCAATTGTCCGGCGATAGCCTGACGTCGACCTCGATTTCATCTCCCTCGACTCTCTGATCGAGCACTTCCCCGCGCGAATGCAGCCACGCCAGACGACTGCCTTCCGCCGCGTCCAGGCGGATCCTGTGAACCTGCGTGCCGCGCTGAAGGGTCTGCGAGAGCCGGCTTTTCAGGATTTCGAGGCCCCACCCTGTCAGTGCGGAGATCGGGATCACATCCTGCCGGCGTTCAGCCTCGGCGAGCAGCGCCTGCCGCTCATCGTCCTTGAGGAGGTCGACCTTGTTCCAGGCCTCCAGCCGCGCCGGCGTGTCCCCCTCCCCGATTCCGAGTGACGTCAGTACGTCTTCGACATCCTCAGCCTGCGCTTCCCGATCCGGATGCGCCATGTCCCGAACGTGGAGGAGAAGATCGGCCGACGCGACTTCTTCCAGCGTGGCCCTGAAGGCGGCGATCAGTTCTGTTGGAAGATCCGAAACAAATCCGACCGTGTCCGACAGGATCGCCTTGTCGAAACCGGGAATCTTCACGTTCCGCATCGTCGGATCGAGCGTTGCGAAGAGCATGTCCTCAGCGACCACCTCATCGCCGGTCAGAGTATTGAAAAGAGTGGATTTTCCGGCATTGGTGTAACCCACAAGAGCAATCACCGGCCAAGGAGCCCGCTGCCGACGGCCCCGATGCAGGGCGCGAGTACGCTTCACCTGTTCGAGCTCGCGGCGAATGCGCGCCATGCGATCACGGATCAGCCGTCGGTCGGCCTCGATCTGCGTTTCACCCGGACCGCCGAGGAAGCCGAAGCCGCCGCGCTGCCGTTCGAGGTGAGTCCAGGTCCGCACCAATCGGCCCGCCTGATAGTCGAGATGCGCGAGCTCCACTTGAAGCCGTCCTTCGGCGGTTACGGCTCGCTCGCCAAAGATTTCAAGAATGAGGCCCGTCCGGTCGATGACCTTCACACCGACCTGTTCCTCCAGCGATTTTTGTTGAACCGGCGTCAGAGGCGCATCGACGATCAGCAGGCCCGCCTCGTTCTGCCGAGCAACGCCGGCAATCTCGTCCACTTGACCCTTGCCGAGCAAAGTCGCCGGTCTCAATTGGCGGAGCCGGAAGGCGCGCTTCGCCACGACATCCACTCCGATGGCCTCAGCGAGGCCAGCGGCTTCTTCGACGCGGGCCTCAATCGATCTTCGAGCGCCCTCCCCAACGCGCTCAGGGACCACCACAAGTGCGCGCTCGCCCCGTGCCACGTCGTGGATCGGATCGTAAAAGGCGTTCACTCGTGGGCTCCATTCGAACCATTCTGGTCGCCGAGTTCGAGCGGGTGTGGCGGCTGGAGAGTCGAGATGGCGTGCTTGTAGACAAGCTGCCGCTGCTCGTCTCGTTCCAGGACCACGCAGAACTGGTCAAAGCCTGCAACATGTCCCTGAAGCATGACGCCATTCACCAGAAATAGGGTCATTTGCGCCCTCTCCCGCGCAGCAGCCGCCAGGAATGCATCCTGAAGTCCTGCGCGAGCCCCGCCTGATGCATTTAGGAAATCATCGAGCGCTATCGCAGGCGGCCGCATAGGGAGGATCGTCGAGATTGCGTGCTTGTATATCAGTTGAGATGCGGCTTCCCTGCGAAGCAGCACAGAAAAGGCATCAAACCAAGTGATTACGCCCTGAAGCTTCACGCCTTTCACAAGAAAGACGGTCGTCGGCGCTTTCGATCGTCGAACAATATTCAGGAACTGGTCCTGCAGGCTTAGCGGTTTATCGGCCATTCGGTGCGCGAGTTCACTCTTCTCCATCGCGCTTGTCGGCGATGCCCAGGGCCTTGAGCTTCCTGTGCAGTGCCGAGCGCTCCATGCCGATGAACGATGCCGTGCGGGAGATGTTGCCGGAGAAGCGCCGGATTTGAATCTTCAAATATTCTCTCTCGAATGATTCCCGGGCTTCCCGCAGCGGGCTGCCCATGATGGTCAGGGTCGCGCTGGACATCCCCACCGATCCCTGATGGTCGAGCACTTCGGGCGGGAGCAGATCGACATCGATACAGCCGACGCGATCGCCGGGTGCGAGGATGATCGTTCGTTCCATGATGTTGCGAAGCTGCCGGACATTACCGGGCCAGTCATGGGCCTGAAGAGCGGCCAAGGCTTCTTCCGACAAAGTCGGTGGCGGAATCCTGCGTTCTGCCGCGAAGCGGGTCAGGAAGTGATTGGCCAGCTCCGGAATATCCTCCCGCCTCTCGCGAAGCGGCGGGATACGGACCGGAACGACGTTGAGCCTGTAGTATAGGTCCTCCCGGAATCGTCCGGCGGCGATTTCGTCAGAGAGGTTGCGAGCCGTAGCCGACAGGACCCGGACGTCGACCTTGATTGGCCGCTGGCCCCCTACCCTGTGATAGCTCTGATCTGTAAGCACGCGCAGGATCTTCGCCTGCGTCGTTGGCGGCATATCGGCAATCTCGTCGAGGAAGAGCGTGCCGCCATGAGCCTGTTCCAGAAGGCCTGGACGAGCAACACCGTCGATTTCAATACCGAAAAGCTCCTCTTCAACCCGGTCGGGGCTCATCATTGCCGCGGAAACGACGATGAATGGCGCCTTGGCGCGCGGACTCCATTGATGGATCATCCGCGCCGCGATCTCCTTGCCGACACCCGCCGGGCCCGTAATCAAAACCCGGCTGCCGGTCGGAGCGACGCGCTTCAGCGTGGCCCGGACGTTGTTGACTGCGACGGAGGTCCCATGGAGCTGGTCGTCGGCGCCGACCTGCTGGCGAAGATTCTCATTCTCGCGGCGCAGGCGGTCCGTCTCGGTTGCGCGGCCGACGAGGTGAACGAGGCGATCAGCCTCGAAAGGCTTTTCGATGAAATCGATTGCACCTTCGCGAACCGCAGCGACCGCCGTGTCCAGATTGCCGTGACCGGAAATCATCAGCACGGGCAATGTCGGATCGCGGCGTTTCACCTCCTGGAGGATCTGAAGGCCGTCCATGCGCGAACCCTGCAACCAGACGTCGAGAAGGACGAGTGAGGGCCGGCGATCCTCTATGGCATCGAGCGCCGCCGAACTGTCGGCAGCGGTGCGCACCGCATATCCCTCGTCCTCCAGGACGCCGCTGACGAGGTCGCGGATGTCCGCTTCATCGTCGACCACAAGCACCTCAAGCGCCATCCGTTACTCCACTATCAGTATCGCCCCGTTCATCCCCGAAGTCTTCCTCCGAGGCAGCTACTGGTCCGCCGTCCTGCGTTTCCAGAGCAGCCAAATGCTGCGCGTCGAATGAAATACGGACATGCGTGCCACCGCCCGGGCGATCTAGGAAGGCAATCTCGCCCAGATGTTCCTCGACGATCTTCTTCACGATCGCGAGCCCTAGACCCGTACCTCGTATGCGCGTGGTCATGTACGGCTCGGTAAGTCTTTCGCGCTCTTCGGGCAGGCCGACCCCCGTATCGATCACGTCGATGACCAGCTGTCCGTCTTGCCGGTGCATTTTCAGTTCGACCCGGTCGCCCGCCAGGTTGTGCTCACCGCGGCTGCGACGCGCCTCAATTGCCTCGACGGCGTTTTTGACGACGTTGCTCAACGCCTGGCCAAGCTGTCGCCGGTCGCACACCATCTCGAAATCGCCCTGCTGCGGCTGAAGCGCGAAGGTGACTCCGGGGTGCGCAACCTCATGAAGGAAGAGCGATTGCCGCGCGATCTCGTGAACGTTTTCCTGCCGGAAGATCGGCTTGGGCATGCGCGCGAAGTTGGAAAACTCATCGACCATTCGCCGCAAATCCCCGACCTGGCGAACAATCGTGCCCGTCAGGCGCTCGAAGGTCTCGGGCTCCGACGTCACTTCCTTGCCGAAACGCCGCTGAAGCCGCTCCGCGGCCAGCTGGATCGGAGTCAGTGGATTCTTGATCTCATGCGCAATCCTCCGCGCGATATCCGACCATGCAGCGCGCCTTTGGTCACTGAGCTGGTCGGTGATGTCGTCGAAAGTGATGACTGCACCATCCTGGTAGCGGACTCGCTTTGCAGCAAGCGTTCGCTGCCCTGAGCGCGCGGTCACCAGGACATCAGCTTCCCTTTGCTCGCCAGCCATGAACTCATCCAGTTCGGGCGAAACCTCGGCCAGAGGGGACCCCTCCAAGGCTTCCTGCTCGTGCTGCAGAAGGGTTTCCGCCGATCGATTGATGAGGAGAATGCGATTTGCTGCGTCGACGGCGACGACACCGGCGGTGACGCTGGACAGGACGGCTTCGGTGAAGGCCCGCCGCGCATCCAACTGACTATTCGCCGACTTGAGCGCACCCGTTTGTTCCTCGAGACGACCGGTCATCCGGTTGAATGCGCTTGCCAGGGTCTGGACCTCGTCTTCGGTCTTCTTGACCGGAACTCTAACGGAAAAGTCCCCTTCCTCGATCCGGCCAGCGGCTGTGACCAAATGACCCACAGGCCGAACGATCCGGTCCGCCATGTTGAGCGCGGCGAGGATTGCGAGCGAGACAATGACCAGCGAGCCAAGGAGCAACGCACCGTTGAAGCGAAGCTGGTTTACGCGCGACCGCTCGAGAAGCGCTTGATAATCCCGCAGGACCTCATTTGCCCGAGTGATCTGCTCTTGGAATTCCGGATCGAAGACACGAGCCGCATAGAGGTAGGTATCCGCGCCCAGGGGAATCCTGGTGATCGCTCCAATTCGCTCGGCAGAATTGATCGAAACCACGTCCCTGTGTGCGAGAGCAGCAATCGCATCCGGCGGGATGTCGCGACCGAGCGGCCGATCGTAGGGATCGACCAACGCGAGAGTCCGGATTTGTTTGTCCGGTCCGTAAGTGAAAATGATTGCCTCTGAGAGATTGCGGTTGAGGACCTGCAGCTTTGCGAACGCCTCACCGAAGCGCGGGTCATCGATGGGTATCTGCTTGAGGTATCCGGCAAGATCTCCGCTAGCTGCAATCGTCTCGGCCGAGACGCGCTCGATTTCATTGTTGTAGGTTGTGCGGGCAAGCACGACGGTGTTTTCCAACATTCCCCGGGCCCGATCAGAGAACCAGAATTCGAGGCCGCTCTGGAACAGGAGCGACGCGAAGATAACAACGAACACCGTAGGAACGGCCGCAAGCACCGAGAACAATGTGACGAGCCTCGCGTGCAGCTTGCCGCTGCCCAGCCCCTCCCTCTCCGCACGGCGCCTCGCGACCCGGCGCGAAAAGAGCACCATGAGTGCAATGGCCGGGATCAGGTTGGCGACCAGAAGCCCAGCGATGATCGGGGGCGAGAGCAGCGAACCCGGATCCGTTCCTTGCGCGAGGATCCAGACGCTGAAGGCAATCATGCCAATCAGAACGCCAGCGACGCCCCACGTTGCGTAACGCGACAAGGCGCCGGTCGCCCGGTTCCGGGCGAGCCAGCTGGAGAAAGTTTCCGGTTTCAAACGTGATTCGGCTGTAGGCGCGTCCACAGGGTGCGGCCTAGCACGGCAGTTGCACGAAAAACACAGTTGCTGACACGACCGTGTCGTTTTTTACGCGGCGACCCTCGACAACCAGGGCGCATAGAACTCGCGGAGCATGGAAACGACGACGGTAGGGTCGTCCTGCTGGTTGGCCTTGTTGCGAAGCTCGGCCGAGCCCGGGAGACCCTTGGTGTACCAGCCGATATGCTTTCGAGCGAGGTTCACGCCCGTGTGCGTGCCGTACAGCTCCAGCATCTCCTCATACTGCTCGAGCATTGCTGCGAGTTGCTCGTCGAGGCCGGGATCCGGCTTGGCGCCGCCCCCACAGAGTGCAGCCATCACCTGTCCGAGGACCCAAGGGCGCCCATAAGCGCCGCGGCCGATCATCACGCCGTCGGCACCCGATTGCTCCAGCGCGATCTTTGAATCCTCGATCGAACAGATGTCGCCGTTGACGATCACCGGAACCGAAACGGCCGCCTTGACGGAGCGCACGAAGGCCCAGTCCGCTTCGCCCCTGTACATCTGGCATCGGGTGCGACCGTGGATGGTGATCATCTGAACGCCCAAGTCCTCAGCGATCCGGGCGAGCTCCGGCGCGTTCAGATTCTCGTGGTTCCAGCCCATTCGGGTCTTGAGCGTGACTGGAACGTTGACGGCCTTGACGGTGGCTTCGATCAGCCGTGCGGCGAGCGGCAGGTCACGCATGAGCGCCGATCCCGCTTCACCGTTGACGACCTTCTTCACCGGGCAGCCCATGTTGATATCGATGATTGCCGCGCCACGCTGTTCGTTGAGCTTGGCCGCTTCGGCCATGACATGCGGGTCGCAGCCGGCGAGTTGCATTGAGACCGGCTCCTCGGCCGGGTCCCACATTGCCTTTTGCAGCGACTGGCGCGTCTCGCGCACCATAGCCTGGCTTGCGATCATCTCGCTGACCGTCAGACCGGCCCCGTAGCGCTTCACGATGCGGCGAAACGGGAGGTCGGTGACAGCCGTCATCGGCGCCAGGATCACCGGCGCTTCGATCCTCACCGGACCGATCGAGATGGGCTTCAACATCGTCATGAGTGGGCGGGAGATAGTGGAACAGCCCTTGGCGGACAAGGCAAGCAGCCCTAGAGCGCCGCCCGCATGTCCGTGACCGCCCTCATCGTAGCAGCCGGCAAAGGCGAACGCCTTGGGAGCGATGTGCCCAAGCAATTCCGCACCTTGGGCGGGAAGCCTGTCCTGCGCTGGGCCGCGGAAGCAATGGCAAGCCACCCCGCGATTGACCGGGTCAGGATCGTGATCGGTGCAGGCCAGGAGGAGCTGGCACGCTCGGCCCTTGGCGAACTGAACGTTGGCGAGCTCATCGAAGGTGGCGCGCAGCGCTCGGACTCGGTCCTTAACGGCCTTCACGCAGTCGGCGATGGAGCCGTTCTCGTCCACGACGCAGCGCGTCCTTTCTGTCCGCCTATGATCGTCGAGCGACTGCTTTCGGCCCTTGAGAATAGCGATGGCGCCGTACCGGTGCTTCCCGTGGCCGATACTTTGGCGACAGGCGACAGCACGCTCGAAGCGTCGGTGGATCGAAAAGGCCTGCTGCGGGTGCAAACGCCGCAGGCATTTCATGTGGAAGACCTTATCTATGCCTATGAGGAAGCGGGCCGCGCTTCGGCCACGGATGAGTCGACGGTGATGCTTGCTGCAGGACTGAAGGTGGCGACGGTGGAAGGCGATCCCATGCTGGAAAAGCTGACCACACAGGCCGATTGGGACCGTGCGGAAGCAATCCTCGCCTCGCGGATGGTGCCTCGGACGGGAATGGGCTTCGACGTCCACGGCTTCGAGGGCGAAGGGCCAATCATGCTCGGTGGAATCTCCGTTCCCCACTCGCGCGGGCTCCAGGGCCATAGCGACGCCGACGTCGTGCTTCACGCAATCACGGACGCGCTCCTCGGCGCAGCGGGGCTTGGCGATATCGGGCAGCATTTCCCGCCCTCCGACCCGCGATGGAAGGGCGCTTCTTCCGACCTCTTCCTTTCCCACGCGGCGAATCTCATTTCGCAGCGAGCAGGCATCATTGATCATCTGGATTGCACAGTGATTGCGGAGGAGCCGAAAGTCGGTCCGCATCGTTCAGCGATGAGAGAGCGAATTGCCGGCATTCTGGGGCTCGGGATCGATCAGGTGAGCATCAAGGCGACCACGACCGAAGGACTCGGCTTCACGGGCCGGCGCGAGGGGATCGCCGCGCAGGCGGTCGCGAGCATCCGGATGCTGCCCAATGCCTGAGACTCTCCTTCCTGCGGAGCTGGTCGAAAAAGCGCGAAAAGTCGTCGAGGCGAATCGTGCGGCCGGCAAGCGGATTGCCGTCGCTGAAAGCTGTACGGGAGGTCTCGTAAGCGCTGCCATCACCGAGATACCCGGCTGTTCGGACGTGTTCGAGGCCGGTTACGTCACCTATTCGAACGCAGCGAAGATCGAGGACCTGCACGTCAGCCAGGACGTGGTGGAGACTTTTGGTGCCGTGAGCGTGGCGACTGCCTGGGCCATGGCGCGCGGTGCGCTGCAAGCATCAGAAGCCGATACAGCCGTGGCGATTACCGGAATTGCCGGCCCCGGCGGCGGAACTCCGTCAAAGCCTGTGGGAACCGTTGTCTTCGCCCGTGCAGAGCGTGGCAAGGACCCGTCACAAATATCTGCGGATCAACGGTTTTTCGAAGCAGAGGGGCGTGGAGGCGTGCGCCTTCAGGCGGCGCTTTGCGCACTCGAGCTGCTGATGCCGTAGAGGGCTGTCGCCCGCTCCTCGAAAGCCCGAGTCATCCGTCTGAGCGCGCGGTCGAACATTTGGCCCGCCAGGGTCTCGAAGATTCGCGACCGGAAGGCGAAATCGACCGAGAAGAAGACGTTCGTTCCGCCGTCGGCCGCAGGCTCGAATCTCCATTCATTATGGAGATATTTGAGCGGTCCTTCGACATAGTCCACGCAAATGCGGCCGGGCCGCTCCTTCATGACGCGGCTGGTAAAGCGCTCCTTGAAGGCGTTGAAGCCGACGACGAGGTCGGCGACCGTCTCCGTGGGCGTGGAAGATCGCACACGAACCGCGACGACCCACGGCAGAAACTCGTCATACCTCGCAACGTCAGCCACAAGGTCGAACATCTGCTCCGGACTATACGGCAGGTGCTTCGTCTCGCTGTGGCGCGGCATCAGCCGTTCGAACGCTCCAATTGGGCGTTGCGGTTCGCCTGCATCTTCTTGAAGTCGTCGCCGGCATGATAGCTGGACCTGGTCAACGGCGAGGCCGCGACAAGCAGAAAGCCTTTTGCGCGGGCAATCGCGGCGTAAGCGTCGAAAGCCTGCGGAGTGACGAACTCCTCAACCTTGGCGTGGCGCGGAGTCGGCTGGAGGTATTGGCCCATGGTCAGGAAATCGACGCCGGCTGAACGCATGTCGTCCATGACCTGGTGCACTTCGAGCCGCTGCTCACCGAGGCCGACCATGACGCCGGACTTGGTAAAGATGTGCGGCGCTTGGCGTTTCACGCTCTCCAGAAGCCGAAGCGAGGCATAGTAGCGCGCACCCGGGCGGATCGTCGGATAGAGCCTCGGTACGGTCTCGAGGTTATGGTTGTAGACGTCGGGACCCGCCTCGACGATCGCCTCAACCGCCGCGTCACTCTTGTTGCGGAAGTCGGGCGTCAGGATTTCAATCGTCGTGCTCGGCGTATTCCGCCGAAGAGCCTGGATGACCTTAACGAACTGCGATGCGCCGCCGTCGGGCAAGTCATCGCGGTCGACCGACGTGACGACGATATGCTCTAGACCCAGCTCGGCTGCGGCGATCGCTACATGCTCCGGCTCCAGAGGATCGACCGCCCGCGGCATGCCCGTCTTCACATTGCAGAAGGCGCAGGCCCGCGTGCACGTGTCGCCGAGGATCATCACGGTCGCATGCTTCTTGGTCCAGCACTCGCCGATGTTCGGGCAAGCAGCCTCCTCGCACACAGTCGCAAGGCCGAGATCGCGCATCAGCTTGCGCGTGGAATGATAGCCCGGGCTGGTCGGCGCCTTCACACGGATCCAGTCCGGCTTGCGCTGGCGCTCTGGTTTCGGAACGGCGGCAGGAACGTTCATGTCGGCGCAGATAGCGACTGGACTGGCGGCTTGCCACCCCTCCCCCGCTCCGGCTAGCGCGCGCCCATGACGTATCTCAGCCAGCTAATCGAGGGATATCAGCGTTTCCGTCAAACCGATTGGGCACGCGAACGCGAGCGTTGGTCCGAGCTTGCGGAGGGCCAAAACCCGCAGGTGATGATCCTGTCTTGCGCCGATAGCCGGGTTGATCCCGCGCAAATCTTCGACGGCCGTCCCGGGGAGATGTTCGTTGCGCGCAACATCGCCGCGCTCGCCCCTCCCTACGAGACGAGCACTGGCTTCCACGGCGTATCGGCAGCCCTCGAGTTCGCCGTCACCCAGCTGGAAGTCGGTGAAATTCTCGTGATGGGCCATGGCTTTTGCGGTGGATGTGCCGCCGCGCTGACCGGCCAATTCGACGATACCGAGCCAGGCGAAGGGCATTTCATCGCCGACTGGGTCCGGATGCTCAGCGCTGCCCGAGACAAAGTAAAATCACGGCACAGCGAGCTGAATCGCGAAGCTTTCCTGGACATGGAGCGTGAGGCAGTGAAGGTCAGCCTGGGCAACCTTCGGACCTTCCCGTGGATTGTGGAGCGGGAGAACGCCGGCAAGCTGAGGCTGCACGGGGCCCACTTCTCTATTTCGGAAGGCCGTTTATACGTGCTCGACGAGGCGGAAGACAGCTTCCGCCCCGTCTAAGCCTTATGCGCTAACTAATTAGCAGCGGGTATTATAATCGTAGACCGGACGGCCATACTGGTCGACGTAATAACAATAGCCGCGAGTGTCGCGGTAATATTGGCGACCGTTCACAACCGCACCGAGCACGCCGCCGAGAACCGCGCCAGCAACAGCGCCGCCGATCGGGCTCACTCCCGGGATGACAGCGCCGGCAACCGCGCCGGCTGCGCCGCCGATCGCAGCACCCGTCGCCGCGCGACGAGCCTGATCATTGTTATTCCCATAGTACGGATCGTTATAGCCGTACGGATTGGTCGTCGCGCAGGCGCTCACGCCAAGACTGGCGGCGAGCACTGCCGTCAATGCAACTTTCTTCATGACTGATCCTCCAAGCCCGTTATTCCTCCCAACGCGGGATTCAGTGCACGAACAAGCGTTTCGTTCCCGCGACGATCAGTTAAGACCCGTAACGATGAATGGATTTGGAACATGATTGAGCGGCACGACGAGCGGGAAGACAATATCGCCTTGCTGATCGATGCCGACAACGCCAGCCCCGATCATTTCGACGAAGTGCTGCTCGTTCTTGGTGAACTTGGTACGATCAACATCCGCCGCGCCTACGGCAATTGGGCGAAGGCGAGCCTCAAGGGCTGGGGCAATTTGACCGGCATCCACTCGATCGTGCCGATGCAGCAGTTCGACGTTGCGAAGGGCAAGAGCGCAACGGACATGCGCATGACGATTGACGCCATGGACTTGCTCTATCGCGGCCACGTCGACGGCTTCGGGATCATGTCGAGCGACAGCGACTTCCTCCCACTCGCCCAGCGAATCCGCGAAGAAGGCCTCCCGGTCTACGGTTTCGGCACCGCCAAAACCCCTCTCGGTTTTCGGCAGGCCTGCACAAGATTCTTCGACATTGCTGCGCTTTCGATGGCCGACGAAGAGCAACCTTCGGACGAGCCAAGCGAGCTGACGCTTCAGCGGACCGTGGACGACGACCTCATCGAACTTCTCGGGAGCGCCTACAAAGCGTCCAAGCGCGATGATGAAGGATATGCATCCCTGTCAGAGCTAGGGCAGCGTGCGACCGCCGTTTCAAGCTTCGCCGCCCGTAACTATGGCTTCACGCGCCTTTCCGACCTGATCCGAGCTATTCCAAACTTCGAGGTGAAATCGACGGCCGATGGCAGCCTGCTGGTCAAACGCCTTCGTTGATCTGCGCTGTTGCCCTGCCGACACAGATTGCTGCCCAGGCAAAAGATTCACCGGCGCAGGGAACCCGACCATGCAAGGGGGGTTCAATGCCGGAACCGAAGGGGCAGACTCGGCTAATTCCGCATGTTGGATTCCACTCGACCCGAGGAGCTGCTCAGCACGGCTCTATCCGCTTTCGAGGCCGGGCACGGCTACTCTACAGTGCTCGATCGCTTACCTGTCCCGGTCTACGCAACCGACGCCCATGGGCTGGTCACCTACTGGAACCAGGCCTGCGTCGACTTTGCGGGGCGTGAGCCCCAGCTAGGACATGACCGTTGGTGCGTAAGCTGGCAGCTGTACACAATGAGCGGCGAGCCCCTGCCGCATGATGAGTGTCCAATGGCCAGGGCCATCAAGGCTAAACGATCGGTCCGCGGCGAAATTGCGATAGCACTTCGACCTGATGGCAGCAGGGTCGCGTTCAAACCCTATCCCACTCCTTTGTTCGATGATGATGGGAAGATGTCCGGCGCGGTGAACCTGCTGGTAGACATCAGCGAAGGGCAGTCGGAAGCGCTCAAGGAGCAGGCGGCGCGGTGCCGTCGTCTGGCAAGATCGACGAACGATGCGCGCGCATCCGACATCCTGAAGAGCATGGCGAGCGGCTACGAAGAAACTGCGTCAGCGCTCGATCGCAGCTGATCAAAGCAGGTCCAGCGTAAGCGTCACCTCGTCACCGGCGGCAAGCCCTGCCTTGCGACGCACCTCCGCCTTGATGGGAAGCAGATAGCTGCCACTCTTCAGCGGGAAGACTGACGTACGCCAGACGACGTCATCGATCCGCACCTCAACCCTTACCGAGCCAAAGCCACGCGGCTCCCCGAAAGCGTGCGCACATATCTCGTCGGACTGCTCTTCGGGCACAGTGATGAAATACCAGCGCCCCGCCGCCTCGCTCTTCCAGATCCAGAGCAGCGAGGTGACGGTGATCACGTCAGCGCGTGAGCCTGCGGTACGTCGTCCGGTGCGGCCGCGTTGCTTCTTCGCCCAGTCGCCGGATCTTGTCCTCTTCGTAAGCCTGGAAATTCCCCTCGAACCACTCGACGCGGCTGTCGCCCTCGAACGCCAGGATATGGGTCGCAAGGCGGTCCAGAAAGAAGCGATCGTGGCTGATGACCACGGCGCAGCCCGCGAAATTCTCGATCGCTTCCTCGAGAGCGCCCAGCGTCTCGACATCGAGATCGTTCGTTGGCTCGTCGAGCAACAGAACGTTTCCGCCGCGCTTGAGCATCTTGGCGATGTTGACGCGATTGCGCTCACCGCCTGACAGCTTGCCGACGTTCTTCTGCTGGTCCTGGCCCTTGAAGTTGAAGGCGCCGACATAGGCTCGGGTCGACTGGTCGTGGCCGTTGACCTTCATGTAGTCCAGACCGTCCGAGATCTCCTCCCAGACGTTGTTCTTGTTGTTTAGATGATCGCGGCTCTGGTCGACGTAGCCGAGGTGCACGGTCGGGCCAATGTCGACCTCGCCCGAGTCCGGCTTTTCCTGACCTGTGATGATCTTGAACAAGGTCGACTTGCCCGCGCCGTTCGGCCCGATGACACCGACGATGCCGCCAGGCGGCAAGGTGAAGCTCAGATCTTCGAATAGCAGCTTCTCGCCATAAGCCTTGCTGACGTTCTTGATCTCGATGACCTTCCCGCCGAGGCGCTCCGGGACCTGGATGAGAATCTCGGCCTTGCCGGGCACCCGCTTTTCCTGGGCGGCAACGAGCTGGTCGAACTTGGCGATACGCGCCTTGGATTTGGTCTGGCGGCCCTTGGCGCCCTGCCGGATCCACTCGAGTTCGTCCTTGATCGCCTTCTGACGACCGGACTCTTCGCGCTCCTCCTGCTCCATGCGCTTGGATTTCTTCTCGAGGTAGGTCGAATAGTTGCCCTCGTACGGGAAGTACTTTCCGCGATCGAGTTCCAGGATCCAGCTTACGACATTGTCCAGGAAGTAGCGGTCGTGGGTGATCATCAGTACCGCGCCCGGATACTCCTTGAGGTGCGCCTCAAGCCACTGGACGCTCTCCGCGTCGAGATGGTTCGTCGGCTCGTCGAGAAGGAGAATTGAGGGCTTCTGGATAAGCAGGCGCGTGAGCGCGATGCGGCGCTTCTCGCCGCCCGAAAGATTCTCCACCGACAAGTCGGACGGAGGGCAACGGAGCGCTTCCATTGCGACTTCGAGCTGATTATCGAGCGTCCAGCCATCGACCGCATCGATCTTGCCCTGCAGCTCGCCCATCTCCTCCATGAGCGCGTCGAAGTCGGTGTCGTCTTTGGGATCGCCCATTTCGGCGGAGATCGCATTGAAGCGATCGACCATGTCCGCAACTTCGCGGGCACCGTCCTTGACGTTCTCAAGGACCGTCTTGGCCGGGTCGAGCTGCGGCTCCTGTGCCTGTCTCTTATACACATCTCCGAGC
>JBKPKE010000121.1:0-5171 GCA_046730955.1 Pseudomonadota bacterium
TGGATCGGTCTGGTCCGTATAGGCGGGATCGGCTTCGGCCTCGGGCAGGCTGACGAATAGGAAACCCCTTTCGCGATAGAGCTGCAACAGTCGTGGCAGCATCCTTGCTTCGAATGCGCTGATGTGAAGCAGCAATACGTAAGGAATGTCGCGACCGTAGACGGTGCGCGACAGTTGCCGATAGTATCCGATGCTTTCTCGTGCCGCCTGCAGATATGTCTCTTCGAGCCGCTTCACGGCCATCTCGTCGCGTGCGTTGCGACATCGAGCGTAGGGCGCCGTCCACGCCCAGTCGCTAAAATCCATTGTAACCGCGGCCACTTTGTAGCCATTCAGGGCCAGCACTTCGCGTGAAGCGGACCGCTTTGAACTAGATTCACCCTCGTCGAGGAAGGGGTAGCGGAACCAGCGCCAGTCGCCGCTTGAAAGTCGCTGCAGCAGCGCGTCGTTCCTTGTGAGTTCACCCTCGAACTCGGACGCGGTCATCTCGTTCAAATGCCGATGAGCCCAGCCGTGATTGCCGAGCGGAAGTCCGGCGTCCTTCCACGCCCGAAGCACTTCGGTCGTCGAAGGGTCTTTCTCCGTCCAGGATCCGTTGACGAATCCATAGGTCTCAACGTTCTGGGCCTTCAGTGCCGAAACGACCTTTTGGGCAACATCGATCGGAGTTTCCCCGACGGGGTAGGGGCCGTGTACCGGGAGGTCGTCGACCGTAATCGCAATCTGCGGTGGATGCGGAACCGGAGCTACGCATCCTGAGAGCAGCAACGCTGCCGAAGCTGCCAAGCGTTTCAAATCATTTCCCCCTCGGCCTGACAGGCCATCTCCGGGTCTTGCGCCCAACCGGACATCATCTTGGCTGCCTTCATTGGCTATCCTTCGGTTGATACGCGTAGAGACCGAATGTCGCCCCGACGAACCCGCCGGCGCGCTTGGTACTCAGAATCGTGCCATCGACGCCTTTTGCTAGTTCCACCCAATGCTTCCCGTCGGTGCTCCAGCTGAAGTCGTAAGACGCACCATGTGCGTCGATCCGAAGTTGGATGGGCTCGTTTCCTAGTGTGGGGACTGTCGTCTGCTTCAGCTTTACGCCCGTCGTCGGATCTGCCGGGCCTCCTCGACGCTTCAGCCGGATGACGGTTTGACCATTGTCCTCTCCGATCGAGAGAAAGTACCAGAATTCGTCGCTCTGCAGAGCGACGATTCCAGCTTCTCCGCCTCCAGAAGGCGCGAAATGCATGGCCGTCGTCGCCGTCGCATTGACGTGCTGCTGTCTACGAGCGAGCAATGATGGATTGCCGTTGTCTCCCAGCGAGACCGATCGCGGAAGGATTTGAAGCGAACCTCTGCTGATCTTCCACCAGGTTTCGCGAGGGTTACGCATCATCATCCAGTGGTAGGGCAGCGACGCGGCGTTGAAGTCTTCGCGAACGATGAGCGAGCCGTTCGTTGGGAACGTCGGCTTTGCCGCGCGGGGGAGTTCGGGTTTGGCCGCCGTCCATGGAATTACCTCCTGCGGCTTGGTGATCCTGGGCCAGCCGTCGTGCCAGCGCACCGGCATCAGGAACGTCTCACGGCCCGTGTTGTAGAAATCGTCAGCGTAAGGGCGCGTCGCGAGGAAGGTCGCCCACCATTGGCCCTTGGAGATCTCTACGAAGTCCGCGTGTCCCGCAGACGTGATCGGATTCCAGCGATCATGCGGAAGGTCCCGCTGAGTTAGGATCGGATTGCCTGCGAATGGTTCGTACGGGCCGGTCACGCTCCGGCTTCGGAGAACGACCTGCGAATGGTTGTCCGCCGTCCCGCCTTCAGCAGCGATCAGATAATACCAGCCATCCTTGCGGAAGATGTGCGGCCCCTCGATCCAGATCGGTTTTTCCACAGGCCGCACGCCGCCATTGAGGAGAAGCGTGCGCGGTCCGGTCAGCTTGAGCGCTTTCGTATCGAACCGCTGGATCCAGATGGCGCGATGACCGTCGTACAAGGGCGTGCCGGGCGGCGGCAGGTTGTTGACGAGCCATGCACTGCCGTCTTCGTCGAAGAAGAGCGACGGATCGATTCCGCCATCAATCTCCGGCAGCCAGACCGGGTTGGACCATGGCCCCGCGGGGTTCTTCGCGGTGATCACGAAATTGCCGCCGCAATCGACGCAGGTGTTCAGGATGTAGAAGGTGCCGTCATGCCAGCTCACGTCGGGCGCAAATACGCCGCGTGAAAGACCGAGCGCTTTGAAATCGAGCTGGTCCGGACGATCGATGGCATTTCCGATCTGAGTCCAGTTCACCAAATCGCGACTGTGGAAGACCGGAATGCCCGGAAACCAGGCAAACGTCGAATTCACGAGATAATAATCGTTTCCAACGCGCGTGATGCTGGGGTCGGGATAGAAACCTTGCAGTATCGGATTGGCGTACTGGCCCACGCCCGGTTTCGGCAGTCGATCGTCGCCTCGGTATTCGAACCAGTCGAAGGTCGCGATGGAAGCTGCGGCGAGCACGGTCATCAGCATCATTCTCAGAGCTGCCCGACTATTTGTTGCAGGGTGGCGCGCATCCTCGCCAGCAATTCCGGTGTCAGTTCGCCCAGAACTCCGCGGGCGTGAGGAGGAAGATGTTCTGCGGGAGCGCCGTTCACCTCAAAAACGAAATGATCGAAGGTCGTCTTCCAGGCCGCTCGCTGTTCGGGCGGCAAATGCTTCAGCGCGAAAAAAGCGTGCATCAGGGCATCGTACGGACGACCAAGATCCTGGCGTGCGTCGCTCCACCAGTAATTCACAAGGAAGTTGAAGGCGCCGAGTGATTCGACGCCATGCCACCAGTGGTAAGGGATGTAGACGGCATCGCCTGGCTCGAGTTCCGCCGATTGTGCCAACGCCATTGCTTCAGTGAAGAGCGGAAAGCGATCGAGATCAGGATTGGCCGGGTCAACCAGGCTGACCGGAGTTCCGGCAGGGGTCAGCTCGAACGGGCCTGCATAGAGGTTCGCGACCTGCTCCGGCGGGAAGAGAGTGAATCGACGACGCCCGGCAACAACGACGGCGATATTCTCATAGACATCGTAGTGAGGCGCCACTCGGACACGATTGCCGATCCAGGCACGCGGCTGAACATCGGGGCGAACCAGGTCGAGGGCGTTCTCGCCTTCGAAACCGGCCAGAACATCGGGGATAATCTCCGACTGGACGGCCATGGCCATCGGATTGGGATTGTCGCGATCGCGGAGCAGCCGATCCAGGAAAGGCTCCAGCGGAGATTGGCCGCGCTGGAAGTTCATTCCGCGCAAGTCCTCGGAGTAGAAGAAGCGCCCGCTGATTCCAGGCTCCCCAACGATGGCCGCGACGCGCCGTCCCAGTGCGAATCGCTTCAAATAGTCGACCAGAGAATCATCAGACTCGCGGGCGCGGTGGACCGCCGGCCAGTCCGCCGCCACTCCACGCAGAACAGCGGGTTGGAGTGACGGCCTGATCTCGCTGTTAAACACCAGCCGGTCGACCCGGCCATATTCGCGAATAGGTTTTGGCTCCGGCAGGGACATCAGGAGGCGCGACGCAGGACAGTTTCGCTTTGGCCCCCGATTTGCCTCAAGAATTCGTCTTGTGATGGCATCAGTTGCGCGGTCGCCGCGATCACTTCGCGAATGTGGCGGAGACGTTGAATAGTTTCGCCATCGGCCAGAAGATCCCCCGCCGGGTGGTAACCTCCCGCCTCGACGCCTTGGCCGACCATGACGGCAAGCCAACTCGTCTCGGTGAACAGCTCGTCATGCTCACGAAAGATGCGTCCGTTGGAGCGAAACATGCCGAGCTTGTAAGCGAGCCCTTCAGGCGGCTCGAGATTGCGACAATAATCCCAGAAATCGGAGTCGTTACGTGCGGTCGCATTGTAGTGCAGGACCAGGAAGTCCCGGATGTCGACATATTCCTGGACCGTCTGCTCATTGAACCGCTCGATCTCCACGTCGTCGAAGCTCAGCGTGGGGAAGAGCGACATCAGCCGCGCAATGCCCGACTGGACCAGGTGAATGCTGGTCGATTCAAGAGGCTCGAGGAATCCACCTGCCAGTCCCAGCGAGACCACATTCTTCATCCACGCCTTATTCCGGTGACCGGCGGTGAAACGTAGTGGGCGGGGATCGGCCAACGGCTCCCCGTCGAGGTTCGCCAGTACGGTCGCTGCGGCCTCGTCGTCGGAGATATGGGCGCTCGAATAGACATATCCGTTGCCGATGCGGTGCTGCAGCGGGATGCGCCATTGCCAGCCGGCGGGACGCGCCGTCGAGCGTGTCAGCGGCTGATGGTCGCCGCCGAGCTCACAAGGAACGGCGTATGCACGATCGCATGGCAGCCATTTCGACCAGTCCTGGAAGCCGGACTTGAGCGTCTGTTCGATGAGGAGACCGCGAAAGCCCGAGCAGTCGATGAAGAGCTCACCTTCAACGCGCCCTCCGCTTTGCAGGACAAGCGCTTCGATGAAACCGCTTTCGCCATTCTGGATGACGTCGACGATGCGCCCTTCGGTTCGCACCACGCCTTTGGCTTCGGCCATGCCGCGTAGGTACCGCGCATAGAGACTCGCATCGAACTGAAAGGCGTAGCCGATCTTCGACAGCGGCGAATTTGGTTGGTCGGGACGGGGGTGCGAGAATTTTCCCAGCAGGCCGGCGACGACGCCGATTGAGTAATCGTCGAGCGGCGTTTGATCTCCGAGAACTTTGCCCTTCAGCCAGTGATGGTGGAACTCGATCCCCTTCATATCGAGGCCATAGAAGCCGAAGGGGTGGACGTAGCGGTGCCCGACGTGAGTCCAATCGACGAACTCGATGCCTAGCTTGTAGGTCGCATTGGTCTTGCGGACGAAATCGGCCTCGTCCAGGTCGAGCAGGCTGTTGAAAAGATTGATCTGGGGGATGGTGGCCTCGCCGACACCGACGGTCCCGATCTCTTCGGATTCCACTAGCTCGACGGTGAAGTCCGGCATTTCACCCATGATCTTCGACAATGCGGCGGCCGCCATCCATCCCGCGGTGCCCCCGCCGACGATGACGACCTTGCGAATTCGTTCAGCCCTCAAAAGACGAACTCCGGAAGCTCGGGTTCGGGGCGCCCCTGGCCGAGGATGTGGTCGATGAAGGCGCCGTGTGTCGGAAGCCGTTCCGCGGTCTGTTGAATGGCA
>JBKPKE010000122.1:0-4883 GCA_046730955.1 Pseudomonadota bacterium
CGCACCGGAACGTTGAGCAGCATTCCAATAAGCAGCGAGACCATGATTCCGTTAGCGCCGTACAGAGAATGACTCCGCGCGTCGTCACGATCCACATTCCGCCAGCGTCCAATCAGCGCGAGCCGTGTCGCTGGTTGCGACTGCCGGTCACCATCACGGAACCAGCGCAGCGCGAGCGCCATGGACACCGCAGGCGCCAGGACGAGCAACAGATAGGGGACGACCAGCTCAAGCCCGAACGGAGCTCTCAGTGGAGACAGGGCGATGCGAGCGGCACAGGCCAGCGCTGCGAAAAGCAACCAACCCAGCAGAATCCGGTCCAAGCGGTTCTGCAGCTGCAGCAGGACGGCATTCGACTTCGCGCTGAGCCGCTCCGTGATTGCTGAAACCGCCAAATCCTGATCCTCGACTTCGGTTCGCCTCGGACCTGTTTAAGGAACGAGTGCTTACCGACGCGTAAAGCAATTCGTTCTTTTGGTTAGAGGATGCCGGGAAGACGGCGGTGGCGCCGGAAAAGTTCCGACGGTTGCGAAGACTAGCGGCGATCAAACCATCTTCAGGCGATACCGGAGCGGGAGACTAACGCTTCCTGCGGCTCAACCAGCTCCCTGAGGAACAAGACGAGCGCCGCAAGCGCGAAAGGCGGCGCAAGCAACTGCAGGGGCTCCATCTGAAACCCCCAGACGAACACGGGAAAGGCGGATGCGAACTGAATCAGGATTGCACCGGCTACCGACCGGCGGCTGGGATAGACGAGAGCGTAGATGAACGCGAGAACGTCGCCGAGGATATAGAAACGTTCGTGCATGCCTGGAAGCAGAAACGGAATTCCTACAGCGGAAATGATCGCGAGCATGACTGTCGTCCGGGGAGTCAGCCGCGGAACAACAGCAATTCCCACTCCGACCGCGAAAAACGCCAGAACGAACCCGATCCAGAACGTGCGCAGCGCAAGTTGGGGAAATAACCAGCCGTAGATCGTCCACCAGCTCGCCCCATTGCTAATGAAATAGAAAGGGGGCTTGTCCGGCTGCCACATTGCCTGGCGCAAATAGACCATCGCGAGATCCCAGGCCGGCCATCCGGCAAGCCAGGCCGGGAACATGGCGGCGACATAGACCGCCGGTGCGACCAGCCAGATATGGAGAGGCACTCGCCTCGTCACGAACAAATGGACGACGAATGGAGCGAAGAAGGCAGCCTGCGCCTTGAAGGCGAATGCAAGGCCGCTCCAGAATGCTACCCAGAACCATCGAGCCCGAACCGACGCCCCAACGGCCAGTAAGCATGGTGCAACCCAGAACGTGTCCGCCTGCCCTAGCATGGACACGTTAGCGACGATGCTCGGCAGCAAGACCAGCGAAATCGCGAGGATTGGACGGCCACCGAGAACCTGCAACAGCCGGTAAGCTGCGATCACCATCCAGATCACTCCGACCCAAGACAGCGTCTTCACCAAATAATAAGGGGAGAGCACGCCATCGAGCAGTGACGTTACGCTGAGGAGATAGAGATAGGGCGGCGCGTAGTTGCTGAATGGATGGGCGAACGCGCCAATCCTCCCAGCCGTCATGATGTGTTCGTACCAGGGGACCACGAACATGATCACGTCCCCGGAGGCAAACTGAAAGAAAAGGACGCTATGCGCAGCGAAAACGGCCAGCGCCCAGGCGAGCAGCCACTTGCGGCGCTGGCCCGTCTCGCGACGTTGCACTGTCACGGTATCCATCGAACGCCCCCCCCGACGCCCTGATAGCCGCACGCGGCGCTGCTGAAACGCATGACCCACGCCACCGAAATGACGTGGGCCATGAAGTCTTGATTACTGGCAGGCTGCGGTAGTCGCCAGGTTGATACAGTTCGAAGCACTGTTCATCGAATTGCCGATCGCGCCACCAAGGATGAGCGCGGCGATAGCGATGCCAGAGCCGACGATGGCGAGGATGAGCGCATACTCGGCAGCAGACGCGCCGGACTCGTCTCTCAGCATGTCGAGAAATACTTTCATGGGATGCCCCCTTCTCGAAAGCGCCAAGCTGCTGAAAAGATTGGCGGCGGAGAAGCTGCGCTCACGTTAACTTTTTGTCAACCAAACAGGCGAGCAACACGCTTAGTGCCGTCTCGAACTGGGACAGCGAAGGGAGGCGCCGAAAGGGCAAGTCGTGATGTGATACACAGCTCGGAACGAAAGGGGGTCGACACCTTCCCATGCGGTTTTCGCAACGACTGCCAGCTGCACAAGAGCGGTCCGCGTTGCGGTGGCTCCGCGTAGGCGCGACCGGTTTCGCGCTGATGTTCGCGTTGCTGATCGTCTGGGGTTGGACGTGGAATTTCAAGCTCCCGAACTTCACCGATTATCTCAGCTATTGGGCAGCGGGAAAACTCACCCTCCTGGGTGAGCCTGCGGCGGCATATGACGTCGTGAAGCATCGCGCCATGGAGTTCACCGTCACGCATGTGCCGGGACTTCTGCCCTTCCCCTATCCCCCTCCCTTCCTGATGATCGTGACACCGTTCAGCCTCCTCGACCACACCTGGGGTTTCGCTGCGTGGGTCCTGTTTACGGCCGGGCTCTACGTTATCGGTACGAGGCAGGTCGCCGACCTGCCGTTCAGGCTTGGACACCCCTCAGTCCTCATGAACGGATTGATCGGCCAGAACGGTCTCTTGACCTGTCCTATCTTCGTGACGGGCTCGTTCATGCTGCGGCAGCGGCCGTTCCTCGGAGGTCTCATCCTCGGCTTGCTGGTCATCAAGCCGCAGCTTGCGCTGCTGTTGCCCGTTGCCGTCATCGCTGCGCGGCTCTGGCCCGCAATCGCCGGCGCAGCAATCAGCTCGGGAGGGTTTCTACTGGCCGCGCTGGCCCTCTTCGGAACCGGCGTGTTCGAGGGCTTCATCAAGATCCTGCCGCTCTACACGGAGCTGATGCGCCAGGATAAATGGCCGTGGAACGAATTCATCAGCGTTTTCGCGTTCGTCCGCTACTTCGGGATCGATCATTCCGTAGCTCTCACGATCCACGCGATCGTCGCGATTGCGGCCATCGCGCTCACCTGGATCGCCTGGTCGCGCGACTGGCCTGAGCAACTGCCCATCCTCGCGGCCGCCACTTTGCTCGTGCCGCCCTACCTGCTCACCTACGATGCGCTTCTGATGATCGTACCGATCGGCTTCTGGCTGCGGGAGCAGCCTCGGCCCTACCTCGCCGGCTTGCTATGGCTGCTGTGCTTCCTGCCCATTGCCCATTATTTCAACATGTACCGCGGGCCCAACACAGTATGCCTAGCCGCGATCCTTTCCCTTTGGTTTCTCGCCGCTGGTCGGCGTCTGCTGCCCGCCCGCGCCGCTACGGCGCAGGTGGATCACGCCCACGCGATCTGAGTAGATCCGTTGCCACTCCGGCGATCGATCGAGCTCTTCGGCAAGGAGTCCGCCATCCTGCAGGATCGTCCAGCGGATCCCGTATCTGCGCACGGCCTCATCGAAGGCGGGCCGGTCTCCGCTGATGATCTTGAGATAGTCTTTGAAAAAGCTGTCGCCGTACATGTCCGCGCGACCGTCGATATAGGGGCGGATTCCAGCAAGGATGAGCGGTCCGCCCATGCTGTATTCGTTGATCACCGGCTGTGAACGAAGTTCGTCCGGGACGTGGGCGATGAGGCCGCGTGGATTGGAAAAGGTCTCGCGCGGGACAAGGGGGAGGGAAGCCCTCGTTGCGAGCACTAGCGCAGCAATGGTCGCCGCGGCGGCTGTCCAATTGCGCGCCACGTTCCGCGAACCGAACGGAGGCGGCGCTTGCTCTCGGGCAGGATGAGCAAGCTTCGGCGTGACGATCAGCGCCGCAAGGATCACGAACACCGACTGATGGCGAATATGCGTAAAAGCCATTGCCAGAGTGATCATCAACAAGAGGATCTCACCAGCGCGGAATCGCGGTCGCTTCCAAAGCAGCGCTCCCGTCACCGCCAGGAGCGCGAGATAAAATATGGGCGTGGATCGCGGGCTGCTCGGCTGCCATTCGCCGATGTTCGGCAATGTGGTCATTCCCGAGATGGTCAGGGGATGGAGTATGCCCGCCATGCCATTCGCATTGAGAAGCGCCGCAACCAGGCTCAACACACCCAGCATCAGCCAGCGCAAAAGCATTTGGCGGTTCCAGCCGGCGTCATTCAATGCGTCGAGCGCTACGGCCGCTGCCACAATGAACCCGGCGAAATAACTGCCGTGTAGGTTGGCCCAGACGAAGATTATCAGAGCCAGCGCGAGTGTCGGCGCGCGTTTCTCGCCCCGATAGTGGAACAGCAAGGCAGACCAGGCCGCGAGGAAAGGCCAGGCCAGGACATGCGGCCGCGCCATGACGAACGGCTGAAGCACCAGATAGGTCACCACGAATGCGACCAGCAGTGCGACGGGTCCGCACCTTGGTCGCAGGTAGACGAACAAGGCTGTGAACAGGGCCATCAGCGCCGCCGCCACAACGGCGGCCAGTCCCCCGAAGCCCGTTGCATGGTAGGCCAGCCAAAAGATTACCTCCGAGCCCCACTCGAAAGCGATCCAAGGCTTCCCGGCCATTGTGAACGAGAAGGGATCGGTTGACGGAACCTGGCCGTGCTCGACGATCCAGCGACCGGCCGCCAAATGCCAGCTCACGTCGCCGTCGCGAAATACTGTCCAGTGACTCGCAATGAACACGGGTACTGCGAGGACGAAAACGGCGAAGAGGAGCTTGTCGAAAAAGGCGTATCGCTCGGGGCGGATCAACGGATCGCGAACCGCTCTTTCGCTCCACCCAACAGCGTGATCGTCGGCCACTGCGTCCCCCGTGCGCGCCTGCCCCGGTAATGCAGGTTAGCCGATACTGGGCCGTTCGAAAGCCCCGGGAT
>JBKPKE010000123.1:0-13685 GCA_046730955.1 Pseudomonadota bacterium
CCTCAATCTGGGCGCCAACCCGAAGTTCGCTGATCCGGGCGCCCCCCCTGCCGACCGGCTGCGGCAGGCGTCACGAAACGTTGCCGGCAGCCTTTCCGTCGACATGCCGGAAGAAGGCCAGCTCATCCAGTTCAGCTACGTTTCCGATTCGCCTCAGCTCGCGGCGCAGATCGCCAACGCCTTCGCTGACTCTTTCATCAACTCGACGCTCCAACGCCGTTATGATTCCTCCTCGTACGCGAGGAGCTTCCTACAACGACAGATCAACAAGACGCGCGGCGATCTCGAGCGGTCGGAACGGCAGCTTGTCGCCTACGCACAGGCGGAAGGCATCATAAACACAAGCTCCGGGGAGGATGGCAAGCCTGCACCTGACGGCGGATCCCTCCAGGGCCAATCATTGGTCCAGCTGAACGAGGCCCTGGCGCAGGCGACCGCCCGCCGGGTCGCCGCGGAAGGCGCGTACCGAGCGGCAATCGCGAGCGGACCGACATCTGACGTTACGGCAAGCACGAGCGCAATGAGGCAGAGCCGGGCGGCCCTGGAGGCGCAGTACCAGGAGAAGCGAACGCTGATGAAGCCGGACCATCCGGAGATGATCAGCCTGCGCTCCCAAATCGCCGAGCTCGATCGCCAGATCTCAAGCGAGACATCCACTGCATCCGGAAGCCGGCTCAACGGTCTGCGATCCGAGTATCAGGCTGCTCTAACAGCGGAGCGTGCCCTCCAGGGCCGCGTCTCCGGCCTCAAGGGTCAGGTGCTCGACCTCCGCGGCCGAAGCATCCAGTACAATATTCTTCAGCGCGAGGTTGATACGAACCGCGCCCTTTATGACGCCCTACTCCAGCGCTACAAGGAGATCGGCGTCGCGGGCGGCATCGGGGCGGCCCCCGTATCGATCGTCGACCGCGCGGACGTTCCCGCCGGCCCGTTCAAGCCTAACCTGTTCTGGAACGTTCTGATCGGGCTCCTCTTGGGGGCGGTCGGCGGAGTGCTGGCGGCTGTTGGCCTGGAATTCATCAACGACACCGTTCGCACGCGTTCGGATGTCCGGAACAAGCTTGGCCTGGCCTGCCTCGGCGCCATTCCGAAGCGGGCGCGTAAGGTGCCGCTTCTCGAAGAGCTCGAGGATCCGACGTCACCGACGTCGGAAGCCTATGCGACGGTTGCTACCTCTTTGCGGTTCAGCACCGAACAGGGTGTGCCCAAGACGATGATGGTCACGAGCGCCCGGGCGGCCGAGGGCAAGTCGTCGACCGCCGTTGCGCTGGCGCACAACTTTGCCCGGCTTGGGAGATCCGTACTTTTGATCGACGCGGATCTGCGGAAGCCTGCATTCCGGTCGCTGTCGGACAGCAAGGGTCTGACCAAGCTGCTCACGAGCGAGGATGAACTGGTCAACCACGTGACTGCGACGCAGTACGAAAAGCTCTGTCTGCTGGCATGCGGACCGGTTCCGCCAAACCCGGCCGACCTGCTTGCGAGCGGTCGCTTCCGTGCAATCATTCGCGAAGCATCAAGCCAGTTCGAGGTGGTGATCGTGGACGCGCCGCCCGTCCTCGGGCTGGCGGACTCACCCTTGATCGCCTCGGTCTGCGGCGATGTAGTCCTCGTGGTCGAGAGCGGGAAGACCCGGACCGGCGCGGCTCTGGAAGCACTGAACAGGATCCGGGCAACAGGAGCCGCGATTCTCGGTGCGACATTGACCAAGTCGACCGAAGAGCGAAGCGCTTACGGCTATTCGTACAAGTACAAGTACGGCCAGCTACGCGACCAGACCGAGGTCGTATTGCTCGCCCATCAACCGGAGAGCAGCGACTAGCTAGTCGCTCGCTCGAACGTTCTGTTCGACCCATTGAGAGTAGCCGAGGAGCAGCTTTTCGATCGGCCAGACGGCAATGCATGGCACGTCATAGCTGTGCAGCCCGGCAATGCGCGCGACGAGCGCGTCCGATGTGTCCGCGGTCGTCTTGAGGATTGCAGGCACTTCGTTGGCTGTCTCGACTGCACCTTGCCATCGGTAGATCGAGCGGCACGGCGAAAAGACATTGATGCAGGCCGCAAGGCCCTCCTCCACGACGAGCCGTCCGATACGCTCCGCCTCGTCGGCGTTGGCGAATACGCAATAGACGGAGACGGTGCTCACGCGTTGTGCCTGCCATAAACGTGGGCGCCCCAGACCGTCGATGCGAGCAGGGCCGCGCCAACCGCCTGGTGGAGCGCGGCGAGCCAGATCGCGACGCCGCTCAATACGGTGAAGATTCCGAGGAGTATCTGCGTTCCGAAGGCTGAATGGATCGCGATCGAAGCGCTGCGTCCATTTGGGCTCGATCGTAGATTGCGCCCGAAAATGACGAGTGCAGCCACGACGACCCAAGCCCACCAGCGATGGACGAAATGGATCAGATATGGATCGTGCGTGAGCGCAAACAGAGCGCCGTTGGACCAGTCCACGCCCTCCGGGAAGAAGCGGCCCTGCATGGTTGGCCAGTCGTTCGCGACCTGACCCGCATTCAAGCCCGCGACCCACGCTCCCAAAAGGAGCTGGAGCGCGAGAATCCCCAAAGTGGCGACGGCCGGGCCTTTCAGTCGCGCCGGTCGGTTTTCTCCGTTCCGCGCTAGCTGTCGCAGGTCGAACGCGACCCAGATCAAGGCGCTCATGATCGCGAAAGCGAGCAGAAGGTGCGCTGATAGCCGGAAGTGGCTGACGTCCGTGCGATCCACTAGGCCCGACATCACCATGTACCAGCCGAGCAACCCCTGCAGGCCGCCGAGTACGAGCAAGGCAACGAGCTTCCAGCCGTAAGCCTGCGGAATTGATCTCTTGGCTGCGAACCAGAGGAGGGGAAGGGCAAAGGCGACGCCGATCAGGCGTCCGATCAGCCGGTGGACCCACTCCCAGAAGAAGATGAACTTGAATTGCCCGAGGGTCATTCCCGCTGGGCCGTTGATCTCGCGATACTCCGGAGTCTGCTTGTAGAGATCGAAGGCATGCTGCCAGTCCGCGTGCGTCAGCGGGGGGATGGCGCCCGTCACCGGTTTCCATTCCGTGATCGAAAGCCCGCTTTCCGTCAGTCGCGTGATGCCGCCGACCACGACCATCAGGAAAACGAGCGAAGCCACGGCAAAGAGCCAGTTTGAGATCGCAAGCGGGCGCTTTTGGCGGGGTGCAGTGCCAGCCGACGCGGAAGAGGATAGTGCCGAGTCCATCTGGCCCGCCCATATGGCCTCCGGGCCGTGGACGACAAGGCGTGGAACAAATGCGCCAATGTAATATTGTAACGTCACAACCCTGTCGTTATATGCGGGCCCGACATGTCGCTTGCGCTTAGCACCTCCCGTCTCGATCGAATGGCGATGACGCTGTCTGGATTGTGCCTCGTGCACTGCGTGACGACGGCTGTACTGCTTGCGCTACTTTCGGCCGCTGGGGGAATCCTCGGTAGCCCGATCATCCATGAGCTTGGGCTCACGCTGGCCATGTTCCTTGGCGCGCTTGCGCTCGGTCGTGGGGCCCTCGAGCACGGTTTCCTGATGCCGATTGCGGTCGGGGGAGTAGGCCTCGCCGTGATGACGGTCGCTCTGAGCTTGCCGCACGACGGCACCGAGGCGCTCTACACGGTAATCGGTGTGGGAATCCTCGCGCTCGGTCACCAGCTGAACCGCATCGCCGCGGAATAGTCCCCGGGCTCCGCGCCTTGCGGGCCTTGGGGCCGAGGTTTAATTCCATGCTCATGGCCGCGCACAAGCACCACCTGCATCAGGGCGAGTCGCTTCGCGACGCTGCTCGTGAGCACCTGACCAGTCGTGGCGAGCAGTGGACCGACATGCGGGCGGCCGTCTTCGAGGCCCTTGCAAGCTTCGATCGTCCCGCAAGTGCCTACGACATTGCTGAGGCCGTTTCGAAGAACCTGGACCGGCGCGTCGCGGCCAACAGCGTTTATCGGATCCTCGACCTATTCGTCGGCGCCAATTTGGCGCGGCGGGTCGAGAGCGCCAACGCCTATATCGCGAATGCGCATCCCGATTGCTTGCACGATTGCATCTTTCTGATCTGCGACAACTGCGGACAAGCGGTCCATATCGACGACGACGCGCTCTCGGGCGGGGTCCGGAAGGCTGCTGCGAACGCAGGCTTCTCATCCGCGCGGCCGGTCATCGAGGTCCGTGGAACCTGCGGCGACTGCGGCGACCGTTGATTTCCTTCTGAGCAATTCCTGAGGAATCGCTGAAATCGCCCGGCAAATCGGGCATGTTGGTGACAGAGGCGTCGCTTCCGGATAAGTCCGCGGCCATGTCCGACCGGCCCGAAACCCCTTTGCTGGATAGCGTTCAGTATCCGCAAGACATCCGCAAGCTGTCCAAGGATCAGCTTCCGCAGCTTGCCGACGAGTTGCGGCAGGAGGTGGTGTCGGCCGTCTCTGTTACCGGTGGCCATCTCGGCGCTGGCCTTGGTGTGGTCGAACTGACCGTCGCAATCCACTATGTGTTCGACACACCCAACGACAAGCTAATCTGGGACGTTGGCCACCAGGCCTATCCGCACAAGATCGTCACCGGCCGGCGCGACCGTATCCGGACTCTTCGCCAGGGCGGCGGGCTCAGCGGCTTCACACGACGCGCCGAAAGCGAGTTCGATCCATTTGGTGCGGCGCATAGTTCCACGTCCATCTCCGCTGCACTCGGCTTTGCGATCGCCAACAAGCTTTCCGGTGCGCCCGGCAAGGCTGTTGCGGTCATCGGCGACGGAGCGATGAGCGCCGGCATGGCCTATGAGGCGATGAACAACGCCGCTGCCGCGGGTAATCGGCTCATCGTCATCCTCAACGACAATGACATGTCGATTGCGCCGCCCGTCGGTTCGCTACGCAACTCGCTCGCCCGTCTGGTTAGCTCAGGGAAATATCTGGCGCCGCGGCGGCTGGCGCAGAAGCTCGCCCGGGCCATGCCGGAACCGCTGCACGTGGCGGCGCGACGCATGGAAGAGTTTGCTCGCGGCATGGTCGCCGGCGGTACGCTGTTCGATGAGCTCGGCTTTTATTATGTGGGGCCGATCGACGGCCATGACGTGCGGGCGCTCGTTGAGGTGCTCGAAAACGTCAAAAAGGCTGAAGAAGGACCGATGCTGGTCCACGTCGTCACCAAGAAGGGCAAGGGCTACGCGCCCGCCGAGAATGCGGCCGACAAATATCACGGCGTCGTCAAGTTCGACGTCGTCTCGGGGGTCCAGGCCAAGGCCGCCCCGGGGGCTCCAAGCTACACTTCGGTGTTCGCCAAGGCGCTGATCGGGGAAGCGGAGCGCGACGACAAAGTGGTGGGGATCACGGCCGCCATGCCGTCCGGCACAGGCCTCGACAAGTTTGCCGAGAAATTCCCCGATCGCATGTTCGACGTCGGCATTGCCGAGCAGCACGCCGTCACATTCGCGGCGGGTCTGGCGGCGCAGGGTTACAGACCCTTCTGCGCGATATACTCGACCTTCCTCCAGCGCGCCTACGACCAGGTCGTCCACGACGTGGCGATCCAGAATCTGCCGGTTCGCTTTGCAATGGACCGCGCCGGCCTGGTCGGCGCAGACGGTGCGACCCACGCGGGCAGCTTCGATCTAGCCTATCTGTGTACCTTGCCGAACTTCGTGGTCATGGCGGCAGCCGACGAAGTTGAGCTCGTGCACATGGTCCACACCATGGCCCTGCACGACAGCGGCCCGATCGCGGTCCGCTACCCGCGCGGCAACGGCACCGGCGTTGCCATCCCCGAGGTCCCCCTGCGCCTGGAAATCGGCAAGGGCCGGATCGTCCGCGAGGGCAAGAAGGTGGCGATCCTGTCGCTCGGCACGCGCCTGCAGGAAGCCTTGAAGGCGGCCGATGCGCTCGACGCCAAGGGACTGTCGACCACGGTCGCCGATCTGCGCTTCGCCAAGCCGCTCGACGAGGACCTGATCCGCCGTCTCCTCACTACCCACGAGGTCGCGGTGACGATCGAGGAAGGGTCGATCGGCGGGCTTGGCGCCCACGTCCTGACGCTGGCAAGCGACGAGGGTCTTGTCGACGGCGGGCTCAAGATCCGCACGATGCGCCTGCCTGATCTGTTCCTCGATCATGAGAAGCCGGAGAAGCAGTATGACGAAGCGGGCCTCAACGCTCCGCAGATCGTCGAGACCGTGCTGAAGGCCCTGCGAGTGAACAGCGCGGGTGTCGAAGGGGTGCGGGCGTAGTCAAAGTCCGCGCAGACCAGCTGCTCGTGAGCCGTGGTCTGGCGGACAGCCGGACCCGGGCCCAGGCTCTTATCATGGCCGGCACGGTGTTCAGCGGAGAGAAGAAGCTCTCCAAGTCCGGCGACCTGCTGCTCGAGGATGCGCCGCTGGAGGTTCGCGGCAAGGATCATCCATGGGTCTCGCGCGGCGGGGTCAAGCTCGATCATGGGCTGACGCATTTCGGCTTTGACGTGGCTGGAGCTGTCGCGCTCGATGTCGGAAGCTCGACGGGTGGCTTCACCGACGTTTTGCTGAGCCGCGGCGGGTCAAAGGTTTACGCGGTCGACGTTGGCACCAACCAGCTCGCGTGGAAGCTTCGGCAGGACCCGCGCGTCGTCGTCCATGAGCAGACCAATGCTCGGAACCTCGACACTGCGATCATCCCCGAATCTGTCGACGTCGTGGTCTGCGACGCGAGCTTCATCTCCCTCCCCAAGGTACTCGAAGCGCCATTGAAGCTGGCCAAGACGGGCGCAAAATTGGTTGCCCTGGTGAAACCCCAGTTCGAAGCGGGCCGCGAGGAAGTGGGGAAGGGCGGGGTCGTCAGGGATCCATTGGTCCACGAACGCGTCTGCGCACAGGCTAAAGACTGGGTTGAATCGCAGGGGTGGACAGTTCTTGGGATTATCGAGAGCCCGATCACTGGGCCCGAAGGCAATGTGGAATTCCTGCTGGGAGCGACGAAGGATGGCTGAGGCGGTGATGGAAACTCGCAGTTGGGCGAAGATTGCCCTGCTTACGGTACCAGCGATCGTCCTCGCCGGTTCCGCTAGCGGCTGGTTGTCCAACTCCGGCTATGGGAACGACTGGTTCGCCTCGCTCCTAATGCCCCCATTCATGCCGCCCGGCTGGGCCTTCGGAGTAGCTTGGACAACCTTATACGTCCTGATGGGTCTTTCTTTGGCGATGATCCTCGCTACGCCGGAGACTCCTATCCGGCGCACTGCACTGATCCTCTTTTTCCTTCAGCTCGCGATCAATTTCGCCTGGTCGCCGGTCTTCTTCGGCGCCCACGACATCCTCCTCGGCAAGTACATGATCATCACGATGCTGGTGATCGCCTTGGCCGCGGCGAGCCTCTTTCGTCGGATCCGTCCGATCGCTGGCTGGCTGCTCGTGCCCTACCTGCTCTGGTTGTGCTTCGCTTTTGCGCTCAACTCCAGCATCGGCAGCCTCAACCCGGGCGCGGGAACGAGCCTGCTCGGCTGAAGGCCGTTTGTCGAAAAAATATCCTCAGGCGTATGAGCGTGGTATAACACCCGCTTCCTGAAAGGGGTGCGGGATGATTCGACTTCTCCCAGCGGCTGCGGTCGTGGCGCTCGGCACCGTGACTCCGTTGAGCGCGCAGCCGGTGAAGACGCAGCAATATGATGCGGTGTCTCAGCCGGACCAGGTCGACAATGTGACGCAGGCGACGGACCTGCGCTTTCGCAAGGACGGTTACGACAGGATGACCGTCCCCGTCCGTGTTGCCGGACACGGGCCCTATCGGTTTCTTGTAGACACCGGCGCGGACCGCACTGCGATCTCCCGTCAACTAGCGCGCGAACTTCGGCTGACCACTACCGACACGGCCCTGCTGCATAGTGTGAGCGAAGTGTCGGAAGTCGGGACTGCGAACGTTCCCGTCATCGATGTCGCTTCGAAGCAGGTTCGGAATGTCGAAGCCCCGCTGCTCGAAGCGGAAAATATGGGCGCCGACGGAATCCTGGGCCTCGACTCGCTCCATTCCCAGCGCATCTTGTTCGACTTCAAGAAGCAGACGCTGACCATCGTTCCCTCCTCGCCGAGGATGCCTGACATCGGCGGCACGATCGTCGTCACGGGCCGTATCCAGAACGGGCGGCTCATTCTTGCCAATGCCAGGGCCAATCACGTTCCGTTGACGATTGTGGTCGACACTGGTGCGCAGATTTCCGTCGGAAATGAAGCGCTTCGTCTAAAGCTGTTCCGCAAGGCCAAGCAGTCCGGCGACGTGGAGCTCACCTCGGTGACCGGGGGCAAGATCAGCGGCAAATATATTGTCGTCCGTGAGCTGGAGGTCGGCGGGGTGACCCTCAAGGACCTTCCAATCGTCTTTGCTGATTCGCACGCTTTTGGACGTCTCGGTCTTCAAGAGAAGCCCGCCCTCATGCTTGGCATGAATGCTCTCCGAGGCTTCGAGAAAGTTTCGATCGACTTCGCGAAGAGGAAACTTCGCGTCGTCTTGCCGGAACAGGGTTCGCTCGACCGGACTGCGTTCGCGGCACTCTGATCAACAGACTACTGGCTAACCGCGCCTCTCCTCCCTATTTGGCTGCAAACTGCGGCAATCAGCCGCCCGGCAGCCCATTAGAGGCGAGGAGAGCGACATGCAGTCCGAGAACAGGATGTTCGACGACTTGGTGAAGATGGTGAACGGCGTTGCCGGGACCATGGCGGGTATGGGCCGCGAGGCCGAGTCCTCCATGCGCGAAAAAATGCGCGAATGGATGGCGGGCGCGGATTTCGTCAGCCGCGACGAGTTCGAAGCCGTCAAGGCAATGGCCGCTGCCGCGCGCGACGAGAATGAAGTCCTGAAGAGCCGGATTGCGGCGCTCGAGGCGAAGGTCTCCGGATCGGTCGCCGGGACCAAGCGTGCGAGCAAGCCCAAGGGCTCCCCGGAGGCATGATCTGAGCGACGAAGAAATCCAGGAAGAGCGGGACGATGGCGCTCCGATCGAGGTCCTCGAGCAATATTTCGAGGCGCGCGGATGGGCGTGCGAGCGATCGGGCGAGGGCGAGATCGTGGCCTCGGCCACCGGCAGCTGGACGCAATATGAGTTGCGAGGGGTCTGGCGGCCGGAGGACCAGGTGCTGCAGTTCCTCGCGTTTCCCGACATCAAGGCTACGCCCGAAAAGCGCCAGGCCCTCTACGAGTCCCTCGGCCTGATCAACGAACAGCTCTGGCTCGGCCATTTCGAAATGTGGTCGGGCTCCGGGCTGATCGTCTTCCGTCACGCGACGATCCTGGACACGCGCGAGAACGACGGGCTGACCCTCGATCAGGCCGAAGCTATCATCGAAGCGGCGCTCGAGGAGTGTGAGCGCTTCTATCCCGTTTTCCAGTTCGTGCTCTGGGGCGGAAAATCGCCGGGCGAAGCCATCGCCGCGGCGCTCATCGACACGCACGGGGAGGCCTGACCTGACTCTGAATCCGATCTGGTTCGTCGGCTGCGGCAATATGGCCGGAGCCATGGTGGAAGGCTGGCGCAGCGCCGGCGCCGATCTCAGCGGGGCGGTCGTTATCCGCCCCAGCGGAAAGCCCGTGGACGGCCTCAACGTTGTGACGCAATTCGGCGCCGCGGGCCGGCAGCCCAGGCTGGTAATCCTCGGCTTCAAGCCGCAGCAGCTTGACGAGGTCGCGCCGAAGCTCAGCGGGTGGGTCAGCGGTCCCACGACGGTCGTGTCGTTGCTGGCAGGCGTCGAAGCGGCGTCAATTCGTGAGCGCTTTCCAAATGCAGGAGCGATCGTTCGCGCTGTCCCGAACATTCCCGTTGCGGTCCGCCGCGGCGTTACCGGCCTCTACAGCGATGACGTCTCGAACGATGTGCGTGACGAACTCTCACAGCTTTTCGCAATGCTCGGTTTCACAATGTGGACGAACAAGGAATCGAGCCTTGCCGCCATCGGATCGGTGGCGGGCGCCGGGCCGGCCTATGTCGCGCGATTTATCGAGGCTCTCGCCAAGGCCGGAGCCGAGAAGGGACTCTCCGAGGAGCTCGCCCGAACGCTCGCACTCGAAACGGTCCTTGGCACGGCCTGGATGTCGGCGACGACACAGGAAAGCATGGATAACGTGGTGCGGCGCGTGGCAAGCCCGAACGGAACGACCGAGGCGGGTCTCGCTGTGCTTAGCCGGGATGATGTTCTCGACAAGCTGGTCAGTCTAACGATCTCCGCCGCGTCGCGCCGCGGCGCGGAGCTGGCCGAGGAGGCCAAGGCGGCCAAACTTGCTAGCGAAGCGACGCTGCACTAGTCGCCTCTGAAGGAAAGGCGATACATGATCGGCGATGTCTACGAGGTGGAAGACACGGGTCTCGCCTTTGAACCCACGACCAAGCCGGTCCCCGCCGAGGAGCGCACCCGCCTGCTTGCCGACCCGGGTTTTGGCCGGGTGTTCACCGATCACATGGCGATCATCGAATATGACGAGCAGGAGGGCTGGCACGACGCCCGCATCACTGCGCGCCATCCGTTCAAGATGGATCCGGCCTCGCCCGTCCTGCATTATGCCCAGGAGATCTTCGAGGGGTTGAAGGCTTACCGCCGGCCGAACGGCGGCGCTGCGCTTTTCCGCCCGGACGCGAACGCCAGACGCTTCGCGAAGTCGGCGATCCGGATGGCAATGCCTCCGCTTCCCGAAGACATGTTCCTCGAATCCGTCCGCGGACTTGTGAGGGCTGATCGGGAATGGATTCCCAGCGCGGAAGACGGCTCGCTTTACCTGCGGCCGTTCATGATCGCGAACGGCTCATTCCTCGGGATGCGACCGTCGACTGAATTCATCTATGCCGTGATCGCGTCTTCCGTAGGGCGCTACTTCAAGGGCGATGCGCAGAGCGTGTCGCTGTGGGTGACGCGTGAGTACGTCCGCGCGGCGCCGGGCGGAACCGGCGAGGCGAAGTGCGGCGGCAATTACGCCGGAAGCCTCATCGCGCAAGCCGAAGCCACGCGGCATGGCTGTGACCAGGTCGTCTTCCTGGATGCGATCGAACGGCGCTGGGTGGAAGAGCTCGGCGGCATGAACGTCTTCTTCGTGTTCGACGACGGCTCAATCCGGACTCCACCGCTCGACGGCACCATCCTTCACGGAGTGACTCGGGATTCGCTACTGACGCTGGCCCGCGACATGGGATTGACCGTTCGCGAGGAGCCTTATTCGATCGAGCAGTGGGCGGCCGATGCGCGAAGCGGGCATCTGACGGAGGCGTTCGCATGCGGGACGGCGGCAGTCGTCACTCCGATCGGCCGTGTGAAAGGGATCGACGGCGGGTTCACGATCGGAGGCCAGTCGGTCGGATCAATGACGATGCGTCTGCGCTCAGCTCTGGTCGACATCCAGCGCGGAAATTCTCCGGATCCATACGGCTGGACCGAACTGGTCGCCTAAGCGCTAAACCGTCTCGGCGAATATCGACAGGTCGAGCGTCTCGCTCGGGCCGAACCAGATCACATGTTCCGTGTGGTCCGCATAATCTTCGCCCGTGCTCGCATGAGCGAAGATGGTCAGCCCGTTGCGATTGAGCGTGATCCATTGGGCGAATTCTCCGAACTGCTCGGGCAGGACGGTGAGCTGGCAGCTTCCGCGAGGATGCGGCCCGACGGGGTTCGAATGGAAATGACCGACGCGAACTCCAAAGCGTTCGCGCGCCGCAGTGCCGAGCGCCTGAGCGCGATCGAGCTGGTCGGCATCGAAATAGATGTGAGCGTGGAAGTCGCGGATGCTGCTCTCGGCCATGGCGCTCCTTTACACGATAGTCGCGCGTATCGCTAAGCTGGGGTTCCCTTGAGAAACGTCCTGGCTATAAGCGCGCCTTCCCCGCATCGACGGGCCGCCTGCTGGGGCGTCGCCAAGTGGTAAGGCACCGGTTTTTGGTACCGGCATTCGCAGGTTCGAATCCTGCCGCCCCAGCCAGCCGAATCCTCATGATTCGGCGTGAAATCAGTGACTTCATCAAGAAACATCAATGTCGGGAGTTGGACTCGGCAGGACCGGATTTGCCCGGTTTGGACCCCCGTTGTGTCACGATTTATGTCACGATTTATGTCACGATTCATGTCGCGAATGTTTCTTTTTCCGCGCTCGGCGCACGACTGGAAGTACGGCCGATGACGACTCGCGGCCGTTCCAGGCGGTTCACGCCAGCGGCGATCGACGAGCTGACACGAGGCCGTCTTTGCGACCCCGAAGTGACCGGGCTCCGTATGGAGGTCACGCCCGGGGGCAAGAAGACGTGGAAATATCGCCGCCACCTGCCGGGGCAGCAGCGCTGCGCCACGATGCGCTTCGGCCTGTACCCGCGGATCAACATCGCCGAGGCGCGCGAATGGGCGCGTGCGCTCAACGAGCAAGTCGAAGCCGGGCTGGACCCCCGCGACGCTGCAAAGGAGGCCGCACGAGCCAACTCGATGACGGTGGATAGAGCCCACAAGCTCTACATGGTCGCCGTGCGGGAGGGGCGCTCATCCCGCGCCAAGCGCGTCAACAAGCCGAGGACCATTTTCGACAAGCTGCGGATCTACCGGAGCGATGTTGCCCCGCGGCTTTTCGGGAGGATCATCTATGACGTCACGGAGAACGACCTCGTCCAGCTCGTCGTCCGGAAGGGCAAGGTCGCCAGGATCCGCGCCAACCGTCTCGCGGCCGAGCTGAAGGTGTTCTTCGGATGGGCGGCATCGCTGCGAGGGATGGAAGTAGGCCTGAAGGATGACCCGTCCCGGCGTCTCCATGACCTCAAGTTCCCGGAGACGCCCAGGGCGCGCCAGCTGTCGCTGCAGGAGATCCAATGGTTCCTGGCTGCGCTTGCAGAAGAAGAGCGTGACTATCAGCGAGGAATGCTCATGTGGCTGCTCACAGCCGCCCGCCTCAGCGAAGTCGCCGAGGCCCGGTCGAGCGAGCTTGCCGGTCCTCTCTGGATCATTCCCGCCGAGCGTACGAAGAACGGCGTCGAGCGTCGCATTGCGTTGGGGCCGTGGGGCCGCAGCCTCATGCAGTCGGATGGCGAATGGACCTTCCCCGCGCCGATTCGAGACGGACCGCGGTCAAGGGACACCTGGCATAAGGCGCTGAGGCGCGTGCGGAAGCGAATGGAAAGGATTGCAGGAGGTCCGATCGAACGGTTCACTCCCCATGATCTTCGGCGAACCATGCGCTCGAACACCAAGCGGCTACGCATCGACTATGAAACTGCCGAGGCCATGCTCAACCACGTGAAGAAGGGGCTTGAACGCACCTATGACCGTTACGAGCTCGAGGATGAGAAACGAGCTTCCTTCCTGTGCTGGGAGATGGAGGTGATCAGGCTCGCCCGCCTGGCGGGCGTCCCCGAGGCCCTCGGCGTACCGGACGCAGGTCCTCCGGTGTCCCACGATCATCAGTCCACGCAGCGTGTACCGTGCGATCATCGGGAAATGACCGCCGCCGCGCACGTCGCCGCTACATGAGGGCGGGCGCTTCGATAACCGGACCTGCCTAGCCGCGGCGGATGACGAGTTTGGTTCCGCCGCAGAGGCTGCAAGGCCCCTTGGTTCGCTCGAAACCGTCCTGACCGGCGAGCTCCCGTGTCTTGTGGTTGGCGTGTTGCCGCACCGAGAGTTCGAGCCGCTCGGCGATGCAGTCATCGCACACGGGCCCGGGAGAGAGCCGTGCGACCAGCGCTCGCACATCGTCTAGCACGCTCATCTGCAT
>JBKPKE010000124.1:0-5642 GCA_046730955.1 Pseudomonadota bacterium
TTCGAAACCCAGCGCCCCGCCGACCCAGATCGGCCGGTCTAGGTCGTTGGGCGTGAACCCGTGATATTCAGGCGTTAGGTCCGCGGGCAGTTCAGAGTGATGCAAACCCAGCGGATCGAGCTTCGCCGCCAGATGCCCGCGCACCCGGTACGTCCGGATCAGCATCATTGCGCGAATGCTGTCTTCCGCCGCCCGCCGAACTGCGTCCGCGTCTGCGGAAGGCGACGCCGAGGCGGCCTTTTCCGTCGCCGCCTTCTTGAAGGCTTCGATCGTCGCCTGCGTAGGATCGAGGCCCAGATTGATGTCGTCCAGCTCGGCTATCGGCCAGTTTGGACGAGCCCAGCTGGGGCCGGCCTCACGTTCGACAATATCAGGGGCGTCGTTCAACTCTTGTCTCCGTTCGACCGGAACTAGGCCGCGACCAGAAGTTCTTTGAGGGTCCTGCCCAGCTCAGATGGGCTTGGAGAGACGGTAATTCCAGCTGCTTCCATAGCCGCGATCTTGCTCTCCGCGTCGCCCTTGCCGCCCGACACGATGGCGCCCGCGTGGCCCATTCGCCGCCCGGGGGGGGCCGTCCGGCCAGCGATGAAGCCGACAACCGGTTTCCTGCGCCCGCGTCTCGCTTCGTCGGCAAGGAATTGCGCAGCCTCTTCTTCAGCGCTTCCGCCGATCTCACCGATCATGATGATCGACTCGGTCTCATCGTCAGCGAGGAACATCTCGAGGACATCGATGAATTCGGTCCCCTTTACCGGATCGCCGCCGATGCCGACCGCGGTCGATTGGCCGAGGCCCTCGTTCGTGGTCTGGAACACCGCTTCATAGGTCAGCGTACCCGAACGGCTCACGACGCCGACACTGCCTTTCTTGAAGATGTTGCCCGGCATGATGCCGATCTTGCACTCGTCGGGCGTGAGTACGCGGGGGCAATTCGGACCGATCAGCCGCGACTGGGACCCGTCGAGCGCGCGCTTCACACGTACCATGTCGAGAACCGGGATTCCCTCGGTGATCGTGACGATCAGGGGCACTTCGGCGTCGATCGCCTCGAGGATGGAATCAGCCGCAAAGGGCGGCGGAACATAGATCACGCTCGCCGTCGCACCGGTCCGCTCGACGGCCTCCTTCACCGTGTCGAATACGGGGAGACCAAGATGCTCGGTCCCACCCTTACCCGGCGTGACTCCCCCGACCATCTGCGTCCCATAATCGAGGGCCTGACGCGTGTGAAAAGTCCCGGTCTCGCCGGTCATTCCCTGAGTGATAACCTTTGTGTTGCGGTCGACGAGTATGCTCATCGTGGTGCCTGGGCCTCCGTCTGGCTTTGGTTTTGCATGTTGATCTGAAGAATTGTGAACCCGCCTGTCCGGGTAGCGAGTGCGCGATAACCCGCCTTTTCGTCGACCCATTCCTTCGATGCGTAGGATCCGGGCATGGACACGCCGCGAAGGCGACTTTCTACTGCGGCCGAAGCGGACTGAAGCGCAAGGTTCTTGGACGCAACCCCGCAGGCATTCGGCCCCCAGCCTCGCTCGGTGTATTTGAGCGAATAGAGATAGGCGTCTCCCGGAACAGCCAGTTTCCAGACCTTCCCGGCACTCGGCTGTCCGAGACGGCTACGAAGTGCGATCGGGAGCGCGTCGAACTCCATCGGAGTGGCTCCGCCAGTCACGGCGCTTCCATCGAGGCAGGCCGCGATGAACAAGCCGGTAAGCGGGTCTGGAGCGATCGCAGCGGGCGCTGCAGCGGCGCTAGCGAGGGCCGTTGCGGCCAGTGAAAGCAACATCTTGGACCTCCCTTCATTCCATCAGGGGCAACAAGAATGCTCATTTACTCGCGAACACCATAGCTCATTTCTACCGGGCCTAGGCGAGACTACCGTCGATTTGCTTGCAGGCGACCAGCAGCTCCTTCACCGCATCCACGCTGACCTGAAGGTTCTGCTTCGCCTCTTCGTCGAGAGCGATCTCGATCACTTCCTCCGCGCCATCAGCACCGATCACCACCGGCACGCCGACATAGACGCCGTCCAGGCCGTACTTGCCATCGACATAGACGGCGCAGGGCAGGATGCGCTTCTGGTCGCCAAGATAGGCTTCGGCCATCGCGATCGCGCTGGTTGCGGGGGCGTAATAGGCCGATCCGGTCTTGAGCAGCGCGACGATCTCCCCGCCGCCGCCGCGGGTGCGCTTCACGATCTCGTCGATCTTTTCCTTGGACGACCGGCCCATCTTCACGAGATCGTCGACCGGGATACCGCTGATGGTCGTGTAGCTGGTTACGGGGACCATCGTATCGCCGTGACCGCCCAGAACGAATGCGTTCACGTCCTTTACCGAGACGCTGAACTCCTGCGCGAGGAATGTCGCGAAGCGGGCGCTGTCGAGCACGCCTGCCATGCCGACGACCTTGTTGTGCGGCAGTCCCGAAAACTCGCGAAGCGCCCAGACCATCGCGTCGAGCGGGTTCGTGATGCAAATCACGAATGCGTCCGGGCAATGTTCCTTGATGCCCGCACCCACGGCTTTCATCACCTTGAGGTTGATTCCAAGCAAGTCGTCGCGGCTCATGCCCGGCTTGCGCGGAACGCCGGCCGTGACGATCACCACGTCTGCGCCGGCAATGTCGGCATAATCGTTGGTGCCGCTAATCCTGGCGTCGAATCCCTCGATCGGCCCGCATTGGCTGAGGTCCAGCGCTTTGCCCTGCGGAATACCCTCGGCAATGTCGAAAAGGACGATGTCGCCGAGCTCTCGCTTCGCTGCGAGGTGGGCGAGCGTCCCGCCGATCATCCCGGAACCGATGAGAGCAATCTTCTTGCGAGCCATTGAGCTGCCGCTTCCTTTTTTTGGATAGGCACCGAGGACCGGCGCGAGTTGGCGGCCCTCTAGACCGCAAGGCAGGGTCGGGCAACCGCCCGAAAGGCGGGAATTCCTTATAGCGCCGCTAACGATAGGCCGTCAGGACCTGTTCACCAGTGCGGCGGGAGAATCGGGACATGAACAGGCTGCTTCTCGTCGTTTGCGCCGCAACTTTCGTTTCGGCAGGCCCGGCGCTCGCCAAGCACGGCCACGGCAACCCGCATCAAACGGGCAATTCCGGGGCTGTCGGCTCTGGCGTCGGCGGCTGCCCGCCGGGGCTTGCGAAAAAGAATGCGGAATGCATGCCACCGGGCCGGTACAAGAAACTGTTCGACGTCGGTCAACGCGTGCCGAGAGGCTATGGCGGCCTCATCGGCTACCATCAGCTGCCCTACCCCATCCGGGATCGCTATAGCTCCGTGCTCGATCCCCGGTCCCGCTACATCTACGATCAGGGCTACCTGTATCGCGTGGACCCGACCACCATGGCCGTCGGCCAGATCCTGAATACGCTGCTTAGACCCTAGCGCTGCGGCTCCGGTGCAGGTTCCGCAACCCCATTGGATTCCCCGAGCCCGCCATCGTCGATGGCTTCGAGATTGGCTGGAGCCTCGTTCAACAGGTTGGCCGCCTCGTCGAGCTGCCGATTTTCTTCGGCCGTGGGCGCGGCCGGATCGCGCTGACAGCCGGTGAGGATCAGGATCAGGAGCAGTAGGCCCGTCTTGTGCATTTAATCACCTGACCGAAAAAAGGGGGCCGCGTGCCGTGCTGGCGCGCGACCCCCTTAGGATTAGCGAACCGCTTAGTGCGTCGCGTTGTCAGTTGCGTTCGCTACGGCCGCGCCCGCATTCTCGACAGCCTGGCCGGCGTTGTCGATTGCGTTGCTCGCCGCGTCGAGAGCGTTGTCGGCAGCGTTGCTGGCGTCGACTGCGTCATTGGTCGCCGCGTTGACGTCAGCGTTGGCCGCGTCCTCGACATTCGCTTCGTTCCCAACGGCATTGTCTTCCGCCTTCGGCTGGCACGCGGCCAGACCGAGCGCGAGGACCGCAACGGTCACTGCAATCTTCTTCATGATCGTTCCACTCCCTCAAAAACCCATCCAGGGCTGGGCTCGGCCAGTCGCGATAGTCGCTTAGGCCAGCGCGCGCCATTACAGAGGGGCAAAGAGCGGCGCAATTGGCAATTGTGTCACTTGGGCTGCAGTTTCGCATCTACGTTTCATTGACATATAAAGTTTTCTTTATATCAGCTTTGGACGATGGACGCGCTTCCACTCGCCGACCTCCTGCAGGCTCTCGCCGATCCGACGCGGTTGCGTATCCTCGCGCTGCTTCGGCGAATGGAGCTTTCCGTCGGCGAACTCGCGGTTCTTCTTGGACAGAGCCAGCCTCGCGTGTCGCGCCATGTCCGCATCCTTGCCGATGCCGGTGCGGTGGAACGCCGGAAGGAAGGCAGCTGGGTCTTCCTGAAGATTGCGAGCAGCGAGCGAACTGCACCGATGTTCGACCTGATCGACGCGTGGGCGGACGGGGCGTCCAACGATCTGTTCGAGACGGACGCTTCCAAGCTCAACCGCATCCGCGTCGAGAGAGCGGAAGCCGCATCGCGTTATTTCACGTCGCATGCGGAGGTCTGGGATCAGATTCGTTCGCTCCATGTGGCCGAGAGCGAGGTAGAGCAGGCCATTGCCGGCGCATTGAATGACCAGCCACTAGGTCGCCTCGTGGACATCGGCACCGGTACAGGCCGGATGATCGAGTTGTTCGGCCGTAATGCCCTATTGGCGATCGGGATCGATCGCTCGTCGGAGATGCTGCGGCTCGCCAGGGTGAAGCTGGAGGCGGCGGGTATCCCTTCGAGCCTTCGTCAGGGCGACATGAACGCCCTCCCGCTCGACGACGTCAGCGCCGACACGGTGATCATCCACCAGGTGCTTCACTATGCCCATTCGCCCGCCGCGGCGATTGCGGAAGCGGGCCGGGTCCTCGCCCAGGGGGGCCGCCTGCTGGTCGTCGATTTCGCAGCACATGAGCGCGAAGAGCTGCGGTCCACGGATGCGCACATTCGCCTGGGCTTCGACGACGACACCATGGCCGGCTGGTTCAGGTCCGCTGGGCTTGTGATCGACCGTATCGAGCATCTCGAAGGCGGCGAGCTAACGGTCACCTTGTGGCGGGGACTCAAGGCCGCCGAGCGGCGTCGGCGGGCGGCATGAACCGCGTCGAAAGCCTCGCCAATCACGCGCCCTTGTTTGCGGAGGCTCGGGGCGACATCCAGGTCAGCTTTGAATTCTTCCCGCCCAAGACCGAAAAGATGGCAGAGACGCTCTGGGAGTCGGTGAAGACGCTGGAGCCGCTGCATCCTCGCTTCGTCTCCGTGACCTACGGCGCAGGCGGGTCGACCCGCGAGCGCACTCACCAGACCGTGGAGCGAATCCTCAAGGAGACGTCGCTGACGCCCGCCGCCCATCTGACCTGCGTCGGCGCCAGCAAAGGTGAGATCGACGAGATTGCCCGCGAGTATTGGGACCTCGGCGTGCGCAATATCGTCGCTCTTCGCGGCGACGCGCCTGAAGCCGGAACCAAATATCAGCCGCACCCGGAAGGGTATCGCGATGCCTGCGATCTCGTTGCGGGCCTGAAGGCCGTCGCGCCGTTCGACATTTCCGTCGCCGCCTATCCGGAAATCCATCCGGACTCGAGCGACCGCGCTTTCGACCTCGAGAACCTGAAGCGTAAGGTCGACGCGGGCGCCGACCGGGCAATCACCCAATTCTTTTTC
>JBKPKE010000125.1:0-36444 GCA_046730955.1 Pseudomonadota bacterium
ATCATATTCAGCGCGCGAACCAGTTTCCCGAGGTGAATGCCGCCGGCAGCGTCAACGTCACGACGCGGGACACGGGTTCGGGCCTCGACGCGACCTACGCAGCGGGAATCCAGGTGCCGAGCTTCGAGCTCGACCTTTTCGGCCGCATCCGGTCGCAAAGCCATGCCGCGCTGAACCGCTACCTGGGAACAGAAGCGGGTGCGCGCGCGACCCGGCTCACACTTGTGTCCGATATCGCGACGGCCTGGCTGACCTATGGCTCGGACGCCAGCCTGCTGCGCATTGCACAAGATACGGAAACGCTGGGCGAGAAAGTCGTGAGACTGACGCGCCTTCGGCTGGAAGGGGGCATCGCTCCTCGAACCGACCTCCGACAGGCCGAGCAGATCCTCGCTGCCGCTCGCGCCGATCTGGCGGACCAACGGACCGCGCTGGCCCAGGACGCGAACCTGCTCCAACTGCTGGTCGGAGCGCCGATCGACCCTAGCCTCCTCCCGAAATCTATCGAGGAGGCCGCTGGGACTGTAGCACCGGTTCCGGCAGGGACAGATTCGTACGTACTGCTGCGTCGTCCTGACGTCGTGCAGGCGGAATATGATTTGCGCGCCGCGAATGCAGACATGGGCGCCGCCCGCGCCGCTTTGTTCCCGCGCATCTCTCTCAATACGCTGCTCGGCCTTGCGGGCAGCTCGCTCGGAGCCCTGTTCAGTGCGATTGGGGTGAGCGGCGGGGGCGACGTCACCTACCCGATCTTCAACGCCGGCGCCGGGCGGGCGAACGTCCGTCTGACGGAGGCGCAGCGCGCAGCGGCCGTAGCGACGTATCAGAAAGCCATTCAGACGGCTTTCCGGGAAGTCTCCGACGCTCTTGCTCGACAGGGCACGATCAACCAGCTGGTCGCCGCGCGACAGATGCAGAAGGAATCCGCTGGCGACGCCTATATCCTGAGCGAGGCGCGTTATCGCGAAGGCATCGATCCCTTCCTCGATGCGCTCGATGCACAGCGAAACTATTACACGGCACAGCGCGCTCTTGCTCTTGGGCGGCTGACGGCCGCGCTCAACCAGGTCGAGCTTTATCGCGCCCTTGGCGGGGACTCGCTCTACCCGTCACCGGCAGGCTCGCGGACCGCTTCGCGCTAGCGTCTCGACCACTGGTATTGCCACCGCGACCAGCGGCGGAACGGGCATCTTCATCAGCGATTGATACGTTAAGTGCGGCCGCCTTTGAGCGCGCCGGCAAAGACCGCGTGCACGGCAGTCGCGCCGCTTGAACGACAGACAAGGAGAAGAATTATGCCTCGTCAGGACTGGCGCGATGATGATCTGATGAGCGGTGAAGACCGCCGCTCCAGCGACTATCGAGACCGCGATCGCGGCGCTTTCTTCAGCGGCGACCGACGCGCGATGAGTCCGGGGCGACGGCGCGGTTGGAGCAGCCTGCTCGGTGATGAGAGTTCCGGGCCGGCCCCTTCCAGGCGCGACGAGGGCTTCGGGCCCGACGACGATCGCCGAGGAATTCCCCGTGATGAAACCGAACGGCTGATCGCGTCGAACAAGGTGGAAGGCACGCCAGTCTACGACCGCAATGGCGATCGGCTGGGCTCTGTCCACAATTTCATGGTCGACAAGTTCCGGGGGAAGGTCGTCTATGCCGTCCTCAAATCCGGCAGCGGCTTCCTCGGCCTGGACGACCGCTATTATCCGCTCGATTGGGATCAGCTAAGGTTCGATACGCGCTTGGGCGGGTATCGGGTGGATATAATCCAGGACGAACTCGAACGCTTTGGGAGCTGGGACCGCCACGAACGTTGGTCGGAGCGAGGATCTAGGCCCAACCGAGGGCCTGCAAGCGACTTCAATCGAGACCGGCCGATGGAGAGAGATAGGTTCCACGACCGCGACTATGATCGCGGAGGGAGGCGTGAACCTTGGTAAGCCAGGTTAGGGCACATACGAAAACGGCGGCGCCTTTCGGCGCCGCCGCTCCGTTTGAAAGCTTGCTCGAAATCAGGTGTCGAGCGCGCTGCTGACGTTCGTGAACGTGCTGTTCAGCTTCGAACCGACGCTCGTCAGTGCGCCAATGGCAGCAACGGCGATCAGAGCGGCGATGAGGCCGTACTCGATGGCGGTCGCGCCTTCCTCGTTCTTGATCAGCTTCAGAAACTTCAACATGGTAATCTCCCTTAGCCACACACATTCGGGAACGCTGTCCCGCACGATTCGTGAGGAACCGCGCCGTGGCTAATTGAACCCAAACTGGTTGCGGATGTCCTAAGACGGCAGGTTTCGCTGCGTTAACCACGAATTTTCTACGACAAAGAAAAACGGCGGCGCCTTTCGACGCCGCCGTCCTTGAGAGCAAAGAACTCGAAATCAGGTGTCGAGAGCGCTGCTCACATTCGTGAAGGTCGCATTCAGCTTCGAACCGACGCTCGACAACGCGCCAATGCAAGCAACGGCGATCAGAGCGGCGATGAGGCCGTACTCGATGGCGGTCGCGCCTTCCTCGTTCTTGATCAGCTTCAGAAACTTCAACATATCCGGTCTCCTTCGTCCAGTTGGGGTCAGACCACCCCGCCTGCGTCCACATGCAGGTCGAAGGGACGATTAAGAGATCGGAGTTGCGAAACCTTTAAAGGCACCGGTTACCGCGCGTTAACCTCGCTCAGTTGTCCTCGAACATATTTTCGATCTGTTCGATGACTTCGCGGAACGGCTCTGCGCCTTCGGTCCATTCTTCAGGCAGGGGACTCTGGCGCGCCTTTCGCCTCTGAGGCGCGCGGAACTGAACGGGAAGAGGCGGCCCGGCCCGGCCGTCCACGGCAATGGCGGGAACCATGAAGCTATGCCAGATTTGCGCCGGCGCAGTCCCGCCGCTGATCTTGCCGCCGAGCGGCTTGTCGTCGTCACGGCCGACCCAGACACCCACGACAAGATTGCCTGCGAAGCCGACGAACAAGGCGTCACGATTGTCCTGACTAGTGCCGGTCTTGCCAAAGGTCGGTACCGCCATGGCCGCGCGCCGCCCGGTACCGTCATTGGCCGCGGCGTAGAGGAGGTCGAGCATCGGCGACCAATCGCGGCGCGGGTCCAACCGGCCGCCGCCCTGAAGCAGACCCGCAAAGCGGCCGGGATCCTGCTGGTCGGGAAGTCCGCGAGCGCGGATCGGATAGCGACCGCTGGCGACCGCAGCGTAAGCGGACGTCAGTTCGACAAGGCTGACTCCGGCCGTCCCAAGCGCGACGCTGGGGCTATTCGGAAGGTCGCTGGTAATTCCCAGCTCTCGCGCCGCTCGCAGAACGTTCCCGCGACCCACGCTCTCCGACAAGCGCACGGTGGCTGCATTGCTCGACCGGGCAAAGGCCTCCCGGACCGTAATCGGGCCGCGATACACCCGATCGCTATTGGCCGGAGTCCAGCCGTCGATCGTGATCGGCCGGTCTTCGATGATGCTGTCCGGGGTCCAGCCGGCACGCAACGCCGCCAGATAGACAAAGAGCTTGAACGCCGAGCCCGGCTGACGCCGCGCTTGCGTCGCCCGGTTGAATGGGCTCGCCTGATAGCTCCGTCCCCCCACCATCGCGACGACCCGCCCGTCCGGCCGCATGGCTACGAGCGCGGCCTGAGCATCGCCAATTCCGGCGTTTGCGATCGCCCGGACGGCAAGCCTTTGCAGGTCCGCATCGAGCGTCGTCGGTACCTTGACCTCGCCGAAGTCGGATTCGAAAGCGTCGCGCGCCCATGGTGCAACCCAGTCGGCAAAATAGGTGCCCGTCGGTACCTTCGAGGACAAGATCATCGGACGAGCGGGCTTCGTTGCCCCGGCCCGCGCCTTGCTGATCACACCCGTGTCCGCCATCGCCTTTAGAACCAACCGGCTGCGCGACTGGGCGCGATCGAGGTGACGCGTCGGCGTTAGCCGGGAGGGCCCCTGCACAACTGCAGCGAGCATTGCGGATTGGGCGAGGGTGAGATTCTCGGGCGATCTGTTGAAATAATGACGCGCTGCCGCTCGCAGACCGTAAACACCGTCGCCGAAATAGACGCTTGAGAGATAGCGAGAGAGGATCTCGTCCTTCGTCAGCCAGGCTTCGAGCCAGAAGGAGATGATCACCTCCTGAGCCTTGCGCTTCATGCTTCGATCGGAGGACAGAAAGCTCGTCTTCGCGAGCTGTTGCGTGATCGTCGATCCTCCTTGGCGGACGCCACCGGCGCGTACATTGGCCAGCATCGCACGGCCGATACCGCGAACGTCGATGCCCCAGTGCCGATAGAAGCGCCGATCCTCGATCGCGACGAAAGCGGCAGGGGTCAAAGGATCGAGTTTAGCGACCTCTACCGGCGACTCCTTGATTGCGCCCCGCCGGGCGATGGGTCTTCCCTCCGCTGAGACTAGCAGGATGGCGGGATCGTCAAGCGGCTCAAGCGCCCGCGACAAAGGTGCCGTGACGATGAGCCAGATAAGCGTGATGAAGATAAGAGCCGCAAATGCGTAGAGGAACAGCGCCCATGGACGGTTTCGTCTGGGTTGCTCCTCCTGCGGGGTCTCGAGCGGTTCCTGCGACCCCGCGAGGCCGAAGGGATCCGGCAACTCTTCGATATTGTTACCGCCCCTGCTCCAAATGCCTTCGTTGTCGACCACCTGATCCCGAACTCACCCGCGAAGTGACTTACTTCAGTAAAACAGTCGCCGGGATATATCCAGAGATTTGCTGAACCGGACCTTGCGATTAAACAGCGGCTCATGCGGTCGCCTCTCGTTCGCCGTTCCCTTGCCGCGGCCCTGTCGCTTCTTCTGGCGTGCGCGACCGCTTGCCAGCCGGCTGAGCAGGGCAAAACGACCGTGACGGTGATCGGCGCTGACTCGCCGAAAATCTTTGACCCGTTCGAGGGGCCCCTCACAGCCCCGCAAGCCGTCTTGCTCGGCAATGTCGCGCAAGGTCTGGTCCGCTTTGACGCCTCCGGTCAAATCGTACCGGGGCTTGCCGAGCGCTGGAACGTCACAGACGACGGGCTCAGCTACATCTTCCGCCTCGAAGCGGGAGAATGGCCGGATGGGCGCAAGATCACCGCGCAACAGGTGGCGCGTCTCCTTCGCCGACAGATCTCCGCGAAAAGCAGCAACCCGCTTAAGGACGCGTTGGGGGCGGTCGAAGACGTCGTGCCAATGACGGATCGCGTCGTAGAGATCAGCCTGAGAGCGCCCCGGCCAAACCTCCTCTCGCTACTCGCCCAGCCCGAAATGGCGGTAGTCTACGAGAACCAGGGCTCCGGCCCCTTCCGGATCGCCCCGAAGAGCAATCCACCCGAGTTGAACCTGATCCGGACCGTCAGTGACGTCGACGAGGAGGAGACCCGCAAGGAGGAGGTGTTGCTGGAGACTGCAGCAGCAACTGATTCGGTCCGCGCGTTCATCGCGGGCCGCTCCGATCTCGTTCTGGGTGGCACTTTTGCAGACCTGCCGTATGCGCACGCGCAGAAACTGCCGCGCAATGCATTGCAGTTCGATCCGGCGGCAGGCTTTTTCGGGCTGGTTCCCGCGCGCGCCGATGGCCCCTTGGCCGACGCCGATCTTCGGAGATTGCTTGCCCAGTCGATCGACCGCCAAGCGCTGCTGGATGCGTTCGCAGTCCCTGGGCTCCTTCCGCGAGCCACCGTGCTGGAGCCCGGCCTGGACGGCATGGCTAATCCGGTCGCCCCTCAATGGACCACTGTCCCGATTGCCCAGCGGCGCGAACAGCTCGCATCCAGGTTCGCGCAAATGTTCGGCGGTATCGATCGGCCGGTCATTCGGATCGAGCTTCCGGATGCGCCAGGGGCGCAGATCCTGTTGAACCAGCTGACGTCGGATTGGCGCGCGCTCGGCATAAGCGTCGAGCGCGCCCCAGCAGGTGCTCAGGCTGATCTGAAGCTGCTGGACGCGGTAGCTCCATCAAGCTCGGCGGCTTGGTTCGTACGCCAGTTCCGGTGCGGTTCATCGCCGATCTGCGACAAGGCCGTCGATGAGCTTCTGGAAGGCGCGCGGAATGCAACCGTCGCCGACCAGCGCTTCGCGTTACTTCAGCAGGCTGCAGACTTGATCGACGAACAACAGCTGTTCATTCCCATAGCGGCTCCAATTCGCTGGTCGCTCGTTTCGGACCGCGTGCAGGGATTCACGATCAATCGCTTCGCGCGCCACAGTCTTGCCGGCCTCGGCGAACGTCTCGACCGGAACCGTGGGGAATGACGGACCGCCGAAGCCGGCTGCCATCCATGGGTACCGATCCCGCCTCAGTCCGTAAGCGGATCGAGGCCCTGGAGTATGTTCTCGAACGGATGGTCGTGGTCCCAGGCATCAACCGGCCTTTCGGTCTGGACGTGATCCTGGATTTCATTCCTGGGGTCGGCCCCACGGTGGCGGCCGCACTTGGCAGCTACCTGGCATGGGAAGCGCGCAACCTTGGAATGTCCAAGTGGCACATCAGTCGAATGGCCGGCAACGTAGGCGTCGACTGGCTGCTAGGCTTGGTGCCGTTCGTCGGCGCCGTGCCCGATTTCTTCTTTCGTTCGAACACGCGCAACCTTCGCATGATCAAGCGCCATCTCGATGAGCATCATCCGGCCGGTGCCAAAATCGAGGCCGAAGCCGCAGAACCCGGTCCTGAAAAACAACAGCAGTTATGATAAGATTGCCGCCTCCGGGGGCGGGCTCTTTGTCCGTTTCAGTCCCCGCTTATCGCGGGATCGATCTCTTCCGGATGATCGACGATCGGCAGGATCGGCTTACCGACATCACCCTGCCCCACCGTACGCCCCGCCATTTCCAGCATCCGTTCCAGCGGGATGCGCGCCCGATCCATCACTTCGGGTGACAATTCGATCCGTGGCTCCAGATCGCGAAGCGCGACGTAGAGTTTTTCGAGCGTATTGAGCGCCATGTAAGGGCACATGTTGCAATTGCAGTTGCCGTCGCCGCCCGGGACCCCGATGAAGGTCTTCTGAGGTGCCGCTTTTTCCATCTGATGGATGATGTGCGGCTCGGTCGCGACCAGGATCGTCTGTGCCGGCGAGCTAAGCGCGAAGTCGAGGATCGCCTTCGTCGAGCCGACGAGGTCGGCATGATCGACGATGTGCGGCGGGCATTCGGGATGCGCCGCGACCGGAGCGCCCGGATGCTCGGCCTTGAGCTTCAACAGTTCCGTCTCGCTGAAAGCCTGGTGGACAATGCAGATGCCCGGCCAAAGGAGCATCTCACGGTCGAACTTGCGCGCAAGATAGCCGCCGAGGTGCCGGTCGGGGCCGAAGATGATCTTCTGGTCCTTCGGGATCTGGTCGAGGATCACCGCTGCGGACGAGCTCGTGACGATAATGTCGCTCAGCGCTTTCACGGCCGCCGAACAGTTGATGTAGGTGAGCGCGATATGATCCGGGTGCGCCGCGCGGAAGGCGGCGAACTGATCCGGCGGACAACTGTCTTCAAGCGAGCAGCCGGCGTCCATGTCGGGAAGGATCACCGTCTTCTGCGGTGACAGGATCTTCGCCGTTTCGGCCATGAAGCGCACACCGCAGAAGGCGATGACATCCGCATCCGTCGCTGCTGCCTTACGCGATAGATCGAGACTGTCCCCCACGAAGTCCGCGAGGTCCTGAATCTCGGGTTTCTGGTAGTAATGCGCGAGGATCACGGCATTTCGTTCGCGCTTCAGCCGCTCGATCTCCGCAAGAAGGTCGAGACCCTTCAGACTCTGTGCCGGTGCGGTCATCTACTGTCGCCCCTGGTTCGGATTTTGGGCGCGTCTGCGCTCTGCCTCTGCAATTGCCTCATTATATGGCGTCGAAAGGTCCAGATAGGAAGGATCGTCCGTTCCCTCCGTCGGGAAACGCGCAACGACCTTCACGTCCTTGAAGCCGGCCGCCAGCAGAGGCATCGCAAAGCTCCGTTCGACCGCCTGCCGCGCAGCCTGTCGGGCAAGCCGCATCGGCACTTCGGCCGAGGCCTGTTTGCGCAAGTCTGCTACTGCCTTGGCGCGATTGGCCTGGTCGAGCTGTTGATCGGCGTTGGTCAGCGTAGAAAGCACGCCACCCTCGCCAAACTCACGAGCTGCAGTGAGATCGACTTCCGGGCCGGCCACCTCGATTTCGGGAAGGCGGACTCGCAAACTGTTGGACGAGCTGTCCCAGGTGACGTCCTCGGGGTTCAGCTTTGACAGATCGAGCTCGTACCGGACGTCTCCCGGAAGAACGAGCGTCCGCTCGCTGCTGACCAGACCGCCCAATTGCTGCTGCTCGCTCGATACTACCGAAACGTAACGGGCGACGAAGGCGATCAGGCGATTCTGGGCGCGCATCGACTCCAGGCTGGTGCTGGCAATCGTCTTGGGATTCGGCCCGCCGAAGATGCGGTCCGCAACGCCGCTCGCCATGCCCAGCAAAACGCCGAGCACGAGCGCGACGGCAACCATCGCTATGACCAGAGGCTTGTTCAGGCGGCTTTCGACCATTGCTGTTCTTTCCGCACAACGAGCCCGCGGCGTTCAAGGTCCAGCAGGTGAGCGTGAACCGACCCGCCTGCCGCCGTCACCAACCGCGGATCGAGGCCTGGATAGGCATTCGCTACGATGTCTGGAATCTCGCGCGCTTGCTCGCTGACGAGACGCAGGATCTGCTTTTCACGTTGCAGGCGGTGGCCGGCGAGGTGCCGGACATATTGCTGAGGATTGGTCACTGCGGGACCGTGCGCGGGATAGTAGACGCGATCACTGCGCTGCCTGAGCTTGTCGAGGCTCGCCATGTAGGCGCCCATATCCCCGTCAGGCGGGAAGACGACGGTGGTCGACCAGCCCATGACATGATCGCCTGTAAGCAGCGCCTCTCCGACAGCGAAGCATAGATGATTTGAAGTGTGCCCCGGCGTCGCGACCGCGGTCAGTTCCCGACCATCCACTTCAATGCTTTGCCCGTCCTCGAGCACCCGGTCGGGATCATAGCTTAAGTCAAAAGCTTCGTCTGCGCGCGGACCCGCAGCTTCCAGCGCCAAGGGCGCGCAGCCGACGATAGGCGCACCGGTCAAGTTCGCCAGAGAACGGGAGGCAGGGCTGTGGTCGCGATGGGTGTGGGTGCACATGATCGCGACGACCCGCCGGCTGCCAATGGCTGCAATCAGCGCCTCGACATGTTCCGGCAGATCCGGACCGGGATCGATCACTGCGACCTCCTCCTCACCGACGAGGTAGGTCTGCGTTCCGTAATAGGTGAAGGCCGAGGGATTATGGGCGAGGACGCGAGCGATCCCCGGCTCAAGCGTCTCCAACTTTGCGTAAGGCGCGTCCACGACAGGCCTCTGCCACGGACGCGCCCTTCAGGCAAAGCGGCTCAGCCCTTAGCGCGAAGCTCGCTGATCTTGGCTCGGATCTTCGCGAGGATTTCTGCCTTGCGATCCGCCGGAATATCATTCTGCTTCTGCAGCTCAGCTTCGGCCTTTTCGAGGGCCGGGAGGAGCTTCTCGTCCTTTGTGCCGCAGATGATGATCTTAACGTCTTGCTTCTTGGCTTCGCTGCTACCTGCAGAAGACGCTTCGAACTTCTCGCCAGGGCATTTCGTGGAAAGCTTTTCCAGCTCCGGCACCTCTCCGGGCTTCAGGTCACCTCTCTCGCCTGCATGGCGGATGACGATCCTTTTCTCGACGACCTCTTCCTTCTTATCGGTCTGCGCCGCGACCGCAGTAGCTATCCCGGCGCCAGCGATAATGGCCGCGACGCCAAGCCCGGCAACGCGCCGAACAGGTCCGTGATTGAGCTTGAGCATCGTGAGTCTCCCTTTCAGTTCGTCGATTGCCGTGAGCGCGCAAAGCGAGCGCGGCACGGGGGCCGCGGCACAGCGAAGGATGGTCGCCGCGTAAGCGGGCGCCGCCGCCTCACCGGCTTCTGCCAGGAGCTGCGCGTCGCACGCCGCTTCCATGTCGCGGCGGAAGGCGCCGAGCGCCAGATGCGCGAAGGGGTTGAACCAGAACACCGACACCAGCACCAAGGCGCCGGCGCTAGCCCAGATGTCTCCGCGGCGATGGTGGAGCTGCTCATGCCAGAGGGCAAAGCGCTGCTCCTCAGCGCTCATGCGTTGCTCGAAATCGCCCGGCACGAGGATAAGAGGGTGCACGAGGCCTGTCGCCATGGGGCCGCCGACGCGCTCGCTTGCGACGACATCATAGCGAACGCCTGGGATGTCGATCGGCCGGCCAGCGGCGAGAGCTTCGCGAAGAAAGCGATGATGCCGCCAAATGTGGACGACAAGAAAGACGATCGCGCCGGCAATCCAAAGGAATCCCGCGATCGAACCCAGCGAAATGCCGGCCTCGGAAGATGCCCCGCCGGCGATGACCGCATAGTTCACACCGCCTGCTAGAGACGGCCCGTGTACCGGCATCTGAGCTAGGGTGAGCGGCGGAGTGACGACGCGGAGGGCAGGCGCAAGCCACAGCGCATAAGCAGCACCTGCGCCGAAAGCGGCTCCCACCGGCTTCCGAATGGCGAGAACGACGAGGAGCAAGACCGATACGGCGATGGCCGTGTCGACTGCCCAGCCGATCATTTCTTGAGGCTCCGGACGATCGCTTCGAGCTCTACGAGGTCCTCGTCGCTAAGCTGCCTTTGCTCGGCAAGCTGCGCGACAAGGGGCGAGACTCGGCCGCCGAACAGTCGATCGACGAGACCACGGGCCTGGTCCGCAGCGACTGCGTCCCGCTCGATCGCAGGCTGGTAGAGATAGCGGCGCCCGTGGGGCTCAGCTGTGACCGCGCCTTTCGCGACAAGCCGCGACAGCAAGGTCTTGACCGTCGTGATGCTCCAGCCCCGTTGGGACTGAACGCGCTCCGCGATCTCGGCGGCGCCTAACGGTGAATCATCCCACAACAGCTGGAGGAGCTGCATTTCGGCTTCGCTGATGCGGAATGCTTTCTTCGCCATACGACTACAAGTGTAGTCATCTGGCTGAACGCCGGATGAATGCGTTACTCGGCCGGAACGAGCGACCGCGATACCGATGAAGGAGCGGCTGCGATCCTCTCGGCACGCCGGGCAAAGGCCTTTCGATAGATGCTTCCGAACAGCGCTTCCATGCTGCGGTCCCAACTATACTGCCGCGCATGCGTTTGGGCGATCTCACTCATCGTCGCGCGATCGGAATTCCACACGGCCAATATGTTCGCCGCCATAGCATCAGCGTCGTTGACTGGTCCGAGCCTTCCCATATCGTCCGTGACCCGGTCGATCATTGCTCCCGCGGCCACGCCTACAACCGGGAGGCCGGAAGCCTGCGCTTCCACAATCGAGACGCCAAAGGTTTCGTCCGCCATCGCGGAAACGTAGAGGTCGGCACTCGCGAGCCACCGCGCGAGCTCCTGCCGGTTTCGAACGTAGCCAGGCGTGAAGATACGCTCGTCGCCGAGAGCTTCGATTTCCTCGCGGAGCGGACCTTCCCCAAGCAGGACCAGACGCGCGTCCATCGCTTCCGGAAGTTTGCGGAAAGCGTCCACGACGACGTTGGGTTTCTTTTCGAGGTCCAGCCGGCCGACGTAGATCAACAAAGGTCCGCCATTCTTGAGACCGACGGAGCCCCGGAGGCGGTCATCGCGCCGGGAGGGACCGAAATCCCCCAATTCCGCTCCAAGCGGGACAATCTGCACGTCATCGACCCCATAGGAGCGCAGCTTCGTAGCGCCGCCGTTTTCACTGAGCGCGAAGACGGCGTCGAAGCGGCGGTAAAGACCGCCGCAATACCGATAGCAGAGCCGGCCGGCCGCGCCGGCAAGGGCGCCACCCATCACCTTGGAGAAGGGACGTTCGACGTAGACCGTAGGAAAGTCGGTGAAATAGCCCGCGACGAGCGCGGTGTCCGGATTGCGTTTGCGATGGGCGATCGCTGCCCAGGGCAGGTTATAGCTGTCCTGGCATTCGATCAGGTCGGGACGGAAGCGATCGAGCAACTCTCGGACAGCTCCGTTCCGCAACATCAACCGATAGTTCGGGCTTCCGGGAACATGCGGCGAGCGGATCGTGGCAGTGATCGCCCGACCCTCTTCGACGACCGCATCTTCCGCGCCCGGAACGATGAGCAGGTGCCGGTGAGGTGTGTTTTCGAGGATGTGGCGCCGCTTGTGGCGCAAGTACGTACCCACGCCGCCGCCGACTTCAGACCAACTCTGGGTCAAATCGCAGATAAGGCGCTCTGGACCAAAAGCGGTCATGGGTTCGGGGTCGTTCCGGCTCATCAGGCGGTCAAACCCGCCGCGGGGCGCAAAGTGCCATCGGCAGTTGGACGGCAAATCCGTCGGTTCTTTTTACACATTTGAACTCCCGCCCCGAATGGTCGATGCAGAAAACTGCAGTTTTCCGCCGTTCCTGCGAATTGGCACGCCCATTGCTATATATTGAGCGTCCACTTGGTCCCACGCCAACGAAAGGGACGGTGAGAGGCGGTTTCTGGTCCCCCTCCACCGTCCCTTTTTGTTTCTAGGCCTCCGCAGCAACGAGCTGCTGCAGCTCCCCGCTCTGGAACATTTCCAGCATGATGTCGGATCCTCCGACAAACTCGCCGTTCACGTAGAGCTGCGGAATGGTCGGCCAGTCGGAATATTCCTTGATGCCCTGCCGGATCTCCGGGTCCTGGAGCACGTCCACGCTTTCAAACGGAACGCCCAGATGCTCCAGGATCGTAATGGCCCGGCTCGAAAAGCCGCATTGCGGGAAAAGCGGCGTGCCCTTCATGAACAGCACCACGCCATTGTTCTTCACGATCCCGTCGATGCGATCCTTTGCATCGCTCATGTTCACTCTCCTGTCGGCACTGCCGTTTCCAGCTGCAGCGCGTGCAATTCACCGCCCATCCGGCCACCCAGCGCAGCATAAACCCGCTGGTGCTGCCTGACCCGTGGCATGCCTGCGAAACTGGGACTAATCACTCGGGCGGCATAATGATCGCCATCGCCAGCCAGGTCCCTGATCGTGACCTGCGCGTCGGGAATGGCTTCAAGAATCAGCCGCTCGATCTCACTTGCGGCCATTGGCATGTCAGGCCGCCGCGCCGCCCTGCGCGTCCATGATCTGGCGCTTGGCCTCGACGGCCTTGTGACCCAGGGTTTCGCGGATCTCCGACTCCTCGACCTCGATCCCCGCCGACGTCAGGTCGCCGAGCACCTTGCGAATGACGTCGCCATCGCCCGCTTCCTCGAAATCGGCCCGAACGACATCCTTCGCATAGGAATCCATTTCTTCCTCGCTGAGGCCCATCTTCCGAGCGGCCCATTCGCCCAGCAGCTTGTTGCGGCGGGCAAGTACGCGGAACTTCATCTCCTCGTCGTGCGCGAACTTGCTCTCAAACGCGCGCTCACGATCGTCAAACTGGGTCATGCGTTTACCTTGATTGTTTGCGCGCGAGATAAGGTAGCGGCCGCTATCCGTCTAGCGTCACCACAAGCTTTCCTATCACACGGCGCTGGGCAATCGCCTCGATCGCTTTACCTGCGCGCGCCAACGGATAGGTCCCGCTGATCCTCGGGGCGATCATCCCTTGCCGCCAGAACCTGAAGAGCGTTTCGACATGCTCTGCATTCCGCTTGGGATCGCGAGCTGCGAATGCGCCCCAAAAGACGCCGCATACGTCGCAGCTCTTGAGCAAAGTCAGGTTGAGCGGGAGTTTCGCGATTCCTGCGGGGAATCCGACGACGAGGAAACGGCCTTCCCAGGCAATGCTGCGCAGCGCCGCCTCGGTATAGTCGCCGCCGACCGGGTCGAAGATCACGTCCGCGCCGTCGGGACCGACAGCGCCCTTGAACAAGGCGCTCAGCTCTTTCAGCCCGTCCTTGTCGAAGGGCCCTGACGAATAGACAATCGCTTCATCCGCGCCCGCCTCGCGAGCGGCCTGAGCCTTTTCTTCGGACGAGACCGCAGCAGTGACGCGCGCCTCAAAGGCCTTACCAAGCTCAACCGCAGCAAGGCCGACGCCGCCCGCGGCTCCGAGAACCAGCAAGGTCTGCCCGGCCTGCAGCTTTCCCCGGTCGAGGAGAGCATGGATCGACGTCGCATAGGTAAGGAGCAGCGCCGCGCCCTCTTCGAAGCTTCGCTCCTCGGGCAGGCGGAATGCTGCGCGCGCCGGGACGACGATCTTTTCAGCCAGTCCGCCGAAGCCGGTGACAGCGATCACGCGATCGCCGACCTTCCACCCTTCGACGCCCTCACCAATTGCCTCGATCTCGCCCGCAATCTCACCACCCGGAGCGAAAGGCCGAGCAGGCTTCAGCTGATATTTGTCCTCGATGATCAGGACATCGGGGAAGTTGATTGCCGCCGCCCTGACACGAACCAGAAGACCGCCCGGGATAACCTGCGGATCGGGCAGCTCATCCAGCCTAAGCGTGTCCGGCCCGCCCGGTTCGTGGCTGAGGAGGGCTTTCATCGCGGTTTCAATCCCCTCCGCTGGCGCAGGCCGGACCACTTGGGTCGATCCAGCATGCAGCCCCGGCAACGATATCCTTCGCGGGCGGGACGGCGAGATTCTCTTCGGCGAAGATCCACTCGAAGCGAAGGACTCCACTCGCCGCTGGATAGAGGAAGGGGTCGCTCGCTCCGCTGGCACTGGACACGATCACTCGCCGGATGGCTTTGGCGTTCGCAGCTTTCACTGCGCCCGTGCGACACGCGTTGCCGATTGCGGACTTGAGCTGGTCTTGCACCTTAGCGCGGAAGGCCTCGAGCTCCGCGGACGTAAAGGTGAGGTGCGCTCCGTTGTTGGCGAAACTCGCCTGGCTCAGCTCGACGGTCCAATGGTCGGCACATCCCCCCTGCCCTCCTGCGGTGGCCGCAAGAGCGGCAGAGAGGATCGTACCGATCATTTCGCGGCTTGGGGAAAGGCGGGCAGAAGGGCGATGTCATTGGGCTCGTGCTGGATGATCACCTTCGCGCCCGTCTCCTTCGCAATCTTCTCGAACCTTTCCATGGATTGAAGGGTCTGCTCGCGGCTCGTGTTGAAGGATGGTACGGCCCGTTTCTGCCGTGCGATCGTGGAATGATAGAGGTCCCCGGTCAGCAGCACCGGTCCGGACGCGAGCTTCACCAGCAGCGCAAGATGATCCGGCGTATGTCCCGGCAGATGCAGCGCAACAACGCTGCCGTCACCGAAAACATCGACGTCTGAGTTTGCTTGCGTGACTTGCTTACCTTGTTCTCGCCAGCTCTTGAGTGTGTCCTCGGGCTTTCCAGCAAGTTCTTCGAAATCGGCCTTGCCAATCACCAGCCGAGCGTTGGTGAACTGCGCAGCCTGGCCGATGTGGTCCCCGTGCATGTGGCTGATGCCGAGGACATTGACGGCCTGCGGTTTCACCCCGAGTTCGTTCAGTTGGTCGGCCAAGGTCCGGTCGATTGCGGCGACCATCCCGTTCTGATCCATGGGTTTTTCCTTGGTCGCGGCGGGAAGTCCCGTGTCCCAGACCATGATCTGATCGCCGTGACGGATCAGGTAGCAGCTGTCGGTGACCTTGCCGGGACCAAGCGGATAGACGCCGGGCCGGTCGGCGAAGAAGCCGTTCATGTCCTTGAACTCGGCGTGACCGCAATCGAGGCGCGTGAGGGACAGCGCGGCCTGCTGAACGGGAGCCGCCGTGTTCGTGGCGGATGCTTCATTTCCTGCCGCGGGTTCTGAAGTCCCACAGGCCGATGTCGCAAAGGCCGCTGCCGCAAGCAGGCTGACGATCAGGTTTCGCATGCTTCCTCCCTGTGCGATTAGTCCGTGTACTGCGCCGTCGTCTTTCCGCGTACTTCCTCGGCACTAACGCCCGGCGCCAGTTCGACGAGCTTGAACGGGCTGTCGTGGTCGGGCCGCTGGAAGACGGCGAGATCGGTGATGATCATATCGACGACGTTCCTGCCGGTCAGCGGCAGGGTGCATTCCGGGATGAACTTCGCGTCGCCGCCTTTGGATGTGTGCTCCATGACGACGATGATCTTCTTCACGCCCGCGACGAGATCCATGGCGCCGCCCATGCCCTTGATCATCTTGCCGGGCACCATCCAGTTGGCGAGGTCGCCTTTTTCCGAAACTTCCATGCCGCCGAGTACCGCGAGATCGATGTGGCCGCCGCGGATCATCGCGAAGCTCTGGGCACTGTCGAAATAGGAGGTCTGCGGAAGCTCGCTGATCGTCTGCTTGCCCGCGTTGATCAGGTCGGGGTCGACCTGGTCCTCATAGGGGAACGGACCGATGCCGAGCATCCCGTTCTCGCTCTGCAGGGTCACGGTCATCCCCTCGGGGATATTGTTTGCCACCAGCGTCGGGATTCCGATGCCGAGATTGACGTAATATCCGTCGCGCAGCTCCTTCGCGGCGCGCGCGGCCATCTGGTCGCGAGTCCAGCCCTTGGTCTCAACTGCAGTGGCCATCACGCCGCCTCCCTCTGACGAACGGTGCGGAACTCAATCTTCTTGTCGTACGGCGCGCCGAGGATCAGCCGGTTCACATAGATGGACGGCAAATGGATACAGTCCGGATCGAGCGAACCGACCGGCACGATTTCCTCAACCTCGGCAACGCAGACCTTCCCGCAGGTTGCGGCGGGTAGGTTGAAGTTGCGACTGGTCTTGCGGAAGATGAGATTGCCGCTCTCATCGGCCTTCCAGCCCTTGATGACGCTGAGGTCCGCGCGGATTCCGCGTTCGAGGATATAATCCTCGCCGTCGAAGCTTTTCACTTCCTTCCCCTCGGCAACCTGCGTCCCGACGCCAGTCTTCGTGTAAAAGCCGGGGATCCCCGCGCCGCCCGCACGCATGCGCTCGGCGAGCGTGCCCTGCGGAGTGAACTCAACCTCGAGCTCTCCAGCGAGAAATTGCCGCTCGAACTCCTTGTTCTCGCCGACGTAGGACGAGATCATCTTCTTCACCTGGCGCGTCCGAAGCAGCTTGCCCAGCCCCTCATTGTCGATGCCCGCATTGTTGGAAGCGATGGTGAGGTCCTTGACGCCGCTCGCCTGAATCGCGTCGATCAAGCGCTCGGGAATGCCGCAGAGGCCGAACCCGCCGGCGGCAATGGTCATGCCATCGCTCAGCAGCCCGTCGAGCGCCGCCTCGGCATTGGGATGGATTTTCTGCATAAGGTCTCCGTTCGACGGCGCGATAAGCGGCACGCATTGAGCGGGTCAAGGAACAGTCGATCTGGGGGTGAGCGAATGACGGATCACGCAACGCCGAATCTTCCCGCGCGCGATTTTCAGGCGACTTCAGATTTCTACGCCCGCCTCGGCTTTTCCGAGCGCTATCGCGACAGCGGGTGGATGATCATGGAGCTCGGTGGTCTGAAACTCGAATTCTTCCCCTTCCCCGACCTCGATCCCGCCCAGAGTTCCTTCGGCTCCTGCCTGAGGTTGGACGATGTCCACGGCTTCTATGCAGACTGCAAGGCGGCCGGATTGCCGGAAGCGCATGCAGGCATTCCGCGCATAGTGCCTCCTCGAGTCGAGCATTGGGGTGGCACGGTGGGCTATCTCGTAGACCCGGATGGTTCGCTGCTTCGGCTGGTGCAGAACTAGCGGGCTCGGCTGCTCCTGAGGCCCGCTGCCGCGATTCCGGCCTCGGCGCAGGCAGCATCGTCGGCGGGCGCCTCGCCCGAAGCTCCGACGGCACCGATCCGGACCTTGCCGTCTGCCGACCAAATTGGAACGCCGCCAGCGACCGTCACCACGTGTGGAGCGTTGGCGAATCCGGGAGTTTCCTTCGCGGCTTGCTCCATCTGCGCGGTGGGGAAGCCCCAGGCGGCAACGGCCTCAGCTTTGGACAGAGAGAAGTCGAAAATCCCGCTGCCGTTGCCGTCCATGCGAAGCGCTGCAACGAGATGACCGCCAAGGTCGACCACAGCGATCGCATGGCTTTGTTGCTTGGCGGTCGCGCGAGCGACGCACCCGGCGACGATCGCCTGCGCCATGCGCGCGTCCAAGACCATCTGCTGTGCATGAAGCGGAGTTGCCGAGGAAACCAGGACCGCCAGGCCGACGAATGCTTTCCGCATTGCTCTCTCCTCAGGCGGGCTGGAACTCCTCGACCTTGAGGCCTTCCTGCTCGATCACCCGCTGCACCGCCGGCCGCTCGAGCACTCGCTGAACAAGCTCCGCCCAAGCGGAATATCCGCCCATCTCCATGCCGATCCGCCTCCCCCAGCGAAAGAAGGTCAGCGCGTAGCTGTCTGCGGCGGTGAAGTGCCCATCCACAAGCCAGCTTTCGCCTGAGCGCTGCTCGATTTCGGCGAACTGCTTCTGAAGCGCCCCGATCCCCCCATCCTTGATCGCGGGCCAAAGCTCCTTGTCGTCTGTGAACCGCTCGCCGCGCCAGATCTGCGCGAAGGAGATGTGCACGCTCGACGCGAACCAGCCGAGCAACTCGTTGCATCGGGCGGCAGCGAACGGGTCGTCGCGCGGAACCGATCCAGGCGCCTCGAAAATGTCCGCGACCAGGTTCAGGATCGCGATATTCTCGGTTACGATGCCATGACCGTTCGCCAGTGCGGGGACGCGGGCATGCGGATTGATCGCAAGGAAATCGGGCTTCAGATGCTCGCCCTCGGCAAGCATGACGCGAACCGCCCCATAATCGGCACCCGCTTCTTCCAGCGCGATATGGGTCACGAGCGAGCAGGCACCCGGCGAATAAAAGAGCTTCAGCATCGAGCGATCCCCTTTGAGCAGCGCCTACTCGCAATGCTCCTTCCCGGGACCGCTTCGCAAATCGAATGTTCTGTTCAGCCGATAAGACCGGCTTATTGCGTCGTGCCCAACGACTCCAGGCAAGCAAGGGCATCCTCGCGCCAATCCCAAGGAACGAAGAGGTGGTCGTGGTGCAAAGCGGCGACGATGTTGACGCTGATGCCCAGATCCGCGAGCCGCGAGGCCAGGACGCCGGTCAAGCCGACCGCTTCGAGGCTCGAATGCACTTCCAGACTGATTCTCGCCCAAGCGCCTCGCGGGTCCGCCTGGATGGAGGTTAGGCCCTCATTCTCGCGCACGAGAGCAAAGACGCCCGCCAGCAGTATGGGTTCGGCAGCTTCGGTGAAGGTGTAGCGTTCCGGATGGAGCTTCGGCTTCAGCCCCCGCAGAAGCTTCTGAAGATCGCGCTCCCCCGACAAGATCAACCGCGAAGCTTCGCCAGCACTCCCTGGAGCTGCATGGCATTGGACATGTCGCCTTCGATCCGCAGCTTGCCAGTCATGAAGGCGGTCATCCCGTCGAGCTGGCCCGCGGCCATGGACTGCCAGTCTTCCCAGCTGACCTTGATCGTCGTGTCGGCAGGGCCGTCGTCCTCGGACACCTGCTGGGCGGCCCCATCGAGCAGGATCGTGCCTTCGCTCCCGAAGTCGAGCTTCACGCGCTTGCCCGACACCCAGGCTTGGCCTTCCTGCATGCGCGACACGAGTTCCTGCTTGTTCATCTTAGCTTTCTCCCTTGTCAGTAAGGCCTACCCTGCCGTTGCAGCGGCATCAAGCGAGGCCTATCTGCCCCGCCATGGGATACGAAACCGACCTCAAGCTCTTCATCGATGGCGTCTGGAAGTCCGGCGAAGGCCGCGATGCCCAGACGGTCGTCAATCCGGTCAACGCCAGCGCGATCGCCGAGGTGCCCTATGCGACCAAGGCAGATCTCGACGAAGCGCTCGAGGCCTCGAACCGCGCATGGCCGGAATGGCGGGCCCTCGATGTCGAAAAGCGAGCCGTCATTCTGCAAAAGGCCGCAGCGCTGCTCCGCGAGCGCGCGGACCTCATCGCCGCGACGCTGACGCAGGAGCAGGGCAAGATCCTGTTCGAGGCGAAGTCGGAAGTCCTTGCTTCCGCCCAGTTGTTCCACTGGTACGCCGAGGACGCGAAGCGCGACTACGGACGAACCCTCGTTCGCCCCGCCGGTCAGCTTAGCCGCGTCATCCGTCAGCCCGTCGGGCCGACCGCGACCTTCACGCCGTGGAACTTCCCCATCTACCTTCTCGCCAAGAAGGTTTCAGCGGCTCTCGCCGCCGGCTGCACCGTCATATCCCGCCCGCCGCACGAGACGCCGGGTGTCGCTACCGAGCTGTTCCGTGCGCTGGCTGATGCGGGCATACCGAAGGGGGTCGCGCAGCTCGTGCATGGCGACGCCGATCTCGTCAGCCGGACGCTCATCGACAGCCGCGTCATCCGCAAGGTCAGCTTCACAGGCTCCACGGGTGTCGGCAAGCATCTGATGAAGCTTTGCGCGGACAGCATGACCCGCGTCACCATGGAGCTCGGCGGCCATGCGCCGGTTCTGATCTTCGACGATTGCGACCTCGAAAAGACGCTCGACATGGTCGTTCCGCAGAAGTTCCGGAACGCCGGCCAGGTCTGCGTCTCGCCGACGCGCTTCTACGTGCAGAGCGGCATCTACGATGCCTTTATCAAGGGCTTCGCCGAGCGAACCCAAAAGGTGAAGATCGGCAACGGCCTCGAGGCCGACACCAAGATGGGTCCGCTAGCCAACAGCCGCCGCCCGGACGCGATCGACGCGCTGGTCCAGGACGCCAAGGCCAAGGGGGCACGTGTAGTGGCAGGCGGAGAGCGCGGTGAGGGCGGCTTCTTCTTCCAGCCGACGTTGCTCGCCGACGTTTCCAACGAAGCGGAAATCATGAACGAGGAGCCCTTCGGCCCCGTAGCGGTCTCTCGGCCCTTCGACACATTCGAGGAAGTGATCGAGCAGGCCAACCGCCTGCCCTACGGCCTCGCGGCCTTTGCTTTCACCGAGAACGGCCGCCGGGCGAACCTGATCGGCGATCTGGTCGAGAGCGGCATGGTCGGGATCAACACCTTCGCCATCAGCGGTGCAGACACGCCGTTCGGCGGAGTGAAGGATTCAGGCTTCGGCTCCGAAGGCGGCAAGGAAGGCCTGGAAAGCTACCAGGTGGTCAAGGCCATCCACCAGGCGTGATTTCCTCTATCGTCACCCAGATCATTTGAAGGCAGCGGGAACCCCCCTTTCGCGGGGGGTGACGAATGCACTTAGAGCTTATCCAGATCCGGCATGTTGTTAGGATCGAACTTCAGGCTGATCACGGCATGCTTGTGGTGAAGCCGCGAGTTCAGGCAGCTGAGGTGCAGCCACATTCCGCGGTCGCCCGGCAATCTGTTGGAGGCATCGTATAGCGTCATCAGGAATAGCTCGTTTGGTGCAACGGGCCGATCGCAGAAGGCACAGGTCTGCAAGGCCTCGCCGACCCGATGCTCGATCTCTTCCGTAGTCCAAGGCGTCTCTTCCAGGTCGGGGTTGAGCCGGTCGATGAGCTTGGTCATCGCGGCCAGCCATTCGTTTTCGCCGCCCTCCTCGACGCCCTCCTGCCAGAGTTCGGCTAGTTCCGAGTTGCGCATGACCTGAAACAAAGCGCTTCGGGCCTGGTGATAAAGCTCGCTGTCCGGCTCGCCCGCATCAGCCAGCCTTTCCGCGAGATCATCAGGGAAATCCGCGCTCTTGCGACCCATCCTCATCGCGATCGTTTCGGCCGCGGCGACCACTTCGCTGGCGAGGTCCGCATCGAGATAATCCGATCCGACGGCCTTCATCCGGTCGAACGGCCCTCGCACGTCATCGACCGACTGAACTCCGGCTGCCCAATCCAGCGCCGCATCATTCTCGAAGCTGCCGCTACCCCATGCGCCCATGACGTGCATGCTACAGCAAACGTGTAACGCTCGTCGATGCGCGGCGGAAAATGACGCTTCGGTGACACTTTTGTTGCTGACCCTGCGGGCGTCCCCTAGAGCGCGATAACTAGGGGATCCGCAGAGGGTTGTTTGATGTTTGCTTGGTTTCAGCGGCTGTTGCCCGAGCGCGGCGACTTTTTCGCCATGTTCGAAGCACATGCCGCAATGCTCGTTGCGGCGGCTGACGCTCTGCACCAGCTTGCCAACGATCACGGCAACACCGAAAAATGCCTCAAAACCATCCAGGATCGTGAGCATGTCGCCGACGACGTGATCCGAGACGTGCTGACGACGGTTCGGCGAACTTTCCTTACGCCCTTCGATCGTGGCGCCATAACGTCCCTGATCGGATCGATGGACGACGCGATCGACGAGATGCTCGCGGCGGCTCGTGCCATCGATCTCTATGAGATGGAAAATCTCCGGCAGGAGATGAAGGACATCGTCACGATCATCGTGGAAGCCGCGAGAGTGACGAACGAAGCGATCCCGCTCCTGCGCAACGTCACCAAGAACGGTGCCGAGCTCCACAAGCTGACGGAGAGGCTCGTAAAGCTCGAAGGCCGCGCCGACGATGTCCATGCAGCCGGCCTGAAGAGCGCCTTCCGCGAGGTGGCTCGCAAGGATGCGCTGCAGTTCGCGGTCACGCGCGAAATCCTCCGGCACCTCGAACGAGTCACCGATGCGTTCGAAGACGTAGCCAACCAGATCGACGGCATCGTGATCGACTACGCATAGGCGGGACGGATGCACGAGCTCGCCTTTCCGCTGCTGGTCGGCCTGATCATTATCGCGCTTACGTTCGACTTCCTGAACGGCCTGCACGATGCGGCGAACGCCATTGCCACAGTCGTCGCAACCCGTTTGCTGAAGCCCGTGACTGCCGTCGCCTTCGCCGCATTCTTCAATTTTGCGGCCTACTTCCTCGCTCTCGCCGTGCCGGAACTGCACAAGGTTGCGGACACGATCGGCAAGGGGATCATCGACAAGGATCTGGTCACTCCGGCCGTCGTCTTCGGCGCGCTTATCGGAGCGATGTTCTGGAACGTGGTGACTTGGCTCAAGGGCATTCCGTCATCGTCGAGCCACGCGCTCGTCGGCGGCTTGGTCGGTGCAGGAGTGGCGCACGCGGGCCTGACCGGGATCCAGTGGAACGGACTGAACAAGACACTCGTCGCCATCGTGCTTTCGCCGACCCTGGGCATGATACTGGCCATGTTCATCATGCTGGTCACCAGCTGGCTAGGCGTGCGCGCAACGGCGGCCGGTGCGGAACGCACCTTTAGAAGTCTCCACCTCGTATCTTCCGCAACCTATTGCATCGGTCACGGACTGAATGACGCGCAGAAGACGATGGGGATCATCGCTGTGCTGCTCTATTCGACGGGCTATCTGCACGGCGACTTCCACGTGCCGCACTGGGTGGCACTCAGCTGCTACATCGCCATGGGCCTCGGCACCCTGTCCGGCGGCTGGAGAATCATCGAGACCATGGGCACGCGCATCACGAAGCTCGACCAGCACCAAGGGTTCAGCGCGTCCGCCGGCGGAACGATCATGCTTTTCTCTGCTTCCTGGCTCGGGATCCCGGTCTCTACGACGCACACGATCACCGGCTGCGTGATCGGATCTGGGGCGGCACGCCGCGCCTCGGCCGTGCGCTGGCAAGTCGCTCGAAATGTCATGACCGCCTGGGTGATCACGATCCCGGCTTCAGCGTCCGTCGCCGCTCTGTTCTACTGGCTGACGACGCTCTTTTCCTAAGGCCGTAAACGCGCCGATTTGGGATTTGCCCAGCCGATAAGGTTGTTCATACTTTGCCGGACTGCTGTTAGCCTTTCCCGAGGGGAGAGTAAGCGTACATGGCTGTCCGGCAATCCGACGAACCAGGCATCAATGCATTCCGGTTCGCATTGATGTTCACCGTGGTGATGGCGCACGCTTGGTGGCTGTTCGGACCCGCTCTCGCCCGGGGCGATCCCAGCTACCTCCTGCTGATCACCGGGCAATGTTCAGTCCCGGCCTTCTTCATCATCAGCGGATATTTCCTACGCTGGCGCGAAGCTGATCCCTACGCGGTCGCCCGATGGGCTGTCCGGAAATTGCTGCCTCTCTATCTCCTTTGGATGGCCATCTACGCGGTGGTCATGGGTCTCGCCGGCTGGGGCGCCATGTATATTTTGTGGGCAGGTGTCGAGAACGGGAAAGGCCCGCTGCAAGTCCTCCGCGACGTCGCCTTTGGAGCGAGCACCCGGCATCTCTGGTTCTTGCCTGCGCTTGCCATCGCCCTTTCGGTCACTTCGCTCTCGCTGCGCCTGCTTGGTCATCGACGCACCTGGGTTCTCGCGGCCTTGTTGGCTGCGGGCGGATTGTTGACCGGCCCCTATCAGATGTTCCTCGGTCTCGAGGGCCATTCCATCCGCGCGCAGTTCCTGACCGCTCCGCTGCTCGTCCTGTTCGGGATCTACATTGCGGAGGCGGGCGCGCCGCGACACCTGCTGCTCTTCGGACTGGCGGTTTTCACAGCCTACTGGCTGCAGGTGCTTGACGACCGCTGGTTGGCCACGGCACCGGGGTTCGCCACGACGAAGGCTCGGCCCGTCGTCACGTTCGCCACCATCCCTTTTGCACTAAGCGCATTTCTCTTCGCACGTTCGCTCCCGCGCTCTGCCACCATGGAATGGTTGTCGAAGCGAAAGCATTACCTTCTCGTCATCTATTGCATTCATCCCATGATGCTCCGGGCGCTCAGCCTTGTCTGGGACTGGAAGGGTCTCGCACCGACGCTGGTTGCGTCGGCGATCGGTTTTGCGCTTTCCCTGCTGGCAGCGATCGCAGTATCGATGGCCCACAAGCGCTGGCGAGCGTATGCCGAGACGCGTCAGCAGCTGGCAATCGAGGCCGGGCAGCAGTGACACGGGGGTGACGGCAATCCGGCGCTCGGCTAACGCGCGCCGCATGACCAAGGGCACCCGCGCCAGAACAGGCGGACGCATTCTCGTCGACCAATTGAAGATCCAGGGCTGCGACCGGATCTTCACCGTCCCGGGGGAAAGCTTCCTCGCCGTCCTCGACGCGCTTCACGACACGCCTGAAATCGATCTCACCGTCTGCCGTCAAGAGGGCGGTGTTGCCTACATGGCGGACGCCGACGGCAAGATGACCGGACGCCCCGGCGTGGCGTTCGTCACGCGTGGCCCAGGCGCGACCAACGCAAGCGCGGGCGTCCACGTGGCTTTCCAGGACAGCACCCCGATGATCCTGTTCATCGGCGACGTTGCACGTGGAGATCGCGATCGGGAAGGCTTTCAGGAGATCGACTTCCCGGCCTTCTTCAGTCCGATCTGCAAATGGGCCGCTCGCATCGAGGATGCCCGCCGGATCCCGGAATATATCTATCGCGCGTATCGCGTGGCGACCGCAGGCCGTCCTGGACCGGTCGTGCTCGCGCTGCCCGAGGACATGCTTACGGACCTAGTCGAGGCCGTGGATCGGCCGCGTGTACCGCCGGTCGCAGAAGAGCCGGATCCGGGCGCAATCCAGGCCCTTTTCGAGCTGCTGAAGGAAGCCGCCTCACCCATTGCAATTGTCGGAGGAGCGGATTGGAGCCCACGAGCGGCGCACCACTTTGCCAATTTCGCCTTCCGCTATGGAATTCCGGTTGCGGTGGCATTCCGCCGCCAGGACGCTATCGCCAACGGCTGCGGCGTCTACGCCGGCCAGCTCGGTTACGGCCCCAACCCGAAGCTCCAGCAGCGCATCCGCGACGCAGACCTGATCCTCGCGGTCGGGCCGAGGCTCGGAGAAGCAACCACCGACGGCTACACTTTGATCACGCCGGATCATCCCGGTCAGACGCTCCTCCATGTCCATCCCGACCCGAACGAGCTCGGGCATGTCTATCACGCCGACCTCCCGATCTGCTCGGATATGGGCGAATTTGCGGAAATGGTCGATGAATGGATCGACCCCGACCTGGTACGCTTCTCTTGCGGGGAGGACGCGCACAAGGAATGGCTGGAGTGGTCTGAGCCGAAGCCGCGCGAGGGTGTGGCGCTCGACCTCGGACCCTGCGTGGCAGCGATGCGCGAAAAACTGCCCGAGAATACGATCGTCTGCAACGGCGCCGGCAATTACTCCGGCTGGTGGCACCGCTATTGGCGTTACGGCTGCATGCCCACTCAACTTGCGCCAACCAGCGGTACCATGGGCTACGGCCTCCCTGCCGCGGTCGCAGGCGCACTGCGATTCAGGGATCGCCCGGTAGTCTGCGTCGCAGGCGACGGCGACTTCCTGATGAATGGCCAGGAACTCGCGACGGCGGTCCAGCACGACGCCGACCTGCTCGTGATCATCGTGGACAACGGGTCCTATGGCACGATCCGCATGCATCAGGAGCGGGAGTATCCGAAGCGCGTCAGCGGCACGGACCTGCGGAACCCCGACTTTGCCGCCTTGGCTCTCGCTTTTGGCGCGACCTTCGCGGAAGCAGTCGAAAAGACGGCGGATTTCGCGCCCTCACTCGATCGCGCGCTGACCAACCGCGGCGTGCGGCTGCTTCACTGCAAGACGAACGTCGAGCAGATCAGCAACGCGACTACGATCAGTAAGCTGCGTGAAAAGCAGAAGCCTGATCGTCAGGCGATATGAACGTGGACGGTCTCGCTTAGCCGCTTCTTGATCGCTTCTGCGAGGTCGGGTTCCCTATTCCACTTCGAAAGCGGCCGTTCGGTGAAGTCGCTGGAAAATCCCACTATTTCGGCAATCGGCCTCTCGGGCGTGCGGACGGAGTCAAGCTGATGTTGCTGGAGGGGCACCCGCGCCAGAATTTCCGCGCCAATGACGGTTTCCCGGTGCGCCTCATTCCTATCGGCCACAACAACCTCCCAAACTAGAGACTTGGGACGACCGACGTACGGAGACCGGCTCGCTGCAGGGAGAGGGAGACGAATCCATTTCGGACGGAAGAGAGCTGCCAGCTACACCGTCCTCGTGCGCGGTTTGAACCGTTCGTCGACGCACCGGACCTTACGCAGAGATATTTCAGCGTTTCGACGAAAACCGATCAGAGAGGTCAAAGCCAGGGGCCATGAGACCATCATGAGGGAAATGCCTCTCATGAACGTGGCCCAGGCATGGACCACTTTTTGGGCGGAGCAGGGGCCAAGATCTCGCTGCCTGGCGAATGCGCCGAGCGAGATGCTGGAGCCTCTGGACGGCCATTGGCATGCGCTCGCCCCGAATCTTTCGTCGAAAGTGCTCGACCTCGGTTGCGGCGGGGGCGTCGTGGGCCGAGAGCTTCTGGCGTCAAATCCGCGGTTGCGGATTACAGGCATCGACATCGCCTTGATTCCGCCTTCGGGCGATCAACGGCTTGAGCTGGTCCCGTGGACGCCGATGGAATCGCTTCCGTTCAGCGACGCGAGCTTCGACGCGGCAGTCAGCCAGTTCGGCTACGAATACGGACAGACGGACGAAACGGCGCAGGAGGTCGCACGCGTTCTATCCCCCGGATCGCCAATTTCTTTCCTGATCCACCATTCCGAAAGCCCGCTCGTCTCGGGAATGAAGCTTCACAAGAAAGCGATTGACGGGTTGTGCGGCAGTCCGATTTGCAGTGCCTTCGTTACGGGAGATGCTCGCGCCCTCAATGAGCAGTTGGCCGTGCTGAGACGCCAATGCCTTGGGGATCCGATCATCGACCAAGCGGCCTACGGGCTTCAGGTGCACATCCGGCAGGACGAACCTCGGAGGCACGAAATCTGGAAGGCGGTCGCAGATGCCCTCGAACCTGAGCGCATCATGCTTCAGGCGCTCAATCTGTGCTGCGTCGGTCATGACGACGTGGACTACTGGCTGGAGCCGCTAAGCCGTGGATTCGAATTGATGTCGCCCAGGGTGATCCGCATCGGATCAGGCGCATCCGTTGCCTGGGCGATCGAAGGCCGCCGACGCGCAATCGTCACGCACTAGGATCGAGCTCAACGCTCACGCCATCCCTCCTCGCCTATCAAGGGAACGAAACGCACTTCGCCGAGGTCCCACTGCTGAAGGCTGCCGCCTTCCCTCTTAGTCACTTTGACGAGTTTCTGCACCGAGTTCGGACCGCCCAAGGGCATGACGAGCCGTCCGCCCGGCGCGAGCTGCGCAAGTAGAGGGGGCGGAACGTGGCTGCCGCTTGCTGCTGCGAGGATGGCATCGAACGGTGCTTCGTCGGGACAACCGCGGGTGCCGTCGCCTTCGACGATCCGGATATTGTCGTAGCCGAGTCGGTTAAGTCTCTCGCGAGCGATCTCGGCCAAGTCGTGCTGCCGCTCCACGCCGATCACCTTGCGGGCAACAAGGCTCATTACCGCAGCCGCGTAACCGGAGCCCGCGCCCACCTCTAGGACCTTGTCTTCGCTGCTGATCGCGGCCGCGGCGATCATCAACGCAACAATGTACGGTTGGCTGATGGTCTGCCCAGCCTCGATCGGAAGCGGATGATCGTCATAGGCCTGACTCGCGTAATCGGGCGAGACAAACGCCTCCCGCGGAACCAGCCGAAAAGCCTGCAAGATTGCATGATCGTGGATGCCCCGCGCCTCGATCTGACGCCGGATCATGTCCTCGCGAAGCTGGGCGAAATCGGTCATCAGCCCGCCTCCGTTCGAACAACGAGGCGAAGAGCTGCGAGTTTCCTAGATGAGACCGGCCAAGGGACTGCTTGGGTCCGCGTACCGGCGCTTCTGCATCCGGCCCGCAAGATAGGCGAGCCGGCCCGCCTCGACCGCCGACTTCATCGCGCGCGCCATGGTGAGGGGATCCTTCGCCTCAGCGATAGCGGTGTTCATCAGGACGCCGTCGCAGCCGAGCTCCATTGCCTGTGCAGCATCGCTGGCCGTCCCGACGCCGGCATCGACGAGGACCGGCACTCCTGCGCCTTCGACGATGAGCCGGATCGTCACGCGATTCTGAATGCCGAGACCCGAACCAATCGGGGCGCCCAAAGGCATGATCGCAACCGCACCCGCCTCCTCGAGCTGCTTCGCAGCGATCGGATCGTCGACGCAATAGACCATCGGCTCGAAACCCTCCTTCACGAGAACTTCAGTCGCACGCAGTGTTTCGCGCATGTCTGGGTAAAGCGTCTTGGCCTCGCCCAGCACTTCAAGCTTCACAAGGTTCCAGCCGCCGGCCTCACGCGCCAGCCGCAGCGTGCGAATTGCGTCGTCCGCAGTGAAGCAACCGGCCGTATTCGGAAGGTAGGTGACCTTATTTGGGTCGATGAAGTCGGTCAGCATCGGCTCGTTCGGATTGGAAATGTTCACACGGCGAACCGCGACCGTGACGATCTCCGCCCCGGACGCCTGAACCGCCGCCGCGTTCTGCTCGAGACTCTTGTACTTGCCGGTGCCGACGATGAGCCGCGAGGTGAAGGTGCGGCCCGCGACCGTCCATGTATCCACCTGAACCGGCGCTTGGACGTTCATCATCCGCCTCCCACGAAGCGCACGATCTCGTAATCGTCGCCATCCTCAACGCGCACTTCGCCGAGCGTGGAGCGTGGCACGACTTCCAGATTGCGTTCCACGGCGACGCGCAGCGGATCAAAGCCGATTTCGCGAACGAGGTCGGCGACGCTGATACCGCTCTCGACGCGGCGATGTTCTCCGTTGATGCGGACCTGAAGGGTGCTGTCGAGTGTCATCGAGCCTGGTGGCCAGATAGGTAGCTGGCGCGTTTAGTGCAAACGCAAGCGACGAAGTCTTGTACTGGACGCCAACGCCGTACGCGGTAATGAGCGGCGGCAATGGCCCATGAGTGGCCAACAGAGGGATATTGGAATGGCCGAGAAGAAGGAGCCCGCGGCGAGCGCTGAAGGTGCCGGGTCGATGCGCGTCGACACCGCATTGGTGCGCGAGCTTGCAGAGCTGCTCACCGCCAACGAGCTGACGGAAATCGAAGTCGAGGACGGCGATCGCAGGATCAAGGTCCGGCGTGAACTGCCGCCCATGGTCGCGGCAGCGCCCGCCGCGGCGGCCGCGATCGCGCCCGCGCTTACTGCTCCGCCGATTCACGGCAAGGAGGACCTTGGAAGCCAGGACGACGAGGTTTCCGGCGAGACGGTCAAATCTCCAATGGTCGGCACCGCATTCATGTCCGCGGAGCCCGGCGCAAAGCCATTCATCGCCGTTGGCCAGGCCGTGAAGGCGGGCGACACCTTGCTGATCGTGGAAGCGATGAAGGTGATGAATCCGATTACCGCGCCCAAGGCCGGTACCGTGAAGAAGATCAACGTCGCCGACGGCCAGCCTGTTGAGTTCGACCAGCCTCTGGTGGTGCTCGGCTAAGTCATGGCCATCCAAAAGCTATTGATTGCGAACCGCGGCGAGATTGCGTTGCGTATCCACCGCGCTTGCCACGAAATGGGCATCAAGACGGTGGCTGTTCATTCCACCGCAGACGCAGACGCGATGCACGTCCGGCTCGCCGACGAGACGGTTTGCATCGGCCCGCCCGCAGCGACCGAGTCCTACCTCAACATCCCAAACATCATCTCGGCCGCAGAAGTTGTGCACGCCGATGCAATCCATCCAGGTTACGGCTTCCTTTCCGAGAACGCGCAATTCGCGGAGATCGTGGAAAGCCACGGCATCATCTGGGTCGGCCCGAAGCCGGAGCATATCCGGACGATGGGCGACAAGATCGAGGCCAAGCGCACGGCAGCGAAGCTCGGCTTGCCGCTCGTGCCCGGATCGGACGGAGCGATCGAAACGGTCGCACAGGCTCATGAGCTTGCCGCCCAGATCGGCTATCCAGTGCTGATCAAGGCCGCCTCGGGCGGAGGCGGACGCGGTATGAAGGTCGTCCAGTCCGAGGACGAGCTGGAAAGCCTGATGAGCCAGGCGGCGTCCGAGGCGCGCTCCGCGTTCGGCGACGACACCGTCTACATGGAAAAGTATCTCGCCGACCCGCGCCACATCGAGTTCCAGGTATTCGGCGACGGCAATGGCGCGGCGATCCACCTCGGCGAACGCGACTGCTCGCTGCAGCGGCGCCACCAGAAGGTGCTGGAGGAAGCCCCCTCCCCGGTCATCACGCCCGAAGAGCGCGAGCGCATGGGCGAGATCGTCCGCAAGGCGATGAGCGACATGGGCTATCGCGGCGCGGGAACCATCGAGTTCCTCTACGAGAACGGCGAGTTCTACTTCATCGAGATGAACACCCGTCTGCAGGTGGAGCATCCAGTGACCGAGATGATCACGGGCCTCGATTTAGTCCGTGAGCAAATCCGCGTGGCGCAAGGCGAAGGCCTGTCCTGCAACCAAGAGCAGCTGCACTTCCATGGCCACGCCATCGAGTGCCGTATCAACGCCGAGGATCCGCAGACTTTCGCGCCGTCACCCGGCCTGGTGAAGAATTACGTCGCCCCGGGTGGGATGCACGTCCGCGTCGATAGCGGCCTGTACACCGGCTATAAGGTGCCGCCCTACTACGACAGCATGATCGGCAAGCTGATCGTCTACGGCACCACCCGCGAGCGCTGCATCATGCGCCTGCGCCGGGCGCTGGAGGAGTTCGTGGTCGAGGGGATGAAGACCACCATCCCGCTCCATCAGGCCCTCGTCCGCGACGAGGAATTCCTGCGCGGCGAGTATACGATCAAGTGGCTCGAACAGTGGCTGGAGCAGCAGCGGCAAGCTGCTGAATAGCCTCGGGAGGCTCCGCGGCCTGTTCCGCCTCCCGCATCGCGAACTTCTGGATCTTGCCTGTCACCGTCATCGGGAATTCTTCCACGATGCGGATCCGTGCGGGGACCTTGTGGTGCGAGATACGTTTCTTGCACCACGCCATCATTTCGTCTGCGTCAATCGGGGCCTTGAGACGAACCCAGGCGCAGACCTGCTCCCCAAACCGTTCGCACGGGATGCCGAATACTGCGGCATCGGCGACTGCGGGATGGCTCGACAGGAATAGCTCGACTTCGGCGGGATAGATGTTCTCACCGCCGCGGATGATCATGTCCTTGATCCGGCCGACGATGCGAACGCGCCCCTTCTCGTCCATCGTTGCCAGATCGCCGCTATGCATCCAGCCGTCCTTGATCGCTGCTGCCGTCGCCTCGGGCTGGTTCCAATACCCGATCATCACGCCGGGCCCGCGCGAGCAATATTCGCCGGGCGTGCCTTGTGGCACCATATTGCCCTCGGGATCGATCACGCGCCCGTCGAACTGCGGAAGCATGGTGCCGACGGTTTCGGTCCGCGTCTCCAAATCCGCATCATAGGCCGTCTGAGTGCTCAGCGGGCTTGTCTCGGTCATGCCGTAAGCAATCGTGATCCCGCTGAGGTGCATCTGTTCGATCATCCGCCGCATCATTGGCGCGGGACATAAGGCTCCGGCAGCGATGCCGGTCCGGAGCGTGGACAGGTCGAAGCTCGCGAAGTCGGGATGATCGAGTTCGGCAAGGAACATGGTCGGCACGCCGTGAAGCGCGGTGCAACGCTCTTCCTCCACCGTGCGTAAAACCGTTCCCGCATCGAATGCGGGGCCTGGAAATACCATCGTCGCACCGGACGTCAGGCAGACCAACACTCCAAGCACCATTCCGAAGCAATGGTAGAGCGGAACCGGAATGCATAGGCGATCGTCGGGTCCAAGTCGCATGCCGGCCGCCGCGCTGGCGCCGTTGTGCAACAGGTTGCGATGACTGAGCGTGGCCCCTTTGGGGGCACCAGTAGTGCCGCTCGTGAATTGGATATTGATTGCCTGGTCGGGATCGAGGGCGGGCCTGGAGAAAAGGCCTTCCGCCGTCAGCAAATCATCGAATCCGAGCCGCGCACCGGCGGTCGAGCCGCCGATCTCAACGACGTAGCGGAGTTCCGGCAAGTTCGGATCGAACAATGGTCCTGCGTTTTCGCCGGCGGTCGCTGGCATCAGCTCCGCGAGCATGCCGACATAATTGGAAGTCTTGAACGAACGCGCCGTGACCAGAGCCCGCACCCCTGCGAGCCTCAAGGCATGCTGGAGTTCGTGTGGCCGGTAGGCGGGATTGATCGAGACAAGAATGAGTCCCAGTCTTGCAGTGGCAAACTGCGTCAGCACCCATTCCGCGCAGTTCGGCGCCCAGATGCCGACGCGGTCGCCCAAAGTGAGCCCTAAGCCGGCGAATCCTCTTGCAAGGGCATCGACGCGGTCCCGCAGCTCGGGCCAGGTCCAGCGAATGCCCTGGGACGGGATGACCAGCGCTTCGGTTTCGGCAAAGTTCGTTGCCGCCCGGTCCAGCCAGTCCCCGATCGTGCCTTCGGGAACGGGAGGTTCGTCCGCACCCTTCGCGTAAGAAAGCCTGGTCATTCGACGGCTCCCGGCCACCGCACTTCGCAGCGATATAGTATCAGGATCGTTCGTCGAACGCGACGAGAGGGCCGTTTACCCGCCTTAAACACAGATGGATTATCCTTGGTCCGACACGACGAGGACGAGGGACCTCGATGGAAAAGTTCGGAAAGCGCGTGGACGGCATCGACGGTCGCAGGTCCGCCGTGCGTCAGACCGTCTCCATGCCGGCTTCGATGTTCAGCCTGGAGCACTCGCGAGTCGTCATCGTGGAAGACATCTCGACGACCGGTACCCGGCTGGCCGGCACGGAATTGCCAAGGCTTGGCGAGGATGTGTGGATCAAGGCTGGTCCGGTCGATGCCTTCGGAACCGTCGTGTGGACCGAAGAGCAGATCTGCGGAGTGACGTTCGAACAGCCCCTCAACGGAACGGAAGAAGAGTTCATCAGAGCCGAAGCACGGATGATGAGCTTGACCAACCTCACAGCAGCCGAACGTGCCGCTCTGGCGGACTGGCGAAGCGGAACGATTAACTAGCTTGCCTGGCGGCAGTCGGTCGAAAGCCGCAAGCCGACTGTCGATAGATGGAGGAGCGCTGCGTTTCGGCCGCTAGCGTTCTCGACATGAAACTCACTCGCCGCGAGTTTTCGGCAATGTCCGGCGCGCTGGGCGCCGCACTTGCCTATCCGTCCACTGCCGGAGCCCGCGTCCGTTGGAGTGAGAAGCGCGAAGCTTTTCCTCAGGGCGTCGCATCGGGCGACCCGGATACGAACAGCGTCATCCTCTGGACCCGTCGAGAGCCGGAAGAAGGCGCCAAATCTCATCGCCTTTCCGTCGAGGTCGCTTCGGACCCAGAGTTCAAGAAGATTGCTGCGCGAGGCACGACGACGGTTGACGGCGGCACTGACTGGACCGCGCGCTTCCTCGCAGCGGGCCTCAATCCCAGCAGCGAATATTGGTACCGCTTCACCGACGAAACCGGCGCCGGGAGCCGCATCGGTCGGACCCTGACCGCGCCGGCCGAAAAGGACGACCGTCCTTTCTCCTTCGCCTTCGTCAGTTGCCAGGACCCGACACAGGGCGCGCTGAACGCCTATCGGAAGATGATCTTCGAGGACGAACGGCGACCGCCCGCGGAGCAACTGGGATTCGTTCTTCACCTTGGCGACTTCTTTTACGAGCTGGTCTGGTACCCGGAGGAGTCGAAGGACGGGAAAGAGCGCGGCCGCCGCCTGCGCGACCTCGTCCGCTATCCCGACGGCGAGAAGGTCCAGGATTTCCACGTCCCGGCGACTCTTGCGGATTATCGTACAGCCTACCGCGCCTACTTGACGGATCCCGACCTTCAGGACGCTCGCGCCCGCTGGCCGTTCGTCGCCGTGTGGGACAATCACGAATTCTCGTGGCAGGGCTTTCAGAGCCAGCAGGTGTTCGGCGGTGAGGTTCGGCCCGCCCAAGACAAGAAGGTCTTCGCCAACCAGGCCTGGTCCGAGTTTCAGCCGGCGCGGGTTCTCCAGCCGGGCGGACTATCGTTCGACCGCTTCAAGGCGCCGGAAGTCCATGAAGCGCCGATCGAGAAGTGGGATGTGCTTGGTCTGGGTCTCGAACCGAACAATCTGGCAGCAATTCGCAGCCTTATCATTCGCCGTACCCTTCGCTGGGGAGCGAACGCCGACCTGATCATCACCGACAATCGTTCTTTCTCCAGCCCGCCCGCGAACGGCGATGGACTGGATCTCAAGGGCTTTCCCTATGTCTTTCCGGAGGAAGCGTCAGAGATCGTCGAAAGCGGCCGCGACTATAATGGCGGCAATCCACCAGCCATGATCCGATGGGGCGACAAGGACGTCCCCAATCCGGCGAAGGAGTCGCCGCGCCAGTCCTATTTAGGCGTTGAGCAGAAGGCCTGGCTCATGTCGGAGCTTCGCGGGTCGAAGAAGCCTTGGAAGATCTGGGGCCATTCCATCGGCACGATGAAGGCCCGCATCGACATCCAAAACCTTCCCGACGATCTCAAGAAGGGCTGGCCCGGCGGATACGGTCTGCAAATGGGCGGAAACGATCTCGACCATGGCGAGATCGCAGATCTGCTGAGGAACGAGGGCATAACCGGCCTGGCGATCGTCGCGGGTGATAAGCACAGCTTCTGGGCCGGCACCTTCTCGAAGTATTTGCCGCCACGGCCGTTTGAGGCTCTGGCGGTTGAGTTCATTACCGGCTCGATTTCCGCACAGGGTCTGGCCGAAGTAGCCGAAATCACCCTCCCAAAGGCCCACCCGCTGCGCGCGCTCTATCTGTACGATGCTCCCGACGGGCAGATGCTTCCGGCGATTAATATGAGCCTGCGCCACGGCGTGCGCTCTTCGCTGAAGCTCAAGGAGACGGGCGACGTGAAAGCAGCCGTCGCCCTCAGCAATCCGGAGCTGGCACCGAATCTTTCCTTCACCGACATGGGCGGTCACGGTTACGCGACGGTACGGGTCAGCCCGGCCGAGCTCATGACCGAGTTCGTTTGCATCCCCCGGCCTTTCGAGAGAGCGAACTCCCCTGACGGCGGTCCCTTAGTCTATCGCCTCCGGCATCGGGTCCCACTGTGGCGAGTCGGCGAGCCGCCAAGGTTGGACCAACAGCTCATCGAAGGACAGCTGCCGGTCTAGTTCAGAAAACTTTCAACGACTGTGTGCGTTGCTCATCGCGGGTATGGACGCGATGGCGAACTATCGCAGCACGGACAGAGAAGATCGCGCGAAGGCGATTGCCGGCGTGCTTCTGGTGCACGTTGCGCTGGGCGCGATCATCCTCACTGGTCTAAACGTCAGCATGGTCCGGCACATCGTCGAACGGCAGCTGACAACATTCGACATCAAGGAGTTGCCGCCTCCCCCTCCGGAGCCTCCGCCACCACAGCAAAAGTCAGAGCGCGCAAAGGAAGAGGAAGGCGCTGCCGGCCAGAAGGCCGAGCCAACGCCGATCGTTGCTCCGAAACCGGCGATCGTCTTGCCCGCCAGGCCGCCCGTGGTTGCCGCCCCGGAAGCAGGCACTGGAAGCGCGGCTCGATCCGGCGCTGCACTGTCGGGCACAGGAACGGGTGCCGGCGGCTCGGGGAATGGGCGTGGTGGCGGTGGCTCTGGAGATTTCAGCGGATTCACCCCCGCCCGGCTCGTCCGCAATCTTAGCCGTCGTGATTATCGGGACCTGACCGGCGGCCGAATGCCTTACGGAAGAGCAATGGTCTCGCTTCAGCTTGACGATCGCGGCGTGCCTACCTCCTGCCGGGTCGCACGCTCGACGGGCGATCCGTACGTCGATGGCGGTCTCTGTCCGCTCATCACCCAGCGCTTGCGATTCAGCCCGGCGCTGGACGACGAGGGACGACCAATCCCCTACAGCCTGCAATATGTAGCGAGTTGGAC
>JBKPKE010000126.1:0-23940 GCA_046730955.1 Pseudomonadota bacterium
GAAGCTTCAGCGCACCGAGCTGAAGCGGATCGAACAAAGTCGGCATAAAATTCCCTTGTATGAGTGTTACCTCTCAGGGTGGGTCAACTACATAGTAACTAGGCTTGCGGCAACTCAAACGAGCAGAAGCAGGCATAAGCCAGACTTATGTAGATGCACTCGGCTTCGTGCTTCCAAGGAAATGAAGAACCTCCTAAGCGCCGCGACGTGGATCGCACGAAACATCATCCGTTCGCCTTCCTGGCCCTACTGATCGGAAGCAGCGCGCTTGCGCTCGGGCCATGGTTCGTCCGCCTCGCGGGCGTGGGGCCCGTCGCCGCCGGTTTCTGGCGCTTGTCGCTGGCCTTGCCTTTCCTGTTCGTAATCGCGGGCTTGTCCGGTCAACCGGTTCACTGGCCGGGCAAGGCGCTGGGGATCCTGATTGCCCTTGCGGCTTTCTTCTTCGCAGCGGATCTCGCCGCCTGGCACATGGGCATTCACATGACGAAATTGGGCAATGCGACCCTCTTCGGTAATGTCGCCAGCTTCGCCTTTGCCGGCTGGGGACTGTGGCTGACGCGCAGCTGGCCGTCCCCCATCCAAGGCGCATCCCTGGCTCTCGCGGCGATTGGCGCAGTCCTGTTGATGAGCAGTAGTGCCGAGCTATCTGTGCGAAACCTGCAAGGAGACATGCTCGCGCTGTTCGCGGGGCTGCTCTACGCCGGCTACCTTATCTCCGTGGAACGCGCCCGCGGCGAGCTCGCGCCTTTGCCCTTGCTCTTCCTCTCGAGCGCCATGGGGGCGGCCATGCTCCTGCCGTTTTCGTTGCTGATCGGGGAAAAAGTCATCCCGGACGACTGGACGTTCGCAATCATCCTCGCGATCAGCAGCCAGGTGATCGGCCAGGGGCTGCTGGTCTATGCCATCGGCGCACTGCCGCCTCTGGTCGTCGGACTTACTCTGCTGACGCAGCCGGCGATCTCCGCTCTGGTTGGCTGGATGGTCTACGGCGAGACACTTCAGCCATTCGACTGGATCGGGGCGATTGCCATTGCCGCCGCCTTGGTCTTGGTCCGATTGCCTACGAGGGGCTTGCAACCCGTTGCCGAGGGGGCGAGTTGAGGCCCGATGGACGATCAGCCGAGTCCGCTTGAGGAAATACGCCGTAAGCTCGCTCTCCCGCTTGGAGAAAACGCGGTCTTCGACGGCTGGACGGACGCTGCGGTCGGTGCTGCCGCGAACAGCAAAGGCGTGGATCCCGCGCAGGCTCGTCTTGCGGTTCCGAAGGATCAGGCGGGTAAAATCGACCTTTATATCCGTGGGGTCGATCAGGCGCTGCAAGACTGGTTCACGCCTGAGCGGCTCGATGGTCTGAAAATCCGCGAGAAGATCCGCGCCATCGTGTGGAAGCGACTGGAAATCATGGAGCCGGCGCGCGAGGCGGTTCGCCGTGCGCTGTCGATCCTTGCCATGCCGCCGAACGCGCCTACCGGCTTGAAGACCGGCTGGCGGACCGCGGACGTCATGTGGCGGATCGCGGGGGACACGAGCACCGACTATAATCATTACACCAAGCGTATGATGCTGGGTGGAGTCTACGGATCAACATTGCTGGTCTGGCTCGACGATCAGACCGACGGCTGGGCCGAGACCGCGAGCTTCCTCGACCGTCGCATCGAGGACGTGATGAAGATCGAAAAGCTGAAGGCCGACTGGAAAAGCCAGGAGCATTTCAGCATCACGCGGTTCCTGGGACGCCTACGCTACCCCGCTCGCTAAGCCGCATATTCCCAAAGCGCGTCGTTATTGATAATCACTTGCAAGAATGAACGCGCACTTTCAGCCGGAGTCGCTTTCCCTTGACCTGCTTAAGGTCGGTACTCGCGCGACTGTCGTCGATATCGATTGGGACTCGCTCGAAGAATCAGAGGCCTGCCGGTTGAGGCATTTCGGCTTCGACGAGGGCGTTGTCGTCGAGCCGCTCCACCTTGGACCGTTCGGACGCGATCCGCTTGCCATCCGGGTCGGCCGGATGACCGTTGCCATCCGGCGCAACCATGCGCGCGCAGTGCGCGTGACTCCGACGTCATAGGCGAACGATGACTCCGCTTCCGCTGGTCGCGGTTGCCGGCAGCCCCAATGCCGGCAAGAGCGCGCTGTTCAACGCATTGACTGGCGCCCGTCAGAAGGTGGGAAATTATCCAGGCGTCACTGTCGAGCGGAAATCGGGCCGATTGATGCTCGCCGACGGCCGCCCGGTGGAGATGGTCGATCTTCCCGGGGCCTATAGTCTGGATCCCGCAAGCCCCGACGAAGCGGTGACCCGCGATGTGCTCTTCGGGCGTCAGAAGGGTGAGCGGGCACCGGACGCTTTGCTGATCGTCATCGACGCATCGAATCTCGACAATCATCTTCGCTTTGCACTCCAGCTGATCGAGCTTGGACTGCCGACGATTATCGCATTGAATATGGTCGATCTGGCGAGGCGCGATGGTCTGGAGCTCGATGCCAAGCGGCTCGAAGCCGAGCTTGGCGTTCCGGTCATCGAAACCGTGGCCGTCCGTCGCCGCGGCATTGCCGATCTGCAGACCGCACTCGACGATATGCTGTCCGCTCCGCGCTGCGGCGTACACGAACAAGCGCCGTCCGAGCTTATCCAGCTTCAGCGACGCGCGCGCGACATCGCCAAGGCTGCGGTGGTCCACGAAAGCCCGGTGCGTCGCTGGACGCACAGGCTCGATTCGGTCCTGCTTCACCCGGTTGCCGGCCCGGTGATCCTCGCGGCAATCCTGTTCGTGATGTTCCAGGCCGTCTTCGCCTGGAGCGAAGTCCCGGTCGGCTGGATTGAAAGCGGCATGGCGCTTCTCGCACAGGGCGCCGCTGACATCCTGCCTCAAGGATTGATCAAGTCTCTGATTGTCGATGGAGTGATCGGAGGGGTCGGAGCGGTCGTCGTATTCCTCCCCCAGATTCTGATCCTCTTCTTATTCATCCTGCTTCTCGAAGCCAGCGGCTACATGGTTCGCGCCGCGTTCCTGATGGATAAGCTGATGCACGGCGCGGGGCTTTCGGGCCGCGCTTTCATTCCGCTCTTGTCGAGCTTCGCCTGTGCGGTCCCCGGGATCATGGCGACGCGCACGATCGACAATCCGAAGGACCGGCTCACGACGATCCTTGTCGCTCCGCTGATGACCTGCTCGGCGCGACTGCCGGTCTACACATTGATCATCGCGGCTTTCATACCTGACCGCTCTGTCGCTTACGGCATCGGCCTGCAGGGCATGGTGCTGTTCGGACTCTACGCAACCGGTGTGCTGGGCGCGCTTGCAGCGGCCCTGACGTTGCGGCGGACTATCACGCGCGGCGGCGGCGGGGCCTTCATGATGGAGCTGCCCAAGTATCAGATGCCCTTGCTCAAGGACGTTGCGATCGGGCTCTACCAGCGCGCGGTGATCTTCCTGAAGCGAGCGGGAACGATCATCCTCGGCACCACGGTGCTGCTCTGGGCGCTGGCCAGCTTCCCGCAGGCAAAGCCGGGCCAAAGCCAGGTCGAAGCCTCCATCGCGGGCAAGATCGCAACCGGGATTGATTTCGTCGTTCGCCCGATCGGTTTCAATCACGACATTTCGCTGGCGCTGCTTCCGGCGATGGCCGCTCGGGAAGTTGCAGTAAGCGCTATCGCCACCGTCTATTCGATCGATGCGAGCGATGAGGAGGCCGCGGCGGCACCGCTGGCCGATCGTCTTCGCGGACGCTGGTCGCTGGCGACCGCATTGGCCTTTCTCGCCTGGTTCGTTTTTGCGCCGCAGTGCATCTCCACCATTGCCGTGACGCGCCGTGAAACGAACGGCTGGAAGTGGCCGCTCTTCATGGTCGGATATCTTTTTGTGCTCGCCTACGTCGCCGCAGGCTTGACCTACTGGACGGCGGTGGCGCTGGGTCTATAGCTGCTCTCCAAGCACGAAGGAGAGTGACATGGCGGGCGTGAACAAGGTGATCCTGGTCGGCAATCTGGGCGCTGATCCGGAAGCCCGTTCGCTCAATAACGGCGGCGAAGTAGTGAACATACGCGTCGCTACCTCGGAGCAGTGGAAAGACCGCGATGGCAACCGCCAGGAGCGGACCGAGTGGCACAATGTTGTGATCTTCAACGAGAACCTTGGCCGAGTTGCCAAGAGCTATTTGCGGAAGGGCTCGAAGGTCTATCTCGAAGGGCAGCTCCAGACCCGCAAGTGGACCGACCAATCCGGCAACGACAAGTACACGACCGAGGTCGTCCTGCAGCGATTCCGCGGCGAGCTGGTGCTGCTCGACAGTCGCGGTGAGGGCGGCGGTTCAGGCGCCGGCTTGGGCGGCGGCTACGGCGACGACTTCGGTGGGGGCAGCAGCAGCGGTGGGCCGCAGCGCCAGCAGCGTCCGCAGCCTGCGACCTTCGACAACGACCTGGATGACGACGTTCCGTTCTAGGTATTGGCCGTTCTAAGGCTGTTCGGAGTCGCTCCGCTTCAGCTTGGCGAGCGCTGCAAAGGGTCCTGCCTCCGATTCCGACAGAACGCCCGCTTCCTTGAGCGCTGCTTCGGCGCCTGCGCTGCGCGGATAGGGGTCAAGGCTTAGCGCGAGCGTGTCGGCAATCGCTTCGCCGAGATCGATCGCGCTGCCGTCGTGGAACGCCACGTCGCAATCCGACGCCTGAAGCTCAACCTCTTCGTCAGAACTCCCTGTCGTGGGTTCCGGCAGGAAGTATATGTCGAATGCCTCGTCGGCACTGGCCTCGACGGGATCATCCGTAGCGACGCAACTCTGGCAGAGGACCGCCTTCAACCGTCCGCGCGCACGGACGATCTGGCCCTTCCGTTCCAACGTAGCATGCGCATCGAGCCGATCCAGCGAACGAAGTCCAAGGCGGCCGGCGATGCGCTTCCGCTCTTCTTCGCGGGCGACAAGGTCGATTCGCTCGCCCTCCCGGATCTGATTGAGCGGAAGACGGTGTGCGAAGTCGTCGCTCATTCCAACCTCCCGCCTACCAGTTGTTCGAGGCTCGCGTCACTGAGTCCGCTCCATAGCCGCCGCAGCTCGTCTTCGCTGTGTTCGACCGCATCGGACTTCGCCGGCTCGCTCAGATAAATGCTGCGCTGAATTTCCTCGGTCCAGTCATCGTTCGATTCGAGAAGCGGCCGCCAGCGATCGACACGCGCGGACACCGCGCCGAGCAGCTTGCGAACCTGCTTGCCGAGAGTGGGATCGCCGACACCCATCTCGCGAACTTCCGCGTCGAGCGATTCGACGAGGCGCTCGGTCAAGGCGACGCTCGCCCGTCCGCCGTCAGCGCCTTCGGTTTCGAGCCGAACCATGTTCAACGCGCTAATGGTGGCGAGGACTGCGAATCGCCCATTGACCGTGTCCGGCACTTCTCCTTGCACGAACCAATGCGGCTGGCGGGCTTCCGCTACGACGCGCTCGAAAATTGCCTGACCACGCCGAGGCTCGCCCGTTAATCGTGCGAACAGGCTGCGGAGCATAGGGATTCCTCTTCAAAGCGGGTGCCGGCGGGCTTGCGCCCTCGGCCGTGCCCCGCATATTGAGGCGCCTCCGCGCTCGCGCAAGCGACCGGTGGCCGAATACTGGAGAAGGTCCAATCATGAAGTCTGCGGTTTTGAAGAGCGCGACGGCGGTCGTGGGCGCGGCGATGCTCGCCGGATGTGCCCTCAGCATTCGCGATCATCGCGGCTACGTCACGGACGAGGAGCTCACTCAGGCGATCCAGGTCGGGACCGACAACAAGGCGTCCGTCGAGCGAACCCTCGGTCGGCCGACCTTTGCCGGGACGTTCAGCGACAGCGACTGGTACTATCTCGGCCGGGATACGCGCACCTTCGGCTTTCGTAGCCCCCGCGTGATGGACCAGAATGTGCTTCACGTCCGCTTCGATCAGGCAGGCAATGTGGCGTCGGTTGAGAAGACCGATGAGAAGCTGATTGCAGCCATCAGCCCATCGAAGGACAAAACACCGACGCTGGGCCGGGAAAAGAGCTTCTTCGAAGAGCTCTTCGGGAACATCGGCTCGATTCGCCAGCCGGGCCTCCCTGGAAGCGGCGGCCAGTAAGCTTTCGAACTGCGGCTGTTTGGCCTAATCGCAGGCCATGACCGCAACACCCGCCGGCATGACCTATGCCGACTATTTGAAGCTCGACCCCCTTCTGTCGGCGCAGCATCCTCTGTCGGATCTGCACGACGAGATGCTTTTCATCGTCATCCATCAGACGAAAGAATTATGGATGAAGCAGCTCCTTCACGAGCTGCGCTACGCGATCGGGCTCGTGGAAGCGGACCGTTTCGCCGAAGGCTACAAGGCGATGGCCCGCATCAGCCGGATCCAGGCGGTCATGACCCTGTCCTGGGATGTGCTGTCGACTCTGACGCCCGTCGATTATTTGAAGTTCCGCAGCGTGCTCGGTACTTCGTCCGGCTTTCAGTCGGCACAATTCCGCGAGATCGAGTTCCGGCTCGGGCTCAAGGAGCCGAACTTCGTGAATCATTATGATGAGGGCTCGCCGGAGCGCGCGCGGCTGGAGCGGGCGCTTTCGGAACCGAGCCTCCGAGAGGCGTCTCACACCGCCCTCGAGCGGGCTGGCTTCGATCTCGGCGACCGGTCGATGGAGGCGGTTAGCCGGGCGTGGCTCGAAGTGTATCGCGACGCCGAACGATGGTTCGATCTCTACGAGCTTGCCGAGAAGCTGGTGGACATTGACGATGCTCTCGCCGCTTGGCGGCACAAGCATGTGCTGACCGTCGAGCGGATCATCGGCAACAAGCCCGGCACGGGCGGCTCTGCAGGCGCGCCCTACCTGCGGGCGACGCTCGACAAGCGCGCTTTCCCGGAACTGTGGTCCCTGAGAACAGAGCTTTGAACTACAAGCATCTGTTTTCCCGCAGCCTTGGAGCTGATCCGGGGCGCCTGCACATGGCGTCGCACAGCCATCATCTCTGGCCCGACGCCAGCTTCGACGGCCAGGTGGAATGTTGGGAGGATGCCGCCCGGTTCGCCGACAACAAATGGGACCGGATCATGGACGAGGTCTGGCCCGAAGCGCAGGGCCACGTCGCAAGCGAGCTTGGCACGGGGAGGCCAGACGCGATTGTCTTCGCGCCGAATACGCACCAGCTGCTCGTTAGCCTTTTCGCTGCGGCATCGTCGAACTGGCCGATCCGAATTCTGACGAGCGATGGCGAGTTCCACAGTGCGCGACGCCAGTTCGCGCGTTGGGAGGAAGCGAGTGCTGCAACGGTCGAGCGGGTCGCCCCCGAGCCATTCGAGAGCTTTTCGGATCGGTTCGCCGAGCGCGCGAAGAGCGGCGAACATGACTTTATCTTCGTCAGCCAGGTGCTGTTCGGCAGCGGCCGCCGCTTCGATCGTGTCGACGAGATCGCGGCGCTCGCCCGCCCGGAGGGGCCGTGGGCCGTGATCGACGGCTATCACGCCTTCATGGCCGTTGAGACGCCTTTCGCAGGAAGCGCGCCGCAATCAGCCTTCTACCTGGGTGGCGGCTACAAATATGCGATGGCCGGGGAAGGCTGCGCCTTTCTTCATGCGCCGCCGGATTTTGGCGAACGCCCGCGCATTACCGGCTGGTTCGCAGAGTTCGAGGACCTCACGCTGCCGCCAGGCTCCGTCGGCTACCGCAAGGACGCCATGCGATTCATCGGCGCCACGTTCGACGCCTCGGGGCTTTATCGGTTCAATGCCGTGCAGCGGATGCTGAAGAAAAGTGGCCTCACGACCGCGGGAATTTCCGAGCACGTCAAGGCGTTGCAGGACCGGCTCATCGACCAGCTTCCCGGAACTTCGATTGGACATGCGGAGCGACTCAACCGACCGGGAGATGCGCGCTTCCTCGCCTTCCGGTCTACTGACGCGCAGCGCTGGTCAACCGAGCTCAAGCAGAAGAATTGCATCACCGATGTGCGCGGCGACGTGATCCGCATCGGCCTCGGCATCTATCATGACGAAGCGGATATCGAGGCCTTCACCAAGCTAGCCACCGAACTGCGCTAGGCGTTCAGTCCCAGGCTCCAGAGCCGCTTCACGACCTTCGCAACTTCCTCAGGATCTTCATTCGCCCAGACGGCGAAGCGAAGGCCGACGAAAACGTTCGCCCCCATCATTGCCCAGGCGACGATTTCCTCCGCCAGGACCGACTCCTCCCGGCGAAGCTCGCCGCGCTCGGCTCCTTCGCGCAAACGGCTAAGAATGCGCTCTGCCGCACCCTCGTAATGACGGCGGTAGCCTTCCGGATAGACGAACTCGGCCTCGTCCATGATCCGATAGACGGCCTTGTTGCTCTCGATAAGCTGGAGGAGTGCCGCAAGGCCGAGGCGCTCTCGCTCGAGCGCGTTGGCATCCTTCGTGACCGCGGGCGCAACAGTGACCCGGACCCGCTCCGACATGTCGCGGACGAGTGCCTGGAACACGGCCTCCTTGCTGTCGAAATAGGTATAGAATGTGCCCAGAGCGACGCGCGCGCGGGTGGTGATTCCGACGATCGAACCTTCGCCGAACCCTTTGGCGCCGAACTCTTCCAATGCGGCATCGAGGATCTTGCGAAGAGTGCGTTCGCCTCGTGCCGTCCGCGGCGCTTTCCCGCCGCTGGCGGCAGATTCGACTGCGGGCGCATGAGTGCCGTCCAGCTCGCGCGTCCCCGTCAACGTCCCCCCTTGCTCCGGCTTATTCTTCGTGCGAAGTTGAAAGCCGGTTCAGGTTTCATAACCGCAATGGCGGCTGCGTGGCAATAACCCCGCGCCGGGAGAGTACAGGGGGAGAGTTGGAATGACCACAACGTGGCTGACTGGCGCGCGGCGCGCGATGATGGCTTCGATTTGCGTGACGGCCCTTGCGGCATCTGCGCAGGCGTGGGCTCAAACGGCCGAGCAAACCAACGCCGAGGCTGAACAGCAAGCTCCTGCCCCGCAGGCCACGGGTGCCGACGATGACGAAGGTCAAGACACGGCGACGTCCGATATCGTCGTTACTGCACGCCGGACCGAAGAAAATGTTCAGCGCGTCCCGTCGGCGATCTCCGTTTTCAACGAACGAACCCTCGATCGAATCCAGGCAACGGACACCACGGGTCTTCAGGGCGCAGTTCCGAACTTGAACATCGTGCAGGGCCGCGGCTCGTCTAACGCGACGAACATCTACATCCGAGGGATCGGCCAGCCCGACGCGCTCCAAACGTTCGATCCAGCCGTCGGCGTGTATGTCGACGACGTCTATCTCTCGCGCATCCGCGGCAATCAGCTCGACCTGCTGGATGTCGAGCGGATCGAAGTCCTGCGCGGGCCGCAGGGCACGCTCTACGGGAAGAACACGATCGGCGGCGCGATCAAGTTCGTCACCCGCCGGCCTGGGCAGGAGCTTCGCGCGGAGGGCAGCCTTACCGTTGGCTCTTACGCGCAGTTCGAGTTGCGCGGAGCCGTATCTGGTCCGCTCAGTGACACCGTAGCCGTTGGCTTCGCGATCATGCGTGCACAGCGCGATGGATTTGTCGAAGATCGCAATGACGACCGCGATTATAACGACCGCAACTCCATTGGTGGCCGCGCAGCGCTCGCCTTCACTCCGAGCGATCGTTTCCGGTTCGACCTGACTGCCGATTACGAGCACGACGACACGCATTTGACGACGGGCGCGCCGATCAACGATCTCACGCATCTTCTAACGCCGTCGCTGCTTCTTCCGCTCGAGCGAAATCCCAAAGATTACGACTTCACCGTCGAAACGACGCCGGGCCTGCCCAATTCGTCGAAGCTGACTCATTGGGGCGTTTCGGGAACGGCCGCCTATGACGTCACGGACGCCCTCACCGTTAAGTCGATCACGGCCTATCGGAAGCTGAATACCAAGGATTACATCGACATTGATGCGACCGCGCTCGAGGTAGGCGATGTTCTGGTCGATGTTCACCAGAACCAGCTGAGCCAGGAGTTTCAGCTGGCTTACACCAGTGACCGGCTCACCGCCGTCGGCGGTCTTTACTACCTCCGCGAGAATAACGAGTCCCACCAGGAGGCCTATGCGGATGATCTCGTCGATCTGACCCTGTTCCGTACCGGTACCTGCATCCCGGCAGTGACCTGCCTTCCGGACTTCCTGCTGGGCCCCTCGAACTTCCCGACCTTCCTGCGAACGATTGACGACGACCTGAAGACCGACAGCTACGCGGCCTATGCCAATGCCAGCTACGCCGTGACGGATGCGCTACGGATTTCAGCCGGCGTCCGCTGGACCCGTGAGGAAAAGGATTACTTCCGCACCACCTCGACTTTCTCAAGCTCGCCATTGCTGACGAGCGTCGTTCCGTTCGAGTTCGTTCGTAAGGATCACTGGACCGACGTCTCGCCGATGGCGTCGATCGATTATCAGTTCAGTCCCGCCGTCATGGCATATCTGCGCTACGCAAAAGGCTTCAAATCGGGCGGCTTCAACGGCCGCGCCAATGAAGTCGGATCATCGACCGAATATGATCCGGAAACGGTCGACTCCTTCGAGGCAGGCCTGAAGAGCACGATCGCTCGACAGCTGCGGCTAAATCTTGCCGTGTTCCATAACAGCTACAAGGACTTCCAGGCGCGCGTGTCGGAGCTGGACGAAAGCACGACGCCGCCTACGCCTCTCCTGTCAGTGCTCAATGCCGGCAAGCTCCGCATCCGCGGCGCCGAACTCGAAGCGGCGTGGACGCCGACGCCCGAGCTCCTGCTCGACGCACAGATTGGTTACCTGGACGCCCAGTATAAGGAATTCGACGATGCTCGCTTCACGAGCTTTGGCGGAAGCCGTGCGTTTCAGGAGCCGGCCTTCTCCCCGAAATGGACGATGCGTTACGGGGCCCAGTATTCGTTCGCGATGGGCAATGGCGACGGTATCACTGTCGGCGGCCAGGCGCGCTACCGCTCGAGACACGCCCTCTCCGTCGACAATACGTTCACCAATACGGACACGGAGATCGAAGGGCTGTTCCAGAACAGCTATTGGCTGGGCGATGCACGCATCGTCTGGGAAAACGCCCGGAAGAAATTGTCGCTCGGCCTGTACGCCAACAATATCTTCGACAAGCTGTACAAGACCGATGGCCAGGAGTTTTCGAGCATCGGCAACATCAGGACCGTCTATTTCGGAGCTCCGAGAACGGTCTCGCTGAAGTTCACCGCCCGCTACTGAGGTGTCGGCGCAATTCGCCGAGCGCGAGTGGACGTCACGCGACGGCCTGACCCTCTACTCGCGCGACTATGCCGCGGTTGACGGCCAGCGGGGAATGCCCGTCGTCTGCCTGCATGGCCTGACGCGCAATTCGAAGGACTTCGAAGATGTCGCGGTGCGGATCGCGGCATCCGGCCGGCGAGTGATCGTTCCGGACGTCCGGGGCCGGGGCCGGTCGGCGTTCGACCCAAATCCGAAGCGTTACCAGCCGCTCGTGTACGCGCGCGATGTTTTGGCGCTGCTCGACAGCCTTGGGATTTCGAAGGCTGTCTTCATCGGCACGTCCATGGGCGGCCTCATCATCATGATGATTGCGGGCCTTCGCCGCCGGGCGATTGCAGCAGCCGTGCTGAACGATGTGGGTCCTGAAGTCGACAAGGCCGGGATCGACCGCATCCTGTCATATGCGGGTAAGCTGCGTCCGGTCGAAAGCTGGTCCGATGCCGTCGAATATGTGCGACTGACTGCCGGCGCTGCATATCCCAATAATTCCGACACGGATTGGAAGGCTCTGGCGCACCGCACCTTTCGTGAGGAATCGGGCAGGCCGGTATTCGACTACGATCCTGCGATCATGGTGCCGATGAGCAAGGGACCGCCGAGGACTCGAAGCTTGATCGGCATGTTCCTTTTCCGGCGACTTGTCCGAAGCTGCCCGACGCTCCTCATCCGGGGCGAGCTTTCGGACCTGCTGAGCGAACGGATTGCGGACAGGATGAAGCGCATGGCCCCGTCGCTGCAGCTCGTCGTCGTTCCGGGAGTCGGCCACGCGCCTCTCCTGACGGAACCTGAAGCCGCGGCCGCGATTGACGAATTCCTCGCGCGCGTGCCTTGAGCGCGGCATGATCTCCGCCGCCGAGCACAATTCGATCGACCGCGCCCTCCGCACGCGCGTGTTGCTCCTCCTTCTGTTCGCCTACATCTTCAACTTCATCGACCGGAACATCGCGGGCGTGCTCGCGGTGCCGATCCGTAAGGAGTTCAACCTTTCGGATACCGCGCTGAGCCAGCTCGGAGTGGCCTTCGGAATTTTCTACGCGCTCATCGCCATTCCCATCGCCTGGGCGGCGGACCGCAAGAGCCGGGTCAATATCATCGCCGCGGCGATCGCCCTTTGGAGCCTTCTCACCGCCGCATGCGGAATGGCGCAGAACTACACGCAGCTGGTGCTTGCACGGATGGGTGTCGCAGTGGGCGAAGCTGGCGGCATTGCGCCCTCCTATTCCCTCATCTCGGATTATTTCCCGCGCGAAAAGCGGTCGCGAGCGCTCGCTTTTTATTCGCTCGGAATCCCGATCGGCTCCGCTCTTGGCGTTTTCTTCGGCGGCTGGCTCGCGACGCATCTCTCCTGGCGGAGCGCCTTCCTCATCGTCGGCCTGGCGGGATTGCCGGCTGCTTTGCTCATCAAACTGCTCGTTCCCGAGCCGGAGCGTGGGCGATTCGATGCCGCACCCGAGCAGAGTCAGGCAGCGTCGGATCAAAGCGTCGCTGGCGCCTTGCTCGGGAATGCGAGCTTCTGGCTGCTGTCCTTCGGCGCCGCCTCAGGTTCCATTCTGGGCTACGGCCTTATCTTCTGGCTGCCGAGCTTCTTCAACCGGAGCTTCGGGCTAGGGCTTCAGGACGTGGGCTGGTTCTATGGGTCGATCGTGCTTGTCGGTGGAGCACTCGGGACCTGGCTCGGCGGCTGGTTCGGCGACCGCATCGGACCATCGCGGCCGGGCGGCTACGCGCTCATTCCAGCGGTCTGCTTCATTGTGACCGCGCCGACGTTCGCTCTTGGGCTCTTTGCGCCGAACCTTTGGATCTGCTGGCTCCTATTCACGATAGGGCAGATGCTTGCCCTGGCCTGGCTTGGGCCGGTGATCACGGCGGTCCAGCACATCGTCGTGCCATCGATGCGAGCGACCGCATCGGCGAGCTTCCTCTTCATCAACAACCTGATCGGTATCGCTTTCGGAATATATTTCCTGGGCTGGCTTTCCGACGTGATGAAGGCTGCACGCGGCGAAGATTCGCTGCGCTTCTCGATCCTCTACGGGCTTGGTTTCTATCTACTGGCCGCTCTCTTCTACCTATTCGCCGCCGCTCGACTGAGGAAGGACCTGAAGTCTTAACCTAGGCTGCAAGTCTCTGAAATCTCAGGCTAACCGCCTCATGCGTAAAAGCGCTCCCATCCCGAAATAGGTGGAACGGCTCCGTAACAGGGCCGTTTCTCCGCGGAACGAAGGAGATTTTGCGATGAGGAAGCTCATCCTTTCAGCAGGTGTCGCAGCATTGGCAATCGCTGCCCCTGCGGCGGCAAAGCCCGAGAAGGGCGGCCATGGTGGCGCCCAGGCGCAAGTCCAGCGCGGCGGCGGGCAGGCGAAAGCGCAACGCGGCGGAGGCAGCCAGCGCCAGGCTCAAGCTCAGCGTGGCGGAGGTGGTCAGCGCCAAGCTCAGGCCCAGCGCCACGGCGGCGGTGGCCAGCAGCGCATGGCGCGCATGCAGAAGCAACGCGGCGGCCAGCAACGCGTTGCCAGCGCCCAACGTCAGCGCGGAAACGCACAGCATGTCGAGCGTCGTGCCAACAATGTGCGTCTAGCGAACTTCCAGACGGAACGCGGCCATGGGCACGCGCAGCAGACCGTTCGCGCCGAGAATCGCGGGCATGGGAATCGCCAGACGGCGCGCGTGGCCAATCGCGGGAACCGCGACGTCCGTGTCGAGAATCGCGGCGGTCGCGATCAGCGAATTGCAATGCAGCCGAATCACCAGCGTATGGAAATCGGCAACCGCGGTGAACGCGCTCCTCGCGTTGCGATGGAACGAGGCGACTTCCGCAATCGTGAATTCGCGAATGTCACGCCGGTGCCAGCATTCAACGATGACCGCGCCTTCCGCACTCGCGACGATTTCCGCCGCGTCGAGCGCTGGCGCGACTGGAACGATGGCGATTGGGATAGAGCCTATGGCTATCGGGGAATTCCTGCGGCCTATGTAGGCTGCCCGCCGGGACTGGCGAAGAAGTCGCCGGCGTGCGTGCCGCCGGGGCTCGCTCGAAGCCAGTACGTCGGACAGGTTTTACCGACCGTCTACGCGTCGAATTATTTCCCGCAGAGTCTGCGGTATCTCTACGCGGACACGCCTGATTATTATTATCGCTGGGGTGACGGCTATGCCTATCGGGTGAACCGGACTAACAACCTGGTCTCGGCGCTGCTGCCGCTGATCGGTGCGGGCTACGGGATCGGCCAGCCCTTCCCGTACATGTCGGACCCGTATTACAGCGTGCCGACCTACTACCAGTCGTTCTACCCGAGCTATGGAAACGGTGGCGACTATTATCGCTACGCCAACGGCTACGTGTACGAGATTGACGGCGGGAGCGGCTATATCGAGGACGTCATCCCGTTGCTCGATCGTGGCTACGGCGTCGGCCAGATGCTCCCGACGAGCTACAGCTACTACAACGTGCCGTACCAGTACCGGGACGTTTATTACGACAACCCGGACTATTATTACCGGTACGCTCCGGGAGCGATCTACCAGGTCGACCGTAGCTCGCAGCTAATCACCGCGATCGCGTCATTGCTGACGGGGGGTCTTGCGGTTGGACAACCGCTTCCCCCGGCCTATTCGGCGTACAACGTGCCGATGGCATACCGTACGTCTTATTATGACACTCCCGACGCCTGGTACCGTTATAGCGACGGCTACATCTATCAGGTCGATCCAACGACCCAGCTGATCACGGCGATCGTCCGTTCGATCGTCTGAACTTAAATCAATGGATCGGTTTCGGCCCCGCAGGCGTTGCGGGGCCGTTTCGCACTCAAAACAATAAGAGGAATGATGCGATGAGCATGAAGACTCTCTCGCTGGCTGTTGCGCCAATGGCCTTGCTGGCCGCCTGCAATCAGGGCGGCGACGGCAAGGGCGCGACCCCGGGACAGCCGGCCGAAGCTCAGAAGAAAGCGGGCGACCAGACGATCGCCGCCGGTCTCGATGCGAACAGCCGCTTTGCCCAGGCCGCCAAGGCGGCGGGCCTGGACGGAACGCTTGCAGGCCCCGGCCCGTACACGGTGCTCGTCCCGAAGGATGAGGCATTCGCCAAGGTCGATGGTGCCCTGAAGGATCCGGCAAATCCGCAGAATCGGGCCGAGCTGACGCGGGTCCTGACCTATCACATCCTTCCCGGCACCGTTTTGATCGAGGACCTCGCGAAGGCGGTGGACAACGGCAAGGGCAAGGCGATCGTCCAGACCATGAACGGCGAGACCCTCACCGCCACCAAGGACGGGGGGAAGGTGGTCCTCAGTGACGCTTCCGGCGGAAAAGCCACGATCGTCGAGGGTGACCAGCAGCGCTCGAACGGCGTCGTTCAGTACGTCGACGCTGTGCTGATGCCGTCTTCAAAAGGCGCTGCAGCGAAGAAGTAAGCCTCTCGCTTCATCAACCCGCTTCCAAGCAGCCGAACGGTCGCTATAAACGCTTCGACACCGGCAATTATCGGGGGCTTAGGCGGGCATGAAGGCGACGATTGAACGGGCGACACTCCTTAAGAGCCTGAGCCACGTCCAGTCGGTCGTGGAGCGTCGCAACACGATCCCAATCCTCTCCAACGTTCTCATCGAGGCGCGGGAGGACGGGTCGATCCGGCTTATGGCGACCGACCTCGACCTGCAGGTCGATGAAAGCGTTCCGGCGAACGTTGGCCAGCCCGGAGCGACGACGGTTTCGGCGCACACCTTGTTCGACATCGTTCGCAAGCTCCCAGACGGCAGCCAGGTTGAGCTGAACGCCGCCGAGGGCAAGATTCAGCTTTCGGCAGGCCGCGCCCGGTTCAACCTTTCGACTCTTCCGCGGGACGATTTCCCGGTGATCGCGGAAGGGGACCTTCCGACGCGCTTCGAACTTCCGGCGGCGACCCTCCGTCAGATCATCGACAAGACGCGCTTTGCCATCTCAACCGAAGAGACGCGCTACTACCTTATGGGAATCTTCCTGCACGTGGCGGACGACCAACTGAAGGCAGCGGCAACCGACGGCCATCGTCTGGCCCGGGTGACCGTTGCGAAGCCCGACGGTGCCGACGGGATGCCGGACGTGATCGTTCCGCGGAAGTGCGTTGCAGAGCTCCGCAAGCTTCTCGAAGAGCTCGAGGGCACGGTCGAGATTTCCATGTCCGGCACGAAGATCCGTTTCGGTCTTGGCAGCGCCGTACTAACCAGCAAGCTGATCGACGGCACTTTCCCCGATTATAACCGGGTCATCCCGACAGCGAACGACAAGCTGCTCAAGCTCGATCCGAAGACCTTTGCGCAAGGCGTCGATCGTGTTTCGACGATCGCCAGCGAGAAGACCCGTGCGGTGAAGATCAACGTCGACCGGGACAAGGTGACACTTTCGGTCACTTCTCCCGAGAGCGGCACCGCGACCGAAGAGCTGCCAGCCGACTATGGCTCGGACGGCATCGAGATCGGCTTCAATGCCCGCTACCTGCTGGACATCCTTAGCGAGATCGACGGCGATTCGGTCGAAGTGCACCTAGCCGACGCTGCGGCACCGACGCTCCTTCGCGAAAACGACAAGAGCCCGGCACTTTACGTCCTCATGCCGATGCGTGTCTGATGATCTGCCGGCTCTGGCGCGGCTGGACTGCTCCGGAGAACGCGGACGAATATGAGCGCATTGTGCGCCGCGAGGTTATTCCGGAGATCGAGGCCAGGAGGATTCCGGGCTTTCGTCACGTCGACCTCATGAGGCGCGACCTTGGCGGGGAGATCGAGTTCCAGACATTGATGTGGTTCGACAGTCTCGACGCGATCAAGGGCTTCATGGGAGAAGACTACAGCGTCAGCCACGTCCCGTTGGAGGCTCGCGCCGTCCTCAACAGTTTCGATGACCGCGCTGCGCATTTCGAGGTTCTCGACCGTCGCGAGCAATAGCGGCTAAGCCGCTGCAGTGCCGGTCAGCCGCCTCGCCCTAACGGACTTCCGTTCCTACGCATCGGCCCTGATCGAGCCAGGCCCGGGCTTCGTTTTGCTGTTCGGCGAGAACGGGGCGGGAAAGACCAACCTGCTGGAAGCCGTCTCATTGCTGAGTCCCGGGCGCGGACTTCGCGGCGCCGCGCTTGCCGATATGGCGCGGATTGGAGGGGGAGGCGGCTTCGCTGCTGCGGCAAAGCTGGGCGAAGTGGACATGGGGACGGGCACGCAGGTCAATGCGCCGGAACGTCGCCAGGTGAGGATCAATGGCGCGCCAGCCTCCGTAAATTCGCTCAGCGAATGGCTGTCGGTCCTATGGCTCACGCCCGCAATGGACCGCCTTTTCATGGGATCGGCCGGGGACCGCCGGCGGTTTCTCGATCGGCTCGTGCTCGCGCTGGAGCCGAGCCATGCGCATCACTCATCAAGGTATGAAGCGGCGATGCGCGCGCGGAACAAGCTCCTTGCTGACGAAGCTCCAGCCGACCCTGACTGGCTTGCAGCGCTGGAGCAGCAGATGGCCGAGCACGGCACTGCGATCGGGGGAGCTCGACAGCGCGCTGTTTCAGCGCTCAGCGACCGACTGGAGGATGCCCCGGAGGACGAGTTTGCCCGCGCCTCGATCGAGCTCGAGGGCTGGGAACCGGCGGATCTTGCCCACCAGCTGCGCGAGAGCCGGTACCGGGATGCGGGCGCCGGTCGAGCAACCGTGGGACCGCATCGTCAGGATCTGCTCGTTAGCCATCACGCCAAGCAGATGGAGGCGGCGCGATCTTCGACGGGCGAACAGAAGGCGCTGCTCCTCGGCCTCGTGCTGGCCCATGCCGAGTTGGTTGCCGAGCGCCGCGGCGAACCCCCCCTGTTGCTTCTCGATGAGGTTGCGGCACACCTCGATCCAAAGCGCCGTGCTGCGCTCTTCGCCCGTCTGGAAGGGCGCGGGCAAGTGTGGATGACGGCCACCGAAGCGGCGCTTTTCGAAGGCATTGAGCAGGCATGCTTCTTCCGCGTCGAAGGTGGAGAAGTCACGCCAGCCTAGACTTTTAACCCTTAGGGCCTATATTGCACTGCAACACGAAGCGCTTCTCCAAGCGGCGTGAACGGTCTCGACAAGATCGAGGACCCGGCCCGCGCTTCGACCGATTCTGCTCTCCAATTCACGCGGGGCGCTTTTTGACCCCTTCGGACCGCGCTTTGACGCGGCCGTTCAATATTGGAATTTTCATTGTCATTTCATAATCTTGGGCTTTCCAAGCCCCTTCTCGACGCGCTTGCAGCAAAGAATTATGCGCAGGCGACGCCGATCCAGCAGAAGGCGATCCCGACGGTCCTGACCGGCCGCGATCTTCTCGGCATCGCCCAGACGGGAACGGGCAAGACCGCGGCCTTCATGCTGCCGTCGCTCGACCGTCTCGCAGCCAACCGCAATATTCCGCGTCCGGGTCAGATCCGGATGCTGGTGCTGGCCCCGACCCGGGAGCTTGCCTCGCAGATCGCAGCCAGTGCCCAGACCTACGGACGCTTCATGCACCTCTCCGTTGGCGTGATCTTCGGCGGCGTTCCCAACTCGAAAAGCGTGCGCACCGTCGCGCGCGGCCTCGATGTTCTCGTGGCGACGCCGGGCCGGCTTCTCGACCTGATCGACCAGCGCGCGCTCACCCTTCGCGATCTCGAGATCCTAGTGCTCGACGAAGCCGACCAGATGCTCGACCTCGGCTTCATCCACGCGTTGAAGCGGATCGTCAGCCTGGTTCCTCCCAAGCGGCAGACCCTGTTCTTCTCGGCCACCATGCCGAAGTCGATCAAGGAACTCGCCGATCGCTACCTGACCAACCCGGCAGAGGTTGCAGTCACGCCGGTTGCCAAGACCGCCGACCGGGTCGAGCAGAAGGTCGTGCTGGTCAACCAGCAGGAAAAGACCGCGCTGCTGACCATCTTCCTCCAATCGGAACAGACGGAGCGGACGCTCGTCTTCAGCCGGACCAAGCATGGCGCGGACAAGATCGTCCGCATGCTCGGCGCCGCCGGCATTCAGGCGAACGCGATCCACGGCAACAAGAGCCAGGCCCAGCGCGAGAGGGCGATCCGCGAGTTCCGCTCCGGCGAGGTCTCGGTGCTCATCGCAACCGACATCGCGGCGCGCGGGATCGACATTCCCGGCGTCAGCCACGTCATCAATTACGACCTTCCCGAAGTCCCTGAGCAATACGTCCACCGTATCGGCCGGACTGCCCGCGCGGGCGCAGAAGGTCAGGCCGTCGCTTTTTGCGCTCCGGACGAGCGTGGTCTGCTGCGCGATATCGAGCGGCTGACCCGCCAGAAGATCGACGTTGCCCCGCTTCCGGAGAATTTCACCGAGACTGCCGAGCAGCTGAAGCGGCTGAAGCCCGCTCCGAAACAGGCCGAGCAGCAGCCGCGCCGCCAGCACTCGCACGGATTCAAGGCAGATCGTCGGGCCGACGGCCAGCGTCGCCAGGACCGCGACGATCGCCAGCGTCCAGCGCAGCGCTCGTCGGTGCAGGACCGCAGCGGTCAGCGCCGCGACGAGCAACGCAACGGCGGCCCGCGCTCGTCCTACCGCCCCGAAGCATATCGCGAGCCCGGGGAGCGGCCGCAGCGGACCGACGGCCAGCAGCGCCATCCTCATCGCGCCGACGGCCATGCGGCCCATCGTCCCGAGGGCGGCCGACCGAAAGGTCCTTTCCGGGGCCGCCGCGGCGGCCGTGCGGGAGGTCCACGCCGCGCACAGGGCTGAGGCTATCCCACGCGTGCGCGCACGCGCGCACGCGTGACTTTCCAGTCGGAAACCCTATATCTCTTCTATGGCAACCGACCCCAATCAGAATTCGTACGGCGCAGACAGTATCAAGGTCCTGAAGGGCCTGGATGCCGTGCGCAAACGCCCCGGCATGTACATCGGCGATACCGATGACGGCTCGGGCCTCCATCATATGGTGTTCGAGGTCAGCGACAATGCAATCGATGAGGCGCTCGCTGGGCACTGCGACAAGATCCTGATCACGCTGAATCCCGACGGCTCCGTTTCCGTCGAGGATAACGGCCGCGGCATCCCGACGGGCATCCACCCGGAGGAAGGTGTCTCGGCCGCTGAAGTCATCATGACTCAGCTCCACGCCGGCGGTAAGTTCGAGAACACGTCGGACGACAACGCTTATAAGGTGTCCGGCGGCCTCCACGGCGTTGGCGTTTCAGTCGTGAATGCGCTCTCGGAATGGCTCGAACTGACGATCTGGCGCGATGGCGAAGAACATTTCATGCGTTTCCGTCATGGCGACGCTGAAGCGCCGTTGAAGATTGTCGGAACGACGGAGAAGCGCGGCACCCGCGTGACCTTCCTGCCTAGCCCCGAGACCTTCAAGATCACGGACTTCGACTTCGACAATCTCGAGCATCGCTTCCGCGAGCTGGCCTTCCTTAACTCGGGTGTCCGGCTCGTTCTGCAGGATGCGCGCCACGACGAATTGAAGGAAGTGGAGCTGCACTACGAAGGCGGCATCGCGGCCTTCGTGAAGTGGCTCGACCGCGCCAAGACACCGCTCATCCCCGACCCGATTTCCGTTACCGGGCAGCGCGACGACATCGGCATCGAGGTCGCACTGGAGTGGAACGACAGCTATTATGAGCAGGTCCTCTGCTTCACGAACAACATCCCGCAGCGTGACGGCGGTACGCACCTTGCGGCATTTCGCGCGGCCCTGACGAGAACGCTCAATAATTATGCGGACCGTTCGGGAATCCTCAAGAAAGAGAAGATTTCTCTTGCGGGCGAGGACATGCGCGAAGGCCTTACCGCCATCGTCTCGGTCAAGCTGCCGGACCCGAAATTCAGCAGCCAGACCAAGGACAAGCTCGTCAGCTCGGAGGTTCGCCAGCCGCTCGAAAGCCTGATGGCCGACAAGCTCGCGGAATGGCTTGAGGAAAATCCGGCGCACGCACGCACGATCATCCAGAAGATCATCGACGCGGCCGCAGCGCGCGAAGCGGCTCGCAAGGCCCGCGAGGCCAGCCGCAAGTCGGTGATGGGAATCGCATCTCTGCCGGGTAAGTTGCACGATTGCTCCGAACGCGACCCCGCAAAGTCGGAGCTATTCCTTGTCGAAGGAGACAGCGCCGGCGGCTCCGCGAAGCAGGGCCGCGACAGCAAGTTCCAGGCCATCCTGCCGCTGAAGGGCAAGATTCTGAACGTTGAGCGTGCACGTTTCGATCGCATGCTTTCGTCGAAAGAGATCGGGACGATCATCCAGGCGCTCGGCACCGGAATCGGACGGGAAGAGTTCGATCTTAGCAAGCTGCGCTATCACAAGATCGTGATCATGACTGACGCCGACGTCGACGGCGCCCACATCCGAACGCTCTTGCTGACCCTTTTCTATCGGCAAATGCCCGAACTGATCGAGGCCGGGCACCTGCTGATTGCGCAGCCGCCGCTCTACAAGGTCTCTCGCGGGCGCTCCGAGGTCTACCTCAAGGACGATGCTGCGCTCGACGAATATCTCGTCGAAGCCGGTTTGGACGGGCTCATCCTCGAGGCGGCGGACGGCTCGCATTCGGGTCAGGATCTTCGCAGCGTTGTCGACCACGCGCGGCGCTTGCGGACGCTGATGCGATACGCTCCTCGCAAGTATGATCCGGCGCTGATCGAAGCGCTCGCGCTCAACGGGGCACTGAAGCCGAATCTCGATGCCGCCGGGCAGGAGAAGGCGATTGCGGCGACTGCCGAGTGGCTGGGTCGTTCTGACGAAGAGGCGCAATGGTCCGGGGAGCTCGCAGCTGAGGGCGGATATCTTCTCCGCCGGCTGTGGCGCGGCGTCACCGACGCCCATGTCTTCGAGAAAAGCTTCCTTGTTTCCGCGGAGGCACGCAAGCTTGCGGCCCTCGCGACCGAGCAGGCCGCGGTTTATGCGACTCCCGCCGTTCTGAAGGCGTTGAAGAAGGCCGCGGTCGCCGAAGAACAGAAGCCCGAGCCGGTCGAGGGGACTGAGGCGGACGAACAGCCAGTGGAAGCCGAGACGAAGGGCAAGTCGGTACCGGTCAGCCGCCCGTCCGAACTACTCGAGGCTGTCTTCGCTGCGGGCCGCAGAGGGCTGTCGATCAGTCGCTACAAAGGTCTTGGCGAGATGAATGCGGAACAGTTGTGGGAGACGACCCTCGATCCCGACAACCGCTCGCTGCTTCGCGTCGAGGTGGCACAGGCGGACGTCGCCGACGAGATCTTCACCAGGCTGATGGGCGACATCGTCGAACCGCGCCGTGAGTTCATCCAGGAAAACGCGCTCAGCGTCGCGAACCTCGACGTTTAAGGAACCGCCTTCAGCTGCTGGGGTTCGCGCTAGCGTGACCGCTTCGTCTTGCATCACTGTTGCCAGCTATAACGTCCGCAAGGCGATCGGCACCGATCGCAAGCGCGACCCGAAGCGCGTGCTCGACGTGCTGCATGAAATCGACGCGGACATCATCGCTTTGCAGGAAGCGGACAAGCGTTTTGGCGGTCGAGGCGCCGCCGTCCCGCATGAGCTGATCGACGATCACGGCCTGTACAAGCCGGTCGCCTTCGGCGTGAAGCATCGCCGGGTCCTTGAACGGATGCCGGGTGGAAAACGCGTCGACGCCTTGCTGAAGACCAACACGCGGAACATGGGCTGGCACGGAAACGCCATCCTGGTGAAGCAGCATATCGGTATTCTCGACTGCGCAGCGCTCGAACTCCCGACCTTTGAACCTCGAGGCGCAGTGCTCGCCGAGCTGCTGATCGGGGACAAGCCGGTGCGCGTGATCGGCATGCACCTCGATCTCTCAGGCCTTTGGCGTCGGCGTCAGATTCGCGCGATCCTCGAAGCTGTTTCAAGGCGTCGGCAGCAGATGCCTACGATCCTGATGGGCGATACCAATGAGTGGCGGGACGTAGGCGGCTTCCTGCACGACCTTGGGCCCGGTTTTCACATTGCGCCGACAGGGCCGAGCTTCCATTCCCGCCATCCCGTGGCTCCGCTCGACCGGATCATCGTGGACCGGAGCTTCCGGATCGATGCTGCCGGCGTGCACATGAGTGCGTCAGCGAGGCGCGCTTCCGACCACTTGCCGATCTGGGCGAGACTGACGAACGGCGACTAGGCCGCGCCGACGATCTTGCGCTGGCGGCGGCGCTGGACGGACGATCCTATCCCCATGGCCTCGCGATATTTGACCACCGTTCTTCGAGCGCAGTCGAAGCCCCGCTGCTTCAGCAGACCGGCGATCGCGTCGTCGCTGAGAATCTCCGCCTCGCCCTCGATGATGTTGCGAATGGCGGCTTTGACGGCTTCGGCAGACGCGCCCTCACCATCGCCCTCGGTCGAGGCGACCCCGGAGCTGAAGAAATATTTGAGCTCGAACAAGCCCCGATCGCACAGCAGATATTTGTTGGACGTGACGCGGCTGACGGTCGACTCGTGCATCTCGATGGCCTCCGCCACCTCGCGGAGCGTCATCGGCTTCATTGCGGCCACCCCGGTGTCGAAAAAGCCCTGCTGGCGCTTCACAATTTCGCTGACCACCTTGACGATGGTTCGGGCTCGCTGGTCGAGGGCCTTCACGAGCCAGCTCGCGCTGGCCAGGCATCCGCTCAGCCAGGCCCGTGATGACTTGTCGTTCTGGCCGCCCTTAAGCTCCTGATAGTAACGGCGATTGACGAGCAAACGCGGCAGCGTCGCCTGGTTCAACTCGACGGCGTACCCTGCTCGCGAT
>JBKPKE010000127.1:0-10454 GCA_046730955.1 Pseudomonadota bacterium
AATTGAGTGTCGTCGGCAGCGTCAGATGTGTATAAGAGACAGCGTTGGCCGTGTTCGCGGCGGTGCGTTGGGCGGCCGACCGGGCGCGCTCGAACCAGGGCCCGACTTTGATCGAGTTTTTCACGTATCGAGCCGAAGGCCACTCAACCTCCGACGACCCGTCCGGCTACCGCCCAACGAACGAGGCCAAGCTCTGGCCACTCGGCGATCCGATCGAGCGCCTAAAGGCGCATCTTGTTACGCTTAGCGAGTGGGATGAGGACCGCCACGCCGCGATGACCGCCGAATGCGATGCCGAGGTTCGCGCCGCGCAGAAGGAATCCGAGAAGCTCGGCATCCTCCCGCAGCAGGGCAAGGACAATATCGGGAGCATGTTCGAGGACGTCTACGCCGACGTTCCGTGGCACATCGCCGAGCAGCGCGACCTCGCCTTGGACGAGAATCGCTGATGCCGGTGATGAACATGATCCAGGCGCTCAACGACGCCCACAAAGTGATGATGCGCCGCGACGAGGACATCGTCGTGTTCGGCGAGGACGTCGGTTTCTTCGGGGGCGTCTTCCGCGTCACCGAGGGCCTGCAGAAGGAATTCGGCAAGCAGCGGACCTTCGACGCCCCCATCAGCGAGGGCGGGATCGTCGCCACGGCGGTGGGAATGGCCGCCTATGGCATCAAGCCGGTGATCGAGATCCAATTCGCCGACTATATCTATCCGGGCTACGACCAGATCGTCAGCGAGGTGGCGAAGATGCGCTACCGCACCGCCGGCGAATGGACGATGCCGATGGTGATCCGCACACCCTATGGCGGCGGGATTTTCGGCGGCCAGACGCACAGCCAGTCTCCGGAGAGCCTGTTCACCCATATCGCGGGCCTGAAAGTCGTCGTTCCCTCGACGCCCTATGACGCGAAGGGCCTTTTGATCTCTGCGATCGAAGACCCGGACCCCGTCGTCTTCTTCGAGCCGAAGCGCATCTACAACGGCCCGTTCGACGGCCACCACGACCGGCCCGTGAAGCCCTGGTCGAAGCATCCCGCGAGCGAGGTGCCGGAAGGCCACTACACCGTCCCGCTCGGCAAGGCGTCGGTCGTACGCGAAGGTGAAGCGCTGACCATCCTCGCTTACGGCACGATGGTTCACGTTGCCCTCGCTGCCGTCGAAGACAGCGGTCTGGACGCCGAGGTCATTGACCTTCGCACACTTGTCCCGCTCGACATCGAGACGATCGAGAAGTCCGTCGAGAAGACCGGCCGCTGCCTGATCGCGCAGGAAGCGCCGCGCACGTCAGGCTTTGCGGCCGAGCTGAGCGCGCTCGTGCAGGAGCGCTGCTTCTATCATCTCGAAGCGCCGGTCGAGCGCGTGACGGGCTGGGACACCCCTTACCCGCACGCCTACGAATGGGCCTATTTCCCCGGCCCGAAGCGCATGAAGCGCGCCCTCGAAAAAGTGATGGCTGACTAATGGCTCGATACGAATTCAAGCTGCCCGACATCGGGGAAGGCATTGCCGAGGCCGAGATCGTCGCCTGGCACGTCAAGATCGGCGACACGATCGCCGAGGACCAGCAGATCGCAGACATGATGACGGACAAGGCGACGGTTGAGATGGAATCGCCCGTCGCCGGCAAGGTCGTCGAGCTTGCGGGCGAAGTCGGTGACCAGATTCCGATCGGGTCCGTGCTGGCGGTGATCGAGACCGAAGGGGCAGCGCCTGCGGAGGAAGCACCCGCTCCCGTACCCGAGAGCAAAGAAGAACGGCCGCTCGGCGACGGCGCAATCAAGCCGACGCCTGAGCAGGAAGCAGAGCTTCCTGTCACCGCGATCGAAGAGAAGCCAACGCCCGCTCCCGCTCCGACGCCGCGTGTCGAGCCGGAAGTCGCCGGCAAGGAGCCTACGCACGCTCATGTCCTCGCCTCCCCGGCAGTCCGCGCCCGTGCTCGCGACCTCGGAATTGACCTCGGCCAGGTGAAGACGACCAGCGACCGCATCCGCCACTCGGATCTCGACGCCTATCTGCTCTACAACGGCGGCAGCGTTTCCAGCCGCGGCGCGACAGCTCCGCGCAGGGACGAAACGATCAAGGTCGTCGGCCTGCGCAGGAAGATCGCCGAGAACATGCAGGAGGCGAAGCGCCGCATCCCACATTTCACGCTCGTCGAAGAGTTCGACGTCACCGCGCTGGAAGAGACGCGCGCGATGATGAACGCGGATCGCGGCTCGAACCCGAAGCTCACGCTGCTCCCCTTCCTGATCACCGCCATGGCGCGCGCGCTGCCGGAATTTCCGATGCTCAACGCTACCTATGACGACGATGCGAATGTCATCACCCGCCACGGCGCGCTTAACCTTGGAATGGCGACGCAGACGGCGAACGGCCTGATGGTCGCGGTCATCCGCGATGCCCAGAACAAGAGCGTCTGGGACCTCGCCCGCGAGATTGTCCGCCTCGCCGACGCTGCCCGCTCCGGCAAGGCGACACGCGAAGAGCTCAGCGGCTCATCGATCACGCTTTCGTCGCTTGGTCCAATGGGCGGCATCACCTCGACGCCGGTCATCAACCGTCCGGAAGTTGCCATCATCGCCGTCAACAAGGTCGAGGACAAGCTCGTCCCCATCGACGGCGAGATCGAAATCCGGAAGCGGATGAACCTCTCGCTCAGCTGCGATCACCGCGTTGTCGACGGCTGGGACGCCGCCAGCTTCATGCAGGCGATGAAGGGCTTGATCGAGAATCCGCTCAGACTGCTGAGCTAGCTCGACTTCCGCTCAGCTTCGCATCGACGCTGATGGGTCCCGGCCCGGCGAAGACAAAATAGAGGAAGATGAAGCAGTATAGGATCGCTGCGTCGCCCATGTTGTTCACGGGGAAGAAGTCTTGCGGTGCGTGCGCAAGGAAATAGGCAACGGCCATCGTACCCGAGGCGATGAACGCGGCGGTGCGAGTGAACAGCCCGAGTGCGATCAGCAGTCCCGCGACTAGCTCGATGATCCCGGCGTATGCCGGCGGCCCAGCGAAGGTCCAGCCGAAGCCCGCCATCTTTCCCGCCGGAAAAGACAGGAACTTCTGCATTCCGTGCTCGAGGAAAAGCAGGCCGGTCATGATGCGCAGGATGCTGAGCATGATCGGTGAGTAGGAACTGATGCGATCGCTGTTCACTGGGCAGGCTCCTTAGATGTTCGATGTCATGAATAGCCCCGGACGTTCGGAGGTAAACGCCCGGGGCTCTCGAATGGGGCAAGGCTGTGAGGGGGAGCGAGATCCAGCCAAGTCCCCTCGGCAGATCAGGCCGCCAAGCGGAGCGTCTCGCCCAGCGCCGTGCTGACGGAGAGCTCACGCTGCTCCGGACTGACTGCGAGACCGTCGGCGAAGAGGAATTCAGGGTCAATGCCGATGAAGTTGAAGATCCCGCGCAGATAGCTCTCAAGATGCTCGAGCGAAGCCGCGGGAGAGTCTTCACCATAAAAACCGCCGCGAGTTAGCGCGATGATGACGCGCCGTCCGCCGGCGAGACCCTCAGGACCGTTGGCAGTGTAGTGGAAGGTCTTGCCGGCAACGAGGATGCGGTCGATCCAAGCCTTGAGCTGGCTCGGCACCGTGAAATTGTACATCGGCGCGCCAATGACAATTGTGTCCGCTGCAAGGAATTCGTCGAGAACCGAAGTGTCGGCGAAAGCGTCGAGCGTCAGGTGCGGAAGCGGCTCCGTGGCGAGGTCGCGGTAGACAAGCTGCTCGCCCCACTGGCCAGCCTTAACCTTATCCACGATCCGGGCGCTGATCGCGCGGCTCGCGCTGTTCTCGCCGTTGATGCTGCTGTCGATATGCAGGATGGTCACTATTGCCTCCTAAGTATGGATTTGTTACCGAGGCACCCTAAATAACCATCAGCGAATCACTCGCAAGAACGCACTTTTTTGTCGCCCACGAACAAATTTGTGCTGCGGAAACATAAAGGTGACCGACCAATGAAAGACCCGACCAACCCCGTCTGCAGGACAATCAGCACCTTGCTGTCGCGCATCGGTGACAAGTGGACTGTGCTCGTTGTCCAGACGCTCGGCGAAGGGCCCAAGCGCTTCAACGAGCTTCGCCGCGAGATCCCGAGCGTCTCGCAGCGCATGCTAACGCTGACCTTGCGCAACCTCGAACGCGACGGGCTGGTCAGCCGCACCGTCACGCCGACCATCCCCCCGCGCGTGGACTATGAGCTCACGACGCTCGGGCAGTCGCTTCAGGGACCGATCTGCGGCCTCGCGACCTGGGCCACGAAAAATGTCGAGGCCATCCACGAAGCTCAGGCGCGCTATGACGCGGTTCAGGACGAGGCGCGCGCGGCCTAGCTTCCCAGGCCCCATTTCGGCGGGCGCTTTTCGAGGAACGCGCTGATCCCCTCCTCGGCGTCGGCTGCCAACATGTTCTCGACCATCACGCGGGACGTATGTTCATAGGCCTCGGCGAGATTCATTCCGAACTGCCTTGCAACCGCCTCCTTGCCCAGTTTGAGAGCGAGAGGCGACTTGGACGCGATGAGCACTGCAAGCTCGTTCACGCTTTCGCGAAGGGCCTCGTGAGGAACCACCCGGTTCACCAGCCCGAACTCGAGCGCCGTGGGAGCATCGATCATCTCACCGGTTAGCAGCATTTCCATTGCCCGCTTGCGGCTGACAACACGAGTCAAAGCCACTGCGGGGGTCGAGCAGAAGAGCCCGACGTCGATGCCGTTCACTCCGAAGCTCGCCTGTTCTGAGGCAATCGCGAGATCGCACGTCGCGACGAGTTGGCATGCAGCCGCCGTCGCAAGTCCATCGACCTCCGCGATCACCGGCTTGGGATGATCGACGATCGACTGCATCAGCAGCGAGCAGCGTGAGAACAGCTGTTCCAGATAGGTCCTTCCACCGTCCCCATCTGATCGATGCGAGGCCATTTCCTTCAAATCGTGTCCGGCCGAGAACAGCTTCCCCGCAGCCGCGATGACTATGACGCGGACATCATCATTGTGTCGCGCTGACGCGAGCTCCGCATGAAGCTCGGCGATGACATGAGCGGACAGTGAGTTCGCCGGTGGATTGTCCAGTGTCAGGCGAAGGACTGCGCCCAGGCGCTCTACTCCAACCACGCGGGCCTCCTCTTCAGCGACCGTCAGACTGCTAATGCTGCCACGTCGGAACAGCAAACGCGTCTCGCTTCCCGCAAGCTGTTCGCTCGGCTAGTCCGACGCAATGCTGAAACCCGCCACGACCGACATAGAAGCGCTGAGGATCCTGGACGAAAGACTGCGGTGGCTGTCCGCCTGGACGATCCATTATGCAAATCACATCCGCGACAGCGTGGACGGGCTGAAGGTCGGCGGTCACCAGGCGAGCTGCGCTTCGACGACCAGCATCATGGCCGCGCTTTATTTCCATGCGCTCGGGCCCAACGACCGGGTAGCGGTGAAACCGCACGCGGGTCCGGTCCTTCACGCCATCCATTATCTGCTCGGCTCGCAAAGCCGCGAAGCGCTGGAGAACTTTCGTGGGTTCGGCGGCGCGCAGAGTTACCCAAGTCGGACCAAGGACAGGATTCCCGTCGACTTCTCCACAGGTTCCGTCGGTCTCGGAGTGGCGATCACCGCTTTTTCGAGCCTCATCCAAGATTACCTTGCCGCCCATGGCATGATGGACGAGGCCGACCGCGGCCGATTCATCGCTTTGGTCGGCGACGCGGAGCTCGATGAGGGCAACATCTACGAAGCGCTGATCGAAGGTGCGAAGCACGACGTCCGCAACCTCTGGTGGATTGTCGATTACAATCGCCAGAGCCTCGATGCGACAAGCGCCGACCGGATGTTCGAGCGCTTCGACGAGATATTCCGCAGCTGTGGCTGGCGCGTCGTCGAGCTTCGCTACGGCAAGAGACTGAAAGCAGCGCTCGACGCCGATCCGAAGCTCAAGGCCTGGTTCGAGAAGCTTCCGAACGCAGAGCTTTCGGCGCTTCACTACCAAGGCGGCGAGGCGCTTCGGAAAAGGATCGAGGCAGATCTCGGCAAGGGGGCGGCCGCATTCCTGAAGGCGCATGACGATGCCGCTCTCGCGAGCCTGTTCAGCGACCTTGGCGGCCACTGCATGGAATCTCTCGTCGAGGCCTTCGACGGAGCGCAGGACGACGTGCCGACCTTGTTCATGGCCTGGACGATCAAGGGCTACGGACTGCCCTTCGCCGGCCACAAGGACAATCACGCGGGTCTGATGAACCCGACGCAAATGTCCGCGTGGCGCGAGGCGATGGGCGTGACGGAAGGCCGAGAGTGGGAGCCGCTTGAGAGCGTCGGAGACAATGCGCGGCCGGGCGTCGAGGCGCTTATCGACAAGAGCCGCATCGCCCGTGAGAAGCGCAATCGCAGCTTCGGACAAATCGAGGTTCCCGTGCTGACCGTCCCTACCGGCGAGGAGCAGAGCACGCAGGCCGCGTTCGGCCGAGTGCTACTCGAAATCGCCAAGGCCGGCGGCACTTTGGCCGATCGAATCGTGACCACCTCGCCTGACGTTACGATCTCCACGAACCTCGGAGCCTGGGTGAACCAGCGCGGTCTCTTCAGGCGCGATGCGGTCGAAGATGTTTTCGCGAATCAAAAGATTGCGTCCGCGCAAAAGTGGTCGGCTACGAGCAAAGGTCAGCATGTTGAGCTTGGGATCGCCGAGAATAATCTCTTCCTGATGCTTGCAGCGGTAGGCCTCGCCGGAGACCTGTTCGGCACGCGTCTCGTGCCGATCGGTACGCTCTACGATCCCTTCATTGCGCGCGGTTTGGATGCGCTGAATTACGCCTGTTACCAAGATGCGCGTTTCCTCCTCGTCGCGACACCGAGCGGGATCACGCTTGGGCCCGAAGGCGGCGCTCACCAATCGATTAACCCGCCCCTCATCGCACTCGGCCAGCCTGGCCTGCGCCATTATGAGCCCGCGTTCGCCGATGAGCTCACCGCGATGATGGAGCTGGCCTTCCGGCTGATCGACGACTCCGACGGCGAGAGCACTTACCTCCGCCTGTCGACGCGAAGCATCCGTCAGGTCGAACGGGAAGACGACAATTGGCGCGAAGGCGCGCTGCAGGGCGCTTATTGGCTCCGCGCGCCGGCTCCGGGCTCAGAAGCCGCAATCGTCGCGATGGGCGCGGTCATGCCTGAAGCGCTCGCAGCCTGGGAGGAGCTTCGCGAGGACATCCCCGGCCTTGGCCTGCTGTCAGTCACCTCCCCCGACTTGCTCCATCGCGGCTGGACCGCAGCGCAATCGAAACGCTGGAGCGGCAAAAGGGAGCCGAGCCACATCGAATGTCTGTTGTCAGAACTCAGTCGTGACGCCGGCCTCGTAACTATCGCAGACGCGGCGCCCGCATCGCTCTCATGGCTCGGCGGGGTCTTGGGACAGCGCGTGGCTCCGCTCGGCGTAGAACGCTTCGGCCAGACCGGGAGCCTGCCCGATCTCTACGCCGCGTACAGGCTCGACGGGTCCGCGATCACGGAGGCGGCCGCGGAGATTTTGCTCCAAATCGGATGAATGAGCGACGGACTGGAAAGGTCGCCGACTACACGTTCGCTCCTCATCCGAGGGGCCAAGAATTGTCACTTACCAGCCGCAAGCCGTCGCTCGATATGCGAGCGATCCTGATCCAGGGCGACAGCGTCCGCATGACTTGGGGTCAAGAGGACCAGTCCGAGAAGGAACGCAGGCCGCTACGTCGCGGAGACCAGCACCGGGCTCCCATCGCACCGTCGCAACTGACCGAAAATGGGCTCTCCCTCAGACTCGGCGAGGAGCTGGATTACGTCCGCCGAATGCTCGACACTCTGGGGGACCAGCTCTCGAACGATCCGATCCTCATTCGGCGTCACGCTATCACCTTACAATCACTCGACAGGGTCGGGCAGATCCTCGGCCACGTACGCAATGTCATCCGATCGAGCGACCAGCACGCGGCTGTAGCGGAGATCGGAATGAGCGATTTGAAGGCGCGGCTGAGCAGGAACGCCGCTCTCTAGCTTGGCAAGCGAGCGACTGCTTCGTAGAGCAGCGGCATGGCCGGACGGTACTTCGACGAATGGCAGGTCGGTGACCGCGTGGCGCATTCAATCACGCGAACGGTCACCGAAACTGACAATGTTCTGATCTCCACCCTCACGCACAATCCTCAGCCGATGCACCTCGATCATGAGGCGGCCGCCAAATCGGAGTTTGGCAAGCCGCTCGTGAATTCAGTTTTCACCTTCGGCCTGATGGTCGGAGTGAGCGTCAACGACACGACGCTCGGGACGCTCGTCGCGAACCTGGGCTACGACAAGCTAGTCTTCCCCAAACCGGTCTTCGTTGGCGACACGCTTCGTTCCGAAAGCGAGTGCATTGCCATCCGTGAGAGCAATTCGCGTCCGAACGCCGGGATCGTCACCTGGGCGCACCGCAGCTTCAATCAACGCGGTGAGCTTGTCTGCGAATGCACTCGTTCCGCTTTGCTGTTGAAGAAGCCGCAATGAGGGAGCCTCGCAGTTGGCTGTTCGTGCCGGCGGACAGCGAAAAGAAGATCGGAAAGGCGATCGAAAGCGAAGCGGACGCAGTCATCTTCGACCTTGAGGACAGCGTCGCCCCACAACAGAAGGCGACCGCGCGGCAGGTGCTGAAGGGTCTCGGCAAGCGCTCCGGTGGCCCTCAATGGTGGGTCCGGATCAATCCCCTTCGCACCGATGAGCACCGCAAGGATCTCGAAATGCTTGGCATTGCCGGCATCCACGGTGTCGTCCTGCCCAAGGCCGAAGGCGGAGCGGATATCGCGGAGCTTACGCACCGGACCGGCAACATCCCGATTCACGCCATCGTCACCGAAACACCAGCGAGTCTCTTCGGAATGCTCAGCTATCGGGATCCGAAGACGACCCTGACGGCAATGAGCTGGGGGGCGGAAGATCTTTCGGCCGCCCTTGGGGCATCCTCCAAATACGACGCCGACGGGACCCTCAGCTATACCTACAAACTCGCCCGCTCCCTCTGCCTGGCCGGAGCCGTCGCGGCCGGAGTGCAGCCGGTCGACGGAGTCTTCGCCGACTTCAAGGACGAGAAGGGCCTTCGCACCGAGGCCGAAGCCGCCGCTCGCGAGGGCTTTACCGGCAAGCTGGCGATCCATCCCGCTCAGGTCGGCGTGATCAATGCCGCTTTCACCCCATCTACGACCCAGATGGAGCATGCGCAGGCTATCATTGATGCGTTCGACGCAGAGCCCGACGCTGGCGTCTTGTCAGTAGGAGGCCGGATGGTCGATCGGCCGCACCTCGTGCAAGCACGGAGGGTTCTCGACCGCGCGCGATAGGAGACGGACATGGCGACGACTGCTGAACCCACCACCACTTCAGAACACTCGCACGGTCCGACGACGGCGAAGGGATGGGGCACGGACGCGCCTGATCAGCCGCTCCGCCCGATGGAGTTCGAACGCCGCGCACTCCGGCCCGACGACGTGGCGATCAAGATCACCTACGCCGGGATCTGCCACTCCGACCTGCATACCGCCCGGAATGATTGGGGCGGAACGCGCTATCCCTGCATTCCCGGCCACGAAATTGTCGGCACCGTCACGGCGGTCGGCGACGAAGTCACCCGTCATCGCGTCGGCGACACGGTCGCGGTCGGCTGCATGGTCGACAGTTGCATGGAGTGCGACCAGTGCCTCGAAGGCTGGGAGGTCTTCTGCCGCAAGGGCTGCGTGCAGACCTACAACAGCGCCGATTATCACGACGGCACGATCAGCAAGGGCGGCTACACCGACCATATCGTCGTTCGCGATCACTTCTGCTGCAAGGTCCCGGACGGCATGGACGTCAGTAAAGTGGCGCCCCTGCTCTGCGCCGGCATCACAACCTACTCGCCGCTGCGCCAATACAAGGTAGGACCCGGCACGAAAGTCGCAGTCGTAGGCCTGGGCGGTCTAGGCCACATGGGCGTGAAGCTCGCGGCCGCTTTGGGCGCGCATGTGACGATGATCACGACGACCCCCAGCAAGGGCCAGGATGCGCGCGAGCTTGGCGCACATGACGTGATCATCTCAACGGACGCCGAGCAGATGCGTGCAGCGGCCACGCGGTTCGACTTCATCCTCAACACCATTCCCGTCAGCCACGAGATCGACGGCTATTTGCAGCTGCTCGGCCGGTCGGGCCGAATGGTGATCGTAGGCGCGCTGACGCCCATGCCGGGCTTTGTCGGCGTGAACCTGATCTGGTGGAACCGTGCGGTTGGCGGCTCGGCGATCGGCGGCATCCCCGAGACCCAGGAGATGCTCGATTTCTGCGCCGCCAAGGGCATCTACCCTGACGTTGAGTTCATCGAGATGAGCCAGGTCAATGAGGCTTACGAGCGGTTGCTCAAGAACGACGTCCGCTATCGCTTCGTAATAGATATGGGCCGCGGCCTATGAGCGAAACCGTCCATCC
>JBKPKE010000128.1:0-17394 GCA_046730955.1 Pseudomonadota bacterium
GGCGAGCGCCTTTCCTATGCGCTCGTCAAAGGAATCGACGCGCACATCATCGACGACACCGAGGAAGCCCGCCAGCAGTTCGCGAGGCCGATCGAGGTGATCGAAGGCCCGCTGATGGACGGCATGAACGTCGTCGGCGACCTGTTCGGCTCCGGCAAGATGTTCCTTCCGCAGGTGGTGAAATCGGCCCGTGTGATGAAGAAGGCCGTCGCGCACCTCATCCCCTTCATCGAGGCGGAAAAGGAAAAGAGCGGCGCCACCGCCGGCAAGGGCCGCATTGTGATGGCGACGGTGAAGGGTGACGTTCACGACATCGGCAAGAACATCGTCGGGGTGGTTCTCCAGTGCAACGGCTTCGAGGTCATCGATCTCGGCGTTATGGTGCCTTGGCAGACGATTCTCGAATCTGCGAACGACAATCAGGCGGACATGATCGGGCTTTCCGGCCTGATCACGCCTTCGCTGGACGAAATGGTAACGGTCGCGGGCGAAATGCAACGGCTCGGCCTGAAGACCCCTCTCCTTATCGGCGGCGCGACGACCAGCAAGGCTCACACGGCGCTGCGCATCGACCCCGCCTACGAAGGGCCGGTCATCCACGTTCTCGACGCAAGCCGTGCCGTCGGCGTTGCTTCGTCGCTCGTGTCCGATACGCAGTGCGAGCCGCTCGTCGCCAGGACGGCAGAGGACTATGAAGCTCTCCGCATTGCCCGGTCGCGCAGTGGACAGAGCGAGCTATCCTCGCTCGCCGAAGCCCGCACGAACGGCTTCGCCTACGATCCATCGGGCCAGGCGCAGGCGCCGGTCCGTCCGGGAATCCATCAGATTGGCGAATGGCCGCTGCGCGACCTCAAGGCGTCGATCGACTGGACCCCATTTTTCCGCGCCTGGGAGCTTGCCGGAAACTATCCCGCCATTCTCGACGACGAAGTCGTCGGCGAAAGCGCCCGAAACCTGTTCAACGACGCCAATGCGATGCTCGACAGGATCATCGCCGAACGCTGGGTCACGCCGAAGGCCACTGTGGGCCTTTGGCGCTGCAAGCGTGAGGGTGACGACGTCCTCGTCCTCGCCGGCAACGACTGGACCCGGCTGCCCTTCCTTCGCCAGCAGGTGAAGAAGCGGGAGGGCCGGCCGAACATGAGCCTTGCCGACTTCATCAACCCGGAAGGCGAAGACTGGATTGGCGGCTTCGCCGTCGGAATTCACGGACTTGAGCCGCATCTCGCGCGCTTCAAGGCGGAGAACGACGACTACTCCGACATTCTGCTCAAGGCCTTGGCAGATCGCCTCGCGGAAAGCTTCGCCGAGGTGCTCCACGCCGAGGTGCGTCAGCGCCTGTGGGGCTATGCCGAGGAGCATCTCTCCAATGAGCAGCTGATCCGCGAGAAATATCAGGGCATTCGTCCAGCGCCCGGCTATCCCGCCTGCCCGGATCACAGCCTGAAGCCAATCCTGTTCGAAATGCTCGGCGGCAACCCCGGCGAGGTCACCCTCACCGAGAATTTCGCGATGCTCCCGACCTCCGCCGTCTCCGGCTTCTATTTCGGTCATCGCGACAGCCAGTATTTTGGCGTGGCCCGGATAGGCCGGGACCAGCTCGAAGAATATGCCGGACGTCGCGGAGTCGATCTCGACTGCGCCGAGCGCTGGCTCAGGCCGAACCTCGACTGACACCCCGCGGCGCGGCTAGGGCCGAGCGATGAATTCGGTGTCAGCCATTTCGACAAGCGTTCGTCCGCGCACCTGGAGCAGCGAGCTCCGCGCGACGCTCGCGCTTGCCTGGCCGCTGATCCTCGCCAATTTGACGATGCAGCTCATCCAGGCGACCGACGTCGTGCTGCTCGGCTGGCTCGGACCGAAACAGCTCGCGGCCGCAGCCCTCGCGCTCAGCCTTTCATTCGGAATGATCCTGTTCGCGCTGGGCGTGCTAACCGCCTCATCGCCGATGATGGCCTCGGCGCTAGGAGCGAGGTCCAACTCGGTCCGTGATGTCCGCCGTACATTCCGGCAGGCCCTCTGGGCGGCCGTGCTAATGACGATTCCCACGCTGATCGTCCTTTGGAACGCCGAGAGGGTCATCCTCGCATTCGGCCAGGATCCCGAGCTTGCCCGCCTCGCAGGCTGGTTTCTTCGCGGCTATATGTGGGTGATCCCGACCTGGATGCTTTTCCAGGTGATGAGGAACTTCGTCTCTGCGCTGGAGCGGCCGGGCTGGGTCTTGGTGATCAGCAGTGCCGGCATCCCTCTCAATGCCATCGTCAGCTGGGCGTTGATCTTCGGCCATTTCGGCCTGCCAAAGCTCGGCCTGATCGGCGGCGGTATAGGCAGCTCGATCGTCTGGCTGGCCATGGCGTCCGCGCTGATTGCAGTTGTCCTTACCGATCGCCAGTTCCGCCGCTTCCATCTGTTCGGCCGCTTCTGGCGGCCCGACTGGCCCCGTTTTCGCCAGCTCTTCCGGCTCGGCGGCCCGATCGGGCTAACCATGGGCTTCGAAGGCGCGGTGTTCAGTGCCGCCGCCTATTTGATGGGCCTTTTCGGTGCCCCCTCAGTGGCCGCCCACCAGATTGCGCTTCAGATCGCGGCGACGACCTTCATGGTACCCCTCGCGCTCGGCCAGGCGACGACCGTCCGCGTCGGTCTGGCTTATGGACGAGGCGATCGCGCCGCAATCGGCCTCGCCGGCTGGACGGCGTTCGGCCTCAGCACCGTCTTCATGACCCTGATGGCCACGCTGATGTTCATCTTTCCGCGCGAGCTCATCACGCTTTTCCTCCAGGACACGCCTGCCAACGCCACGGTGATCTCGCTGGGGGTCTCCTTCCTGCGCATCGCCGCACTCTTCCAGATCGTCGACGGCTGGCAGGTCGTGGGCGCGGGCATGCTCCGCGGACTCCACGACACCCGCGTTCCAATGGTCTTCGCCTTGGTCGGCTATTGGGCGATCGGCCTCGGGGTCGGCGTTGCGCTCGCCTTCTTTGTGGGCTGGCACGGAATCGGCGTCTGGACGGGCCTCGCAGCCGGCCTCGGAGTGGTAGCCATACTGATGCTCTGGCGCTGGAGCCGTCGCGATAGTCTGGGGCTGTTGCCCGTCGCGCCGTGAAAACTGCAACGGCCGGGTGTTGACGGCCCAGACGGGCGCACCCATATGCGCGGCATCGCTGGCACTCTCCGTGCGGGAGTGCCAACGCGCACATGTTCAACAAAGAAAGACAAGGGGCTCACATAATGGGTTTCAGGCCGCTTCATGACCGCGTCCTCGTTCGCCGCGTCGAGGCTGATGAGAAGACTTCCGGTGGAATCATCATTCCGGACACCGCAAAGGAAAAGCCGCAGGAAGGCGAAGTAGTTTCGGTCGGCACCGGCGCTCGCAGCGATGAGGGCAAGGTGACGCCGCTGGACGTCAAGGCCGGCGACAAGATCCTGTTCGGCAAGTGGTCGGGCACCGAGGTGAAGATCGACGGTGAAGACCTCATCATCATGAAGGAAAGCGACATCCTGGGGATCGTCGGCTGACTTGTCCGCTCCTGCAGCAGGCAGGAGCCCAGTCCCTTCTAAGTTCAACTGGACCCCTGCCTTCGCAGGGGAACAAGACAAAAAGGATTGCTGAAAATGGCAGCCAAGGACGTTAAATTTTCCCGCGACGCGCGTGAGCGGATACTCCGCGGCGTCGACATTCTCGCCGACGCAGTGAAGGTGACGCTCGGTCCCAAGGGCCGCAACGTCGTCATCGACAAGAGCTTCGGCGCCCCGCGCATCACCAAGGACGGCGTCACCGTCGCCAAGGAGATCGAGCTCAAGGACAAGTTCGAGAACATGGGTGCGCAGATGCTGCGCGAAGTCGCTTCCAAGACGAACGACCTCGCCGGCGACGGCACCACGACCGCGACCGTTCTGGCGCAGTCGATCGTCCGTGAAGGCATGAAGTCGGTCGCGGCCGGAATGAACCCAATGGACCTGAAGCGCGGTATCGACATCGCCGTGTCCAAGGTCGTCGAAGACCTCAAGAGCCGTTCGAAGGCCGTGTCGGGCAGCCAGGAAATTGCCCAGGTCGGAATCATCTCCGCCAATGGCGACAAGGAAGTCGGCGAGAAGATCGCCGAGGCCATGGAGAAGGTTGGCAAGGAAGGCGTGATCACGGTCGAAGAGGCTAAGGGCCTCGAGTTCGAGCTGGACGTCGTCGAAGGCATGCAGTTCGACCGCGGTTATCTGTCGCCCTACTTCATCACCAACCCCGAGAAGATGCAGGTCGAGCTTACCGACCCGTACATCCTCATCCACGAGAAGAAGCTGTCGAACCTCCAGTCGATGCTTCCGATCCTGGAAGCGGTTGTGCAGAGCGGCCGTCCGCTCCTGATCATCGCCGAGGACATCGAGGGCGAGGCTCTGGCGACGCTCGTCGTCAACAAGCTGCGCGGCGGCCTCAAGGTCGCGGCGGTGAAGGCTCCGGGCTTTGGCGATCGCCGCAAGGCAATGCTCGAGGACATTGCGATCCTCACCGGCGGCGAGATGATCAGCGAGGATCTCGGCATCAAGCTCGAGAGCGTCACTGTGAACATGCTCGGCCAGGCCAAGCGCGTCACGATCGACAAGGACAACACGACGATCGTCGATGGCGCCGGTCAGCGCGAGGGCATCGAGGGCCGCGTGGCCGCGATCCGTCAGCAGATCGACAACACGACGTCCGACTACGACCGTGAGAAGCTGCAGGAGCGCCTGGCGAAGCTCGCCGGCGGCGTTGCAGTGATCAAGGTCGGCGGAGCGTCCGAGATCGAGGTGAAGGAGCGCAAGGATCGCGTCGACGACGCTCTCCATGCGACCCGCGCAGCGGTCGAGGAAGGCATTGTTCCGGGCGGCGGAACCGCGCTGCTCTATGCCACCAAGGCTCTCGAAGGCCTGAAGGGCGAGAACGACGACCAGACCCGCGGTATCGACATCATCCGCAAGGCGCTCCAGTCGCCGGTGCGGCAGATTGCCGAGAACGCGGGCCATGACGGGGCCGTGGTCGCCGGCAAGCTGATCGATGCCAACGACGCGACGCTCGGCTTCAACGCCCAGACCGAGGAATATGAGAACCTCGTCCAGGCCGGCGTGATCGACCCGACCAAGGTCGTCCGCGCTGCGCTTCAGGATGCGGCATCGGTCGCCGGCCTCCTGATCACCACCGAAGCGGCGGTCAGCGAAGTGCCCGACGACAAGCCTGCGATGGCCGGTGCCGGTGGCATGGGCGGCATGGGCGGAATGGACTTCTAAGTCCCGCGCTCACACGCAAAAACGAAGGGCCGGAGGAGCAATCCACCGGCCCTTTTTCTACGCTCGATGAGGATCGATCAGCCAGCAAGGTCTCGCATGATCATGGTCCAGTGCACCACGTCGTCATACATCGCCCGGACCGGGATACGCTCGTTGAGACCGTGGGCCCGCTCGTCGTCCGGCGAAATGCCCCAGCTGCCGTCGACGTCGTAGACCGGGATCCCCTTCGCCCTGAAGAAGCTTCCGTCGCTCGCTCCGGTCGACATCACCGGATAGACGCGCATCCCCGGTCCATGGATTTTCTGGATCGCGTTGGTGACGGCCTTCAGGACGTCAGGCCGAAGCGGGGACGGAGGCGTCGGCTCGCCAATATAATTGGGGTCCGGCTTAACCTCGACCTTCGGCCCGGCGAGCTTCTGAAGCTCGGCCTGGACGTCCGTCGGTTGGACTCCCGGCATGATGCGGCAGTTCACGGTCGCAGTCGCAGTCTGCGGCAGGGCATTATCGGCATGACCGCCTGACAGCATCGTCGCCACGCAGCGGGTTCGCGTCAGCCCGACTTCCAGTGGATTGGCTTCGATCTCGTCCGCCGCCGCGCCGTCATTCGGATTCGCCAGCCAGCGCCGGATCGAATTGCCGAGCGGACTATTGCCTTCCTGCCGGGCCCGCTCCTCGAAATAGCCGCGGCTCGTTTCATTCATCATCGGCGTGAAGCGGTGGTTCTGAAGCGCTTTCAACGCATCCGCGAGATCGTAGATCGCATTGTCGGGTCGCGGCCTGGAGCTGTGGCCGCCTTCATTGTGGGTCGTGAAGAAATAGGTCTGGAAGGTCTTCTCGGCAGTCGAGATGCCGCAGCCGATGGGTTCTCCGTTACGCTTGTAGGAAGCGCATCCGCCATCGGCGTTAAGGCCGAATTCGGCCTCGGTCAGGTTGCGCCATTGGCTTGCGCCCAGGGTCGCTCCCATGCCCCGCGTCTCTTCGTCGCCGCTGTAGAAGAAAATGATGTCCCGGTTCGGCTTGAAGCCTTCGGACATCAGCTTCACGGCAGCCATGGTCGTGGCGACATCGCCGTTCTTCATGTCGCTCGTGCCGCGGCCGAGAAAGTAGCCGCCCTCCTCGCGGAACACGAAGGGGTCGAATTTCCAGTCCTCGCGCTTGGCTTCAACCACGTCCATGTGGCCGAGGATCAGCATGGGTTTCTTCGTCGCGTGCGGCGAACGCCAGCGAACGATGAGCGCGGTGGTCTTGTCCCCCGGCAGAGCCTCGTACGGCATTAAGTGAATGTCGGCCTCGGGAATACCAGCCGCGCGAAACTGGTCGGCGAGGAGCTTTGCAATCTTCGGCATTTCGCCTCGATTGTGGACGCTCGGAATCTCGATCGCCTGCTTGAAGACCTCGCGCGTCTTGGCCTGCCACTTGGGCTCGAGCTTGCTCGGAACGGTCAGCGGATTGGTTGCAGCGACAGCGGTGCTCGAAAGGGCCGCGGCAAGTACGCAGGCGAAAAGGTGCTTCATTGAATCTCCCCGGATCGGAGATGCGACGCTAGTGGCGATCAGCAACCGGTCAAGCGTGATCGGTGCCGTGGCCTTCCGCGAGATATTCGGCGCTGCGCATCTCTTCGAGACGGCTGACCGTACGTTGGAACTCGAAACTGCCATCGCCCTCTGGATAGAGTCCTGAAGGGTGCGCATCCGCGGCGGCGAGCAGCTTCACGCGATGCTCGTAGAGCGCATCGATCAGCGTGACGAAGCGCGCTGCCTCGTTCCGCATCGCCTTGGTCATCACCGGGATCCCGACGATGATCACCGTGTGGAATCGCTGAGCCACCGCAAGATAATCCGCTGCGCCACGCGGCTCACCGACCAAGCGTTTGAACGAGAAGACTGCAACGCCCTTCAGGCTCTTCGGAACGTGAAGCTTGCGCCTGCCTCCGACGTCCAGGTCCTCTGAAGGTACTTTCGCGCGGTCCTCGACCGGATAGTCGGTGAGTTTGAAGAAGGCAGCGCTGAGCGCCTCAGTCGCCTCCGGCCCATTCGGCACGTGCCAGACCTTCACGCCGGACAGGCGGTGCAGCCGATAATCCGTCGCACCATTCACCTCGACGACGGCGAAACGGCGCTCGATCAGCTCGATGAAGGGGATGAACAGCTCCCGGTTGAGGCCGTCCTTGTAAAGATCGCGCGGAGGACGGTTGGATGTCGTCACGACGCGAACACCACGCTCGATCAGGCGCTCGAACAGCCTGGACAGGATCATTGCATCGGCGGGGTTGGTGACCTGCATCTCATCGAAGCAGAGCAGCTTCACTTCTTCGGAGATGTCGTCCGCGACGGCGTGGACGGGGTCGCCCTCCTCTGTCTGACGCGCCTTCCGAAGCCTCTGGTGAACGTCGATCATGAACGCGTGGAAATGGACACGGCGCTTTGGATGAACGTCGACATGGTCGAAGGCGAGATCCATGAGCATCGACTTGCCTCGCCCAACGCCGCCCCAGAGGTAGACACCATGACAGCTCTGATCGGGCTTCCCGAACAAGCGCTTCATCAGACCCTTTCCGTTGCCCGATTCAAGCTGGGTCGCGAACCGGTCGAGTGCGGCGACGGCGCGCTGCTGCGCCTGGTCCGGCTTCAACTCTCCCGCTTTGACGAGCTCGGCGTACGCCCGCCCGACGGAGCCGCTCATGCCGGCGCGTTAGGCTCGCGCACACGCTTCAGCGTGCCGGTAAAGCTGTAACAAGCCTCGCCGTCCTGCTTCACGACGCCCTGCAGGAAAACGTGCCCCGGCGTCTGCTTCACCAGCTCGACATGAGCGTCGAGCGGAACGCCCACCTGACCGCGCGCCAGGAAGTGCGTCGTCATGTCGAGCGTCACGTAATGGCCGCTGGCCATGCCTGCGCAGCGCCCCCCGGCGAACATCGCCATGTCGATGAAACTCATGACGGCTCCGCCATGGATGGAGCCGCCCATGTTCATGTGCGCCTCGGTCGGGACGATGCGGGCGATTCCACGGCCCGGACCATCCGGTTTGAACAGCAGGCGCCCCGTTGCGGAAGCGAACGAGCTGCGCGGGAAATCGCCCCAGCTGTACCAGCCCGGATGCTCGGGATCTTCCTTTGCGCCGGTCGGCAGGCCGACGTCGTCGCTCAAGCGGCGCGTTCCGCGATGAGCTTCTTGGTCTCAGCGATCGCCTTCGCAGGATTCAATCCCTTCGGGCACACGTTCGCGCAGTTCATGATCGTGTGGCAGCGATAAAGCCGAAACGGATCCTCGAGCTGGTCGAGCCGCTCGCCCGTCGCCTCATCGCGGCTGTCCGCCAGCCAGCGATAGGCCTGCAGAAGCACCGCCGGTCCGAGGAAGCGGTCGCTATTCCACCAATAGCTCGGGCAGCCCGTCGAGCAGCAGAAGCAGAGGATGCACTCGTAGAGTCCGTCGAGCTTCGCACGGTCCTCCGGCGACTGGAGCCGCTCCTTGCCCGAAGGCGGCGGAGTCACCGTCTTCAGCCAGGGCTGAACCGAAGCATATTGCGCGTAGGCATGAGTCAGGTCGGGGACGAGGTCCTTCACCACTTCCATGTGCGGAAGCGGCGTGATCTGGACGTCGCCCTTGATGTCCTCGATCGCCGTCGTGCAAGCGAGGCCGTTGCGGCCGCCCATGTTCATGGAGCACGACCCGCAGATTCCCTCGCGGCAGGAGCGGCGGAAGGTCAGCGTCGCGTCGACCTCATTCTTGATGCGGATGAGCGCGTCGAGGACCATCGGCCCGGTCTTGTCGAGATCGATGGTGTAAGTGTCGAACCGCGGATTGGCGCCCGAGTCAGGATCGTAGCGGTAGATCTTGAACGTCTTGAGCCGCTTGCCCTCTTCCGCAGGGTGCTTGGTGCCCTTGGTGATGCGGCTGTTCTTGGGAAGGCGAAACTCGGCCAACGAAAGCTCCTGATCTGACTTGGCGTGGCGCTAGCACTCGCGCCCGCGCCTTTCAAATTACTGAGCGGCCTTCAGCACTTCCTGCGCGTGTCCGGGCACCTTTACCTTGCGCCAGACGCGGAGGACCTTGCCGTTGGCGCCGATGAGGTAAGTAGCCCGCTCCATTCCCATATATTTGCGGCCGTACATGGATTTCTCGACCCAGGTGCCGAACGCGTCGGAAATCCTGCCGTCCTCGTCGGAGGCGAGCGGCACGGCGAGGTCGTACTTGCTGATGAACTTCTCATGGCTTTTCATGGGGTCGCGTGAGACGCCGACGACCTTCACGCCTGCCTTTTTGAAGTCGGGAGCTAGCTGGGTGAAATTCTGGGCTTCGAGGGTGCAGCCGGACGTGTCGTCCTTCGGGTAAAAGTAGAGCACCAGCGGCTGGCCCGGCGCGGAGAGATCGACGGTGCCTCCGTCGCTCGACGTCACCCTGATTGCCGGTGCCCGATCGCCTTCTTTGACTCCGCCTTCGTTGATCATCGGATTGCCCTCACATTCTTCCAAAGCTCGCCGATCCTCTGCCGCGCCTCGTCATGCGCGGCAAGAAGCGAGTCCCAGCCATCATGTCCGCACAAGGCAGCGACCAGGCTTTGCGATTTTTCCGGCGGCTCGTTGCTCTCCGGTGCGACCAGTCGCATCACCACCAGCATTCGGCTGAGCAGGCGCAGGTCGGCGTCGTAGCTCGGGTCGATGAGGCCCTTCTCCGCAAGACCGGCGATCGCATGTTCCAGACGCGGGTCGAGCCCTTCGCCATGAATCAACTGCAGAGTATGGACGGCGAACTCCAGGTCCACGAGCCCTCCTGGACCGAGCTTGATGTCCAGCGGGCCGGAGGGCCTCTTATGCAGCGCCATGTCGTCGCGCATCTTCGCGGCATCCGCGCGCGTCTTGGCAGCATCGCGCTTAGTCGCGAGGATTGAGCTGATCTCCTCGCTGAGCTGTTTCCCTTTCTCGAGTGAGCCATGAATCGGACGAGCGCGGCAGAGGGCCATATGCTCCCAGGTCCAGGCCTCGTTGCGCTGGTAGTCGAGAAAGCCCCGCAACGACACCGCAAGCATGCCCTCGCTGCCTTGAGGGCGTAGCCTCGTGTCGACGTCGTAGAGCGGTCCGGCCGCTGTCGAGACGCTGAGCGCAGCAGTCACGCGATTGGCGAGGCGATTGTAATAATCAGTCGCACTGAGCGACTTGCGGCCATCCGACATCGCTCCTTCCGGCGCATCGTATAGATAGATGAGGTCGATATCCGAGGCATGGGTCAGCGCACGCCCGCCTAGTCGGCCAAGCGCGAGGATCAGGAACTCGCCGCCTTCGATGCGCCCGTGAGAAAGCGCGAACTCCCTGGCCGCAAGGCCTGCAAGCGCGTCGACCGTTCCCTCGGCGACGTTGCTGTAGCCCATTGCTAGGTCGAGCGGGTCGGCGTGGGCCGCGATCAGTTGCACGCCCAGAGAAAAGCGACGCTCGTTGACGAGACGCCGTGCCCGGTCGAGCGCCCGATCGTAGCTCTCGCCCGCCATCGCCTCGCTCAGTCCTGCAGCCATTGCGGCAGGCCCAGGCGGAAGTGCGAAGCTGGACTCGTCGATCAGCCCGTCGAGCAGGTCCGGCCTCCGCGCGAGCATGTCGCCGAGTGGCGGCGCGTGCGCCAGGATCAGCGCAAGATGCCTTGCCAACTGCGGCCGGGCTTCCAGCAGACGATAGAGGTTGATGCCGCTCGAAAGCCGCTCGACGATGTCGCTCAATCGGTTAAGCGCCCGCTCCGGATCGGGGCCGGATGCAATTTCTCGCAGAAGCGGCGGAAGCATCGCTTCGAACGCCGTCCTGGCGGCGGGTGACCTGAGCGAACGCGCCTTGCCTGACCGCCAGTCACCGATCCTGCGTAAGGCGACTTGGGGGTCGACGAAGCCTAGCGTCTTCAATTCGTCGGCAAGGATGTCCGGATCATTTGAGAGTCGGCCCTCGCGATCCGGCGCCAGCGAGTTGAAAAGGCTCTCGGCCAGCTCGACGTGCGGCCGAAGCAGCTCGATCAGCTCCTCGCCCGACCCAAGCCCGTGGAGCATCGCCACACCGTCGAGTGCCTCGCGGTCGAGCGGAAGCAAGTGGGTCTGCGCGTCTTCCACCATCTGGGCACGATGTTCGATCGTTCGGAACAGGCGGTACGCTTCGGCAAGCGCGGCTGCATCCGCGGCATCTATCTTCCCCGTCGTGCGCAGCGCTTCCAGTGCGTCGAGCGTGGCCGGGGCGCGAACGCTCGGATCCCGGCCGCCGTGCACCATTTGCTGGATCTGCGCGTAGAATTCGACTTCGCGAATGCCTCCACGACCCCGCTTCAGATCGTAGCCGGGGCCAAGGCTCGCTCCTTGCGCGAAATGGTCGCGAATCCTCGCCGAGATTTCCCGGACCTCCTCGATCACTCCGAAATCGAGCGAGCGGCGCCAGACAAAAGGCTGGATGGATCGAATGAAATTCTCGCCAAGGTCGCGGTCTCCCGCGCAGACCCGTGCGCGAATGAAGGCTGCGCGTTCCCAGGCCAAAGCTGAGGACTCATAGTGCGAGATTGCCGCGTTCACCGGCAGGACGATCGGCGTCACCTCAGGAGACGGCCGAAGGCGCAGGTCGACGCGCGCAACATAGCCGTCGCCGGTGCGCTTCTGCAGGATTTCGATCATCCGCCTGCCAACACGCACTGCCGCTTCCGACGGGTCGTCGCGCTCTCGTCGCGGCATCGTCTCCGGGTCGAACAGGATCAGCAGATCTACGTCGGACGAGTAATTGAGCTCCTGGCTTCCCAGCTTGCCGAGGGCGATCACCGTGACACCCTGCGGCTCCGCTCCCGGCACCCGTTCGGCGATTGCCGCCGATAATGCGCGCTGAATTGCATCGTCGGCAAAGTCGGAAAGAGCGCGGGTAGCCTCTTCGAAACTCAACTCGCCCGAAAGATCGCCAAGTGCGATTGCCAGCGCAACGCCTAGCCGCTGCCTCCGAAGTTCCGTTTCGACGTCGTCCGGTCGCACACCGAGGGCCGCTTCGATCGCAGCGGCAGCGCCGTATATCTCGAAAACCTCGGCAATCGACGGAAGCGCGGATGCAGCTTCTCGGAGAAATGGAGAATATTCCCGGGCCCTTCTCAGAGCATCTTTCCGAGAAGGCATGGCAGCCGGTGCAGTCCCTGCGACAGTTTGTTGACCCGTGGCGGACTCCAGCGGAAACCTCCCTGCTTATCGATAGTTATTCATCGACCATGGATACGGAGCGTCCAACAGCGACGGCCAGGGATATGAACATGGACCGCAGAATCATCCGCGTCGATATCCCACCAGCCCACGCCGGCATTACTGCCGCACTCCGGCGAGCTTTCTCGCCGGCGAACGACACTTCCTGCGAGCAGGATTTTTCGGATTTGCTTCGCCGCCTCAGCTGACCGCATGCTCGTCAACCCGACTTGATCGGGATTCCGGTCTTCCGTCTTAAGTGGGATCGTGATCGCGGCTGAGGTCGTCGACCTCGCCCATGATCGTCTGCAGAGCGGACTTATCCGGATCCGTGCGATGCTGCCGCCGTGACGGAAGCTTGCCGCTGGACAAAAGGGCCTCGAGAGCAACGCGGCCGCGGGCCACGCGGCTCTTGATGGTTCCCACCGCGCAGCCGCAAATCTCGGCCGCTTCCTCATAGGCGAATCCGCCGGCACCGACGAGGATCAGGGCTTCGCGCTGTGGCTGCGGCAAGTGCATCAGCGCGCGCTGCATATCGCTCAGCTCGATATGGCGGTCCTGGCTCGCCGGAGCCGAGAGGATCTTCGAGGCCGTCAGCTCGTCCCACTCGCCCTTGAACCGAGCGCGCCGCATCTGGCTGAGGAAAAGATTGCGCAAGATGATGAAAGTCCACGCGCGCATGTTCGTGCCCGCCTGGAACCTTTTCCGTGCTGCCCAGGCCTTGAGCAAAGTCTCCTGGACGAGATCGTCGGCGAGATCCCGGCTTCCCGACAGGGATCGCCCGAACGCGCGCAAGTGCGGAATGACAGCCGCAAGGTGCTCCTTGAACTCATCGTCCGGCAACGGAGCCCATTCGGGAGCCGCTTCCTCCGCCTCGGACGCCGTTTCAAGTTCTTCTTTTTCGGCCACTAAACCCCACCCGTTGAATCGGTTGATGACCGGCTAATCGCCGGAATCATCGCTTTCGAGAAGGACGAAACGACGACGCTAGGTTGCGTAAATCGCGTAGAGAAGCGCGAATATCACCACCATCAGCGCAAGGCCGACCCCAAGCACGTACCGGGTCATGTGCGGCGTGTAACCCGCACGAGCTTCCGTCGTCGTAACCTGTTCGGACCTCTCGTCGCTCATCATTCTCTCAAGCCATGTTTCGTCAGGCCAACGCGCCGTCCGACACCATGTTCCGCCTGCGTTACGGCGGAAACTTATGCCGGGACCGTCGCCGCGTCGAAGAACAGCGCCTGAGCGATCGCTGCCTTCACCGTGGACCGTTGAAACGGCTTGGTGATGAGGAAAGTGGGTTCGGGACGCGTACCCGTCAACAGCCGTTCCGGAAATGCCGTGATAAAGATCACGGGGACCGAAAATTCGGCGAGGATGTCCTTCACTGCGTCGATTCCGCTGGAATCGTCGGCGAGCTGGATGTCCGCGAGGACGAGTCCCGGCGGATGCTGGCGCGCCTGCGCGACGGCTTCGTCCCGGGTCACTGCGACCCCCGTGACATTATGGCCGAGATCGCGAACGATAGTCTCGATATCCATCGCGATGATCGGCTCGTCCTCGATGATGAGAACGTCGGCGAGCGTCTGCCGCTCGATCTCGCTCAGCGCTTCGGCAACGAGCGAATCCACGTCTTCCGGCGAAGCGCCGATCAGATAGCCCGCATCGTCCGACGAAAAACCTTCGAGCGAGGTCAGAAGCAATGCTTGGCGCGACAGCGGCGTGATCCGTGACAGGCGCGCCTGCGCGATCCCCTCGGCTCCACTGTAATCCTTGGCAGGCTCCTCGCCTTCCTCGATGTTGGCCGTCGACCAGATCGCATGGAACGTCTTGTACAGGCCGAGGCGCGGATCGACGTCGCGCGGGAACTCGTCGGGCTTGGCGACGATGGCCTCAAGCGTTGCTCGGACGAAGGCGTCGCCATGCGTCTGGCTTCCCGTGAGGGCGCGCGCATAACGGCGAAGGAAGGGCAGATGAGGTGCGAGTTCCTGACCAAGCGACATAGAATATTTTTCTCCAGTCGTGACGGGGCACTCTTTGAGCGCGCACCGGCATTGTTGCAACCCTGACCCAGGGTCTCAGCAATGCCCGTACGCATCCCCCGCCGAGAAGTGTTGATCGCTGGAACAAAGAAACGGCCATTTGGTTTCCGTTTCGCGTGGCGACACCGCTGCGCGCGCGTGGGCGTCGACCAACCGGGCCGGGAAAATGCATTTTACTGGCACAGAGCGTTCAAACCCGTTGCGCTGTAAATGTTGAACGCTAAACGAGGCGCGCTTGCACCCGCGCCAGGGGGGTCGAGAGGTTGAGTGATAATAATAATGGTGGCTCTCCAGGCGATGCCCGTCGGGCAGCGCATAAGAAGGCCCCGGACGACAAGAAGGTTCGAAAGCAGCGGGCAAGCGACATCGGCCGTGCATTGCGCACGATCTACGATGATACGCTGCGTGAATCCGTTCCCGACGATTTCTCGGACCTGCTCGGCAAGCTCACCTGAGCGGTTGAGCGGTTCCTAGTCACATGTTGAGTGAAGCCGCTCGGCGCTTTTCAGCACTTCCGACCACCGCCAAGCTCCTCCTGATCCTGAGTGCCGCGCTGATTCCGATCGGTGGCATCCTGGTCTGGGTTGCAGGCCAGGGCATCCGTGACGCGAACAAGGTACTTGAGGCTCAGGCCAGGGAGCAGGCGCGCCTTGCAGCCCGAGGCGTTGAAAGCCTCATCGCGCGCAACACGCTTGCCCTGAGGATCGCGGCGAACGGCCGCGTGAACGGCAATCCCGATTCATGCGGCGCAATCATTCAGTCGCTTTCGGTTACACCGGCGGTTGCGCAAAGTTTCGAACTCGAAAGCGTCGAAGGCGAACGGCTGTGCGAGATAGGTGAGGTCCCCGAGACCGGTTCATTGCCGCTCGTCGCCCCCGGTGACGTTGCCCTTCGAATTTCCCCCGACAGGGACGCCTTGACCTTCCGGGTCGGGGTCAGCGGAGGCATGGCGACGGGTTCGCTCTCCATGGAAGAGCTTCGGCGGGCCGCCCTGGACGCTGCTCCGACGATCGACGCCTTCTCGTTGCGCGAGGGCGCGAGCGACTTGCCCGTCATCGTCCCAAGCGCGGAGCAGGCCAGCGACAGGCGCATGTCGAACACGCGCTGGCCCATCGCCGGAAGGCGCGTGGAGGCGGACGTCGGCACGTCGCTTCCGGTCATAACCACGGGTGAGCGGCTCATCCTGCTGCTGCCCTTCCTCATGTGGCTGGTCGCAGCGCTTCTCACTTGGCTCCTCGTCTCGCGGCTGCTTATCCGCCCTCTGAGGCAGCTTCAGCGCTCGGTCGTCAATTACGAGCCGGGCGGAGCCGACTTCATTCTGCCTCGGAAGCTCGGCCCCTCAACGGAAATCCAGGAGCTGCGCGACGCATTCCAGCGCGCTTTTACGCGCGTCGACGCGTCGGAGCGCGATATGGCGGGAGCGCTGGAAGGCCAGCGTCGCCTCGTCCGCGAAGTCCATCATCGCGTGAAGAACAACCTTCAGGTCGTCGCCTCGCTGATCAACATCCACGGACGCAGCGCCGAGAGCCCGCATGCGCGCGCGGCCTACGGTTCGATCAGCCGGCGGGTGGGCGCACTGTCCATCGTTCACCGCAATCACTTTGCGGAGATGGAGGAGAATCGCGGGATCGCGCTCCGACCCCTGATCTCGGAGCTTGCCGCGGAGTTGAGGGCGACGGCTCCGGAGGAAGCGCGCAGCCTGCGGATCGACCTCGACCTCGAAGGCGCGAACACGACTCAAGACGTAGCCGTGTCGGTCGCCTTCCTGATCACCGAGATCGTCGAGTTCGCAATGCTTCGGACCCCGGAGGATCCGGTCGAAATCGCGCTTCGACGAACGAGCGAGCTCACCGCCCGGCTGACGCTCAACAGCAAGGTCCTGAACCCGGACGACGAGGGCGACCGGGAGAAGGTTCAGTTCGAACGGATCATCGCGGGCCTCGCGAAGCAGCTCCGCTCAACCCTCGAGCGCAAGCTCGGCCGATACAGCGTCGACTTGCCGGTCTTCCCCCCGCGCGAGCTTTAGCGGGACGGCCTCATCGGCATCAATCGCTACGACGAATATGGCATCCCGCAGAGCACCAACACCGGGAAATGGGGCTACACCGGCCAGGCCTGGCTGCCTGAGCTTGGCATGCAATATTCCAAGGCGCGCATCTATTCGTCGACCGCACGCTCCGCGATGAAACTCCTCCTGAGCCTGTCGAAGGGGCTGTCCTACAGTCTCATCCCATCGCTACGGACGCCTCCCTTTCGGAGGGAGGAACGCGTGGACGTACCGTACAGCCTTGGCCGCCCCAGTGTGGCGGTGATGCACCCCGTTTCACCGGGCGAAAATCGCCGCCATTAGTGCGAACATTGGGAACATTCGGGCAAGTTCGATCGCGAGGCTGGGCCATCGCGTCGCACAGTCAATTGGTCAACTTCCCCTCGGGAAAGTCCTACGACCCGCCCTCGACGGAGCGCGCTTCGCGGCCCGCGCGCAGTCGCCGGGCGCCCAACGGGAACAGAAGCAAGGAAGTCGTTACGGCTGCGACGAAAAAATGTTGAAAAAGTCCGGAACCGTGGCCGGGCATGGCCGTTTTGCTATTCGGATAGTGACCTTTTGCCCCCCCGCTCTCGCTATCCGCTTAAATGGGCCCGGAACCGCCAACCCTCCCCCCCCCGGTGGCGTTTCCGGGCCCTCATTGTCTCCAGCGAGCTCAACATCACCCGCGGCAGCGGCCTTCCGGCCGCGGCGCCAGTGCGTGAGGCGGATGGCGATGATCGCCAGCTCGTAGAGGGAATAGAGGGGGACAAGCAGAAGCAGCATCGACACCGCATCGGGCGGGGTCAGCACGGCCGAGACGGCTGCTGCGGCGACGATCGCGTAGCGCCGGGACTTGGTCAGCTGCTGCAGGGTGATGATTCCCGCTCGCTCTAGGAT
>JBKPKE010000129.1:0-31579 GCA_046730955.1 Pseudomonadota bacterium
GGACAAGGCACGGTCGTCGCGGGCTTCTCCTCGGGAGAGCTCAACGCTTATCGTTATGAGAATGGTCGCCTGGTTTGGCAGGACCAGCTTTCGCGCACGACGATACAAACGAGCGTCGCATCCATCTCCGACGTCGACGCCAATCCGGTCATCGACCGCGGACAGGTCGTTGCGCTTGGCCAGGGCGGTCGCATGGTGGGACTGGAGCTGATCAGCGGCCAGCGTCAGTGGGAACTCAACCTGGCGGGCATCTCGACGCCTTGGGTCGTAGGCGACTGGGCATTCGTAGTCACCGATGATGCCCGGCTGATCGCGGTTGCCCGTTCCAGCGGCAAGATCCGCTGGATTACGCAGCTTCCCGCCTTCCGCCATGAGAAGTCGAAGACGGGGCCGATCTTCTATCGCGGACCGATTTTGGCCGGAGGGCGGTTGATCGTGGTCAGTTCAGAAGGGACGCTGATCAACGTCGATCCTAACAATGGCGGCTTCCAGAGCCAGACTTCGATCAGGGCGCCAGTGAGCCTGTCGCCAGTGGTGGCCAACCAGACTTTGTACATTCTTGACGGGAACGGGCGACTGCACGCTTTCCGCTAAGACGTTGACTGCAAGGAGGCGCCGATGGCATTGGCGCCTCGTTCGGGCGCGGGTGTAGCTCAATGGTAGAGCAGAAGCCTTCCAAGCTTACGACGAGGGTTCGATTCCCTTCACCCGCTCCAGCCTTCGCTCCTCCGGAGCTTCCGCTGGCGAGCCAATAGGCCGGTGGCGAAGGCTGTCCGCCGAAGCGCGAAGCACGAAGAAGAGCTGTTCGGCTTCTCTTCGTCCTAAGCGCGTTGACACATCAGAAACGGCCCGCCACATGGCGCGCCTGCCTCGCCATACTCGACCAACCGCGGATGGTCAGCGTGTGGCAACCTCGTGGAGAGGTGGCCGAGTGGTTAAAGGCAGCAGACTGTAAATCTGCCCGCGCAAGCGTACGCTGGTTCGAATCCAGCCCTCTCCACCATTCACCCGACGGCCGATCGCGCCCAATCGATCCCGTTCCGGCCGAGAATGTCTCCTGGCGCAATTCAGCGCCGTTCATCGCAGCATTAGGCCGCTCGCCGAAATTCCCTGTGTCTCAAGCCCGTTAAGCGGTCTCTGGCCACGAGGATGGTTGCGTGAAGCAACGGATCGCGATCAATTCTCGTTAGAAATTTGTTCAATTGGTCCGAATCGACGTAAGTTGTTTCGGACTCGGGTCATCCTCAGCTGTATTGGGGACGGTCTGCTCGGAGATATGTTCGTGAATATGGCGGCGGGGCCCCAGAACCCTCGCGAACTAGATGAAGAAATGGCCGAGAGAGTTGCAAAGCTCTCCCGTGGCCAGCTCGATTGTCTTTCGCTCGTCGACCAGCACCTTTCATCCAAGGAAATTGCGGCAGAGCTCAATATCTCGCCGCATACGGTCGATCAGCGAATTCGTTTCGCCCTTCAAATTCTGGGCGTTGACCGTCGCTCTCAGGCCGCGCGAGTCATAGCCCGTCACTGCGAGCCATATCAGCGATTGATACATCAATCGCCGCACATTGAGGTTCCGGCGCCCGACCCGCACTCAGCCGAGGCGATCAGCAATCAGATTCGGCACGCTGATCGTGCGGGGGAGGCCGGGGGACCGGATCTCAATACCGAGCAGAGGCCTGAATCTTCCTGGTCTTCCCTGCCTTTGCCGTTCGCAACGAGGAGTCACCCTCGGAATGAGATGAGCGTCGGCTTACGGCTGACCTGGATTATCCTGATCGCAACTGGCGCAGCATTTTCAGCGGGAATGTATCTCGCTGGGCTTGAAAGCCTCGCCAGGCTGCTCAGAGGCTAGCCGAAAACCACGTTTCTTATCGTTCCGGCAACCATATCCGCGCGATTGTTCTCGCCGCGGAAAGGAGCAGCTATGCGCAAGCATCAGATCCAAGACGCCGCTTTTGAAGTCGCAACCCAGGTCCGTGCCGTCGAGGAAAGCATCGACGCGGCGCTCTCCGAAATGGCCGAGCTCCAAGCCCGCGTCATGCGGGTCAATGCGATGGCGCACACCGGCTTCGGCACGGTGCACCCGGTTCTCGAGCAGCTCGCTGCGGCCGTTAACGGCCTGGTCGGCGCCCGCGGATCCGTGGTCGGCTGCCACTCGGCCCTGTCCGACGCGAAACAGAAGGTCCCGGGCCTGCGCGAAGTGGCCTTCGGCGAGGGCGAAGAGTGCCCGAAGCAGAAGACCGCATTCAGCGATCTGCGCATCGTCGCTTGACATGGACAAGCCGGCTCGGCTGCGCTGAGCCGGCACCGTCCCATGCTTAGTCCGCACACATATTATCTGATTCTGTTCCTGGTGAGCGCCTTCGCGTTCTGGCGCGGTCGCCTGGACGAATGGATCGCGGCAGCGACCTGCATCGTAGCGACCTTCGCTACGAACATCGTCTATAACCCGAACGGCAGCTTCGCCCACGTCGAGTACGGCGTTTTCATTGTCGATGCCGCCACGTTCGTGGCCTTCACCCTATTGGCCTTAAGATCGCAGCGGTTCTGGCCGCTATGGATCGCCGGGCTGCAATTGACGACGCTCATGTCGCACCTGCTCAAGCTTGGGCACCTCGACCTTTTGCCGCAGGCCTATGCGGCCGCAGCCCGCTTCTGGGTCTATCCGATCTTCCTCATTATCGTGATCGGCACATGGCGCAGCTATCGCCGCCGGGTGAACGCGGAGCGGCAACTGGCCTCGGCATAGCCGAGCTTGCACAGTCTGCGCCGCTCGCTCATTGCCGCCACATGTCCCGGCGAAAGAAGTCGCATCAAAGCCACGGCACAGCCAATCGTCCTCGGTTCTGGGGAAAGCACGCAGTCGCGGCCGTGCTCGATAATCCGCAGCGCAAGGTGCTTCGCGCCTGGGCGACGCGTGAAGCGGCCGGCTTAATGCAATTTCCGCCGGACGTGCAGGTCACATTGGCAGACGTCGCCGATCTTGGTCGCTTGGTACCGCACGATGCACCGCATCAGGGCGTGGTCATCGAGGCCGAGCCGCTTGAGGACGTCTGGCTTGGCGACATCCTCGCAGACTCTCCCGAACGAGGCATTCTCCTGATCCTCGACCAGGTCACCGACCCGCACAATGTCGGTGCGATCCTCCGTTCCGCAGCGGCGTTTGGAGCGATCGGAATCGTTACCCAGGACCGGCACTCGCCCGTGGAGAGCGGAGCGCTCGCCAAAGCGGCCTCGGGCGCACTCGAGCGAGTGCCTTGGGCCCGGGTCGTGAACCTGGCGCGGGCGCTGGAGGAAATCGGAGAGGCGGGCTTCTGGCGCATCGGCCTCGCTGGCGAGGCGGAGGCGGAGCTGAAGGACGCACTTGGTCCGCCCAAAGTCGCGCTCGTTCTCGGCGCGGAAGGACCTGGAATGCGGCAGAACACGCGGGAACATTGCGACGCCTTGGCGCGACTGCCGATCGGCGATGCGGTCGAAAGCTTGAATGTCTCGAATGCCGCGGCCGTGGCGCTCTACGCGGCGAGCGTCGCCTGATGGTGCGGTCGAAGAAGAGCATTAAAACCCACGTCGAGGCGCTGGCTGGGCGGGAACCCGCCTTCGCCGCAGTCCTTAAGAAGCACGGGATGCCGGAGCCGCGAGCCAGCGAGCGAGGAGCGCAGACCTTGCTCCGAACGATCGTGGGTCAGCAGGTCAGCGTCGCTGCGGCGCGTTCGATGTGGGCAAAGCTTGAGGCCGCCTTCGGGTCGCCTCCCGAACTTGAGAAGCTCCTGGCCGCGACCGACGAGGAACTTCGCGCCGCCGGCATGTCGCGGCAAAAGGCCGGCTACATACGAAGTCTCGCCGAGTTGGTTCTTTCCGGCGAACTGGACTTGGAAAGTCTGCCTGAAGATGACGAGGCAGCGATCGCTTTGCTGACAAAAATCAAAGGGATCGGCCGCTGGTCCGCCGAAATCTACCTTCTCTTTGCGGAGGGCCGTGCAGATGTCTTCCCGGCCGGCGATCTGGCCGTCATGATCGAGATCGGCCGTCTAATGGGGCTGGCCGATAAACCAAGCGAGAAGCAGCTACGCGAACTGGCAGAGGCCTGGCGGCCCTATCGCGGTGCCGCAGCGGTGCTCGCGTGGCACAGCTACAATTCGACGGTGCTCTAGCGCCTAGCGACGCAGCCGCACATTGTGCTCGCGCGCGTCAAGACCGTTGAAGCTACGGACGCCCTGATCGACCCGGAACGGGGCCATCTTTCCGCCGGATGAAGACCGTCCGAGCAGATAGCTGGCGGAAGTCTGCCCATCTCCGCCCCCCCAGCGATAGCAGGCATTGAAGCCGATCAGCGGGACCCAGACCTTGCGACCGCCCGCCTCGAAAATGCGCATCTGCTCGCGCGGTACGGTTGCCGACGTGCGGAACGCCAGGCGTCTCAAGGGTTCCACGACCTCGATCCGCTCGCCGTAGGCAGCCGGGTTGTCGAAGAATTTGGCGATCACTTCATCCTGATCGTCGCCCGCGTTGAAAAGCCGCGCTTCGAGCAGGATGTCACGCGCCGGAGCGCTGCCGGAATTGAACAGGGTCACATCGAACTGAATGACGCCATTCTGATCGTTGAACGATGCCTCAAGCGGCGCGAACTCAATGTCGAGCCATGGACGCAGCCGGGTCGAGACGATACCGGGCACCGCTGGCGCCGGCCTTGTCTCCGGTTTCACCACGGGCGCGACCTTCAGTCGTGTGGAAACGACAGCGCCAGTCACAAGGGGTTCGTCCGCAAGCGGTACCCGGGGGGCCGCGGGCCGGGGTGCGGGCTGAGGAGCCGGCGGACGCGGCTGGGATCGCGGAGCATGGGCGGGCGGTGAAAGTTCAAACTCCGAGCCGTCGGCGCCTGCAAAAGCGTAACTGTTCCTTTGCCGACGGAAATACCAAGCACCTGCGCCAATCGCGGCAATCAGGGCGAGCAGCCAAGGCCAGTAGGAAATGTAGCCGCCTCCAATCCCCGAGGAGGCGTCATCCGCGGGCATGGGCTCGGTGCCCGTCGGCGCCTGAGGAGTCACCGTGGCAGGCGAGAAGCTGAGCGTCTGCGCCGGGGTTGGCAATCCGGGAGCGCCCGGCAAGACGCTCGGAGCGGTTCCATGGTCCTGCTGAGCTGGCTTGTCCGTCCGCGCGGCAGTTCGCGATTGCGCCTCGGCTACAGGCACCGCTACCCGCGACTGCGCCGAAACCGACGAAGTGTCCCGAGCCGGCTGCGGACTCGACTCCGGTTGCGCCGGCGTTTCGGCGCGGCGCGTGACGGTACCCTGCAATGAGAAGTCGCGAAGCTGCGACGGCCCGACAGCTTCGGTCGACGATGGCGCTGGGGCAGGCGTGATCGCGTCGGCGGGGCCGGCCGGCTGCGCTTCCTGCGCAAGCGCGGGCCCAGCGATGCCGGTTGCAAGCGCAACCGCTGCCGAAATCACGCGCAATCTTGCCTTCATTCTCTCTCGCTCAGCTGACGGAGGCGCTGGACCTTGGCCCGCGGCGACTCAGTCGCTCTTGCCGTCCATTTCCCGTCACTTCAAGCACATGGTGGATGAACCGCAGGCGACTAGCGACGAAAGTGCTTAATCGGCAAGTCCTAGCGGGCGTCGACGAGGACGAGCTCCGCATCTTCTTCGGCAGTGACGGTGATCTTCGCCTCGCCCGTTATGGCGACGCCGTCCCGCTTGTCCGCAGCGGCGCCGTTCACATCGACCTTGGCGCTCGGCACTAGATACAGATGCCGCGCCGGGTCCGACGTATATTCCAGCGTCTCGCCCGCCTTGAGCGTGGCGCCGAGGATTCGGGCATCGGCATTGATCTGGAGGACGCCGTCATCGCCGTTTCCGCTGGCAAGAAGCTGGAACTGGCCCTCGCGGTTCTCTTTCGGGAAGGGCTTTGCCCCCCATCCCGGCTGAGCTCCAGGCTTGTCCGTCTCGATCCAGATCTGGAAGAGCGTCGTGTCTTCGTCCTCCAGGTTGTATTCGGCATGGGTAACGCCCGTCCCGGCGCTCATCACTTGCACGTCACCGGCCGCGGTGCGCCCCTTGTTGCCCATCGAATCCTGGTGGGTAATCGCGCCGGCACGAACGTAGGTCACGATCTCCATGTCCCGATGCGGATGCGGCGGAAAGCCCGACTTTGCAGCGATCTTGTCGTCGTTCCAAACGCGAATGCGGCCCCAGCCCATGCGGTTGGGGTCATAATAGTTCGCGAACGAGAAATGATGGCGGGCGTCGAGCCAGCCGTGGTCAGCGTGACCCAGCGAATCAAATTTGCGGATGTCGATCATGCAGGGAAAGTGGCGTCTCCGCAGGTGCCTTCAAGTGTCAGCGAAGTAACCTGAGTCCGGCCGCGTAACGAGCGGCTTTGTCGGCGTAATGGGCTGCGGAAAGCCTGAGCCCGGCCCTCTCGGCTTCGGTCAGAGGCCGGACCAATCGAGCCGGCGAACCAACGATCAGGCCGCCCTCCTCGAACCTCTTGCCTTCCGTGATAAGCGCTCCGGCGCCGACGAGGCATTCCGACCCCAGAAATACACCGTTCAGGATGCGAGCGCCCATCCCGATCAGGCAATCGTCGGAAATGGTGCAGCCGTGAAGGATTGCCTGATGTCCCACCGTGACTCGGGCTCCGACAGTGAGCGGAACGCCCGGGTCCGAATGGCCGATCGCGCCATCCTGAAAATTTGCTTCCTCACCCAGGAAGATGGGAGTGTTGTCAGCTCTGATGATCGCCCCGAACCAGACGCTTGCTCTCGCCTCCAGACGCACGTCACCGATCAGATCCGCCGACGGTGCCGCCCAGGCCCCAGCGGCCAGGCGCGGCGCCAATCCGTCGATCTCGTACAGGCTCATTCCTCGAACGCTCCGACAAAGACCTCTTCACCGGCCAAGCCTTCAAGTTCCTCGTCGAGCCCGCGGTACTGCACTCCGAAATTGGCCTGGAAGTTCTCGAAATGCGTCTCGGTTTCCCAGCGGTCGATGGTCAGCCACCAATCACCTTCTTCGCAAGGCCTAAGGAGAAGGGTGCCCTTATAGCCCGCTGCCTGCTCGAAAAGCCGGGCCCAATTGCCGGTTCCCGAATAGGCCTGCTCGAATTCGGCCTCGCGGCCCGCGGGAGGCTTGAACTTCCATACGCGTGCATGGGTCATTCCGCAGCCGTAGCGGCTTCGATCTGTGAGGGCGAATCCGGTTGCGGGCGGATGAAGACCTGGGCGAGCTCCGGATGCTCGGCGCGAAGCGTGCTTTCGATCCGGCCGATCAGCCGCTCGACGTCAGGGATCGTGAGCCGGTCGTCGAACTCGACGTCCAGCGATGCGATCACCTGGTCGGGTGCCATGTGGGTGGTTAGGATTCGGCGCACGCCCCTGACGCACGCCTCGCTGTCGATGGCTTGGCGTATTGCATTTTGGAGCTGCGGGTTGGCACGCTCGCCGATGAGGAGATTCTTGCTCTCCCGAGCCAGCACGATTGCCACCGCGGCCAGAAGAATGCCGATCAGGATCGAGGCTGCGCCGTCGATCCACGGTGCATCCAGCTCTACTGCGAGGGCCGTTCCCATGGCCGCGATGACGATTCCGATAAGTGCCGCCGAATCCTCGAAAAGAACCATGAAGGATGTCGGATCCTTGCTTGCGCGAATGACGTGCCAGAAGGATCCATCTCCTCGCACCTTCTGGAAACCCCGCCACGCAACCCAGCAGGAGACTCCCTCGAAGACAAAGGCGAAGCCGAGCACGATGAAGTTCACGACCGGTTTGGTGATCGGTTCGGGGTTCCGAATATGGATGATCCCCTCGTAGATCGAGATGCCTGCCCCCAATGCGAAGATCAGAAGGGCGACCACGAAGCACCAGAAGTAAAGTTCGCGGCCGTATCCGAACGGGTGGATGTCATCGGGCGGCCGAGCGGAGCGATACTGGCCGTAGAGAAGGAGTACTTCGTTGCCCGTGTCGACCAGCGAATGGACGGCTTCGCTCAGCATCGCTGAGCTTCCGGTGACGGCCGCTGCAATGCCTTTCGTCACGGCGATCAGCAGGTTGCCGATCAACGCTGCAATAATCGCCGGGCGGGATTCAGGGACGGCCACCGGGCGAAAACAACCCCGTTCGGAGATGTTTCCGCAAGCGTAGCGATTTAGAAACCGTTAGGATTTGCGGCGCAGGGTTGGCCGCATGAAGACCAGCCCGGTCATAGCCTTGATTGCAGCAGCGGTCGCTTTTGTGCCGAGCGACGCGCATGCCGCCGCTTATGTCGCGACGTCGTCAGGGCTCGATAATGTGAACTCGCGCATCCTCATTGCGCACAACGTTGCCCGTGCCGAGGTCGGCGCGCCGCCCTTGCAGTGGGATCCGAGCCTCGCCATTTCCGCAGCTTCTTACGGCCCCGCTTTGTCGAGGATCGGCCATTTGGTCCACTCGCCACGGCAGGGCCGCGAGAATCAGCGCGAGAATCTGTGGATGGGCCAGAATGGCCGTTTCGCGCCTGAAGAGATGGTCGCGGCGTGGACCGACGAGAAAAGACTCTTCTTCCCTGGGGCTTTTCCGAACGTCAGCAGCACGGGCAACTGGGCGGACGTTGCCCACTATACTCAGATGATCTGGAAAACGACGACACATGTCGGATGCGCGATCTATCGCGATGGAACCTGGGATTATCTGATCTGCCGCTACTCGCCTCCCGGCAATCGCGACGGTCGAGTTGTTCCCTGATCATCATGCCGGCGCGCCCCGTGACGCTTCGATAAACCTGCGTTATCAACGGCAAAGCGGCAGCCCGAGTCCGCTGCCATGCGTAGGAGGCCGTCGATGCTCGTGCTCTTCGCTTCGTCTTTTCTCGCGCTCACAACGACCGCTCAGGCGACCAAGCCGAACAATCAGGACGTGGTGGTCACGGGGCATCGCATCCAGGAGGCGAAAGATAGGCTCGCCGCCTGCGTGGCAAAACATTGCCCCGCCGATCAGGACATCGACGCGAGCCTCGCGGTAGCGGAGAGCCAGATCATCGCCGGCAAATACCGAGAGGCGCGCGAAACATTGCTCGCGTCCCTCGGGCGCAACAAGGATGAAGCAAAGAAGTACCCGATTCCGGTGTCGGACCTCTATCGGGCAAACGGACGTGTTGCCGCGCATCTGGGTTTCGATTCAGACTATTACAGCTCGACCTGGGGCATTTATCGAACACTGAAGGCGGGCCTTCCATCGGACCAGGCGCGCCAGTTTTCAGCGCTCATGGAAGTGGCCGAGATGATGGGCGACACGCGCGGACATGAGCGCGCTCGACATTACTATGAGTCCATTGCGGCGCAGGCACGCAAGGCGGGCCTTCCAGATGTTGCCGCCCTCGCCGAACTGCGGATGTTGCTGCGTCATTCGCAGCCTGGCCCCGCGCGCGACGCCGCCATCCGAAAGATTGCCGACATGGCCGATCCGGCGGTTCGGGCGGCGAGCCTCGAAGCCAAGCTGGCACTGGCGCGCATCGCCTATGAACGGAAGGATGAGCCTGCGGCAGCAGCTTTACAGGCACAGTTTGGGACGATGAACATCAAACGGCCGATCCTGATCTACGCTCCGCCCTATTCAGCACCGGAGAAGTCGGCCGATAATGGCAGCGACTTTGCCGTACGCATGGGTGGAAAAGGCGATAGTGGTATGACCGCCGCAAGCGCGCTGCCCTATGCACAATTCTCGACGACATCTCGGATCGCCCCCTCCTTCGACGATATGTGGGTAGACGTTGGCTTTCGCATCACATCTGAAGGCAAGGTTTCAGACGTCAAAGTGCTGCACAAACGCGGGGATGAGTTCTGGGCAAAGCCGTTGCTCGCCTCGATTAGGGGCCGCAGATATACGCCCGGACGAGCCGATGATCCTGGCTCCTATCGCGTCGAGCGATACACTTATACCTCGGCTTATGAGCGTCAGACGGGCAGCCACATGGTCGATCGCTCGCCGAACGGCCGCGTGGAATATTTCGACTTGAGCCCGATGGGGATCACGGCACCGCAGTAGAAGGCGCTCAATACAGGAACATCGGCATGCCTTCGACGCGCATGAGTTTCGCCCGGTAGGTCAGCGGGTCGTAGAGACCCGAAACGTCGACGACTTTCTGGCCCTGCTCGAGCGTCCCGATCGGCACGTGACTGTAATTGCCGTCCTTGAGCACGACCATCCGCGCATGCTCGTTTCGCGCGAGCAGCTGGACGGCAAGCGCACCGAAGGCAAGTCCAACCATGCGGTCCATCGCGTCCGGCTCACCAGCGCGCATCAGGTAGGCGAGTTCCTGGATAACCGTCCCGAAGCCAAGGCGTTGCTTGATCGCCCTGCCAAGCTTCCGGCTCACGCTGATCTCCTCCCGGTCGCTTCCGGGAAGGGAGCGCATCGCATCGTCGCCATTTCCTTCGCCGCGGATCGTCGCGCCCTCGGAAATGACGCACATCGCGTAGCCCGAGCCGCTCTCTTCCTTGTCGCGAGCGAGCAAGGGTAAGAGCACCTCCAAATCGGCCGGAACTTCCGCGATGATCGTCCGGTCCACCTGTGCGAGAAAGCCCGCGAGAAGCGCCGTCTCGCCGCTACGGCGACCGAAAAGCTCGATGATCCCGATCCGCTCATGACTGCCAACGGTCGTACGAAGCGCGTTAATCGCCTCGACAGAGCGGCTGACCGCGGTCGAAAAACCGATACAATAATCTGTGCCGAAGACGTCATTATCCATCGTCTTCGGGATGGAGATGACGGGAAAACCTTGGGCCGATAGGTGCGCGGAGAAGCGCAGAGTGCCGTCGCCGCCGAGCGTAACCATCGCATCGACCCCGAGCTGCTGAAGGATGTTGAGGACTTGCGCCGTCTTGTCGCCATCGGCGATCGTGCGTGGGTCGAGGCGCGACGTGTGGAGGATGGTACCCCCCATGCGGTCGATTCCTCTTACTCCGTCGCGGGTCAGCGGCGCGCTGTTCGCTGCGACCGAGGCCGGATCCTCCGGGTCGATTTCGAGAACCCCCTGCCAGCCGCGCTTGAAGCCGATTACTTCCCAGCCCAGGTCATCGGCCGACAAGGTGATCGACCGGATGCACGGGTTAAGGCCGGGCACGTCACCGCCACCTGTCAGTATCCCGATCTTCACCGCAGCCCCCGATTATTGCTCAATCAGCTCATCGATAGTGGACGGCGCGAAGGCTCGCCAGAGCTACGCTCAACTGTGATTGGCGAGGACGGGCTTTTGCCGGATCCAGCGGCTGGCGAGAAACTTCACGCCGGCCAACAGGGGCAGGCCCGCATGCTGCGAGTCCAGGTCTGGACGCCCGGCCTCGTCCGCATTGCGAAACAGCAAGCCGTCTCCCTTGCGGCCTTTGACCTTCAGGCCGCTCGACAGGAACTCGGTCTCGCCGCCTTCGAAATCATCATTGAGGTAAACCAGGAAGGTCAGGATGCGCTGGTTATCCGCACCGTCGATCGCATCGAAGTGCGGCTTGTATTCCTGGCCGGCGGAATAGCAGAGCACTTGCAGGGGTTCCCCCTGCCCGACGTCCGTTCCGCTCGCGGCTGCAAGGCGGCGACATAGCGCGTGAATTGCAGGACTTTCTACGGCGAGCGGGAATGACGCCCCTTCGCTCGTTCGGACGGGGTTCGGGACGAGTTGACCAGTGCCCGGATCGATCACCTGCGAAGGGTTCATCCGCGGCACGGATGCTCCGACAAGGAAGTCACATTCCGCTTCCGTGAAGATGTTGCGAAACAGCCGAACCTCCGGGCGCGGCGACAACAACTCGCCCTCCGGCGCGATAACCGGATCGCCCTCTTCCGTGAGCGCCATTTGCGTGATGATCGACAAATCGCGTTCTGCGTCCGGATCGATGTAAGCCACTGCCTTCAAGAGATCGATCGCCAGCGGCCAATCGGACGGCGCCCCAGTCCCGTTTGCTACGAAGGCACGATAGATTGCTGCGGCGTGTCGGCTTCCTGCGCTCGCTGCGCGCCGGAACAAGTCGCGGGAAAGGGGAAGGTCACGGTGCACGACCTTACCCACGAGGCACAGCTCGCCGAGCATCAGCAATGCGTCGGGATCGCCCTGCGCTGCAGCGGGGCCGAGCTTGTCCATTGCGGCCTGGGCATGCCCCGATCGGAGCAGCTGTTCGGCTTCCACTGCGGCTTGGCTCATCATGCCGCGTCCTGTTGGCAGGGCCGTCCGCTCCTGACCACAAAAAAGAGGCCGGGACTTTCGTCCCGGCCTCCATGAGTCTGGATTTTAGGCTCTCTTAGAAGCGGGCCTTGAAACCTGCATACCAACGACGGCCGAGCGCATCGTAGATCGCGGCGTTGCCGGTGCCGCGGTCGGTGACGCCACCCGTACCCGTGCCGGCGAGACCCAGCGGCGGATGCTTGTCGAACAGGTTGTCGATACCGACGTACATGTTGAGGTCCTGCACAGTATTGAACAGGTCCTTCAGATTAACCTCGCCGCGGATGTCGTGATAGAACACGGCCGGGTACTTGCTCGGTGCTGCCCCATCCAGGTTCAAAGGCGCGCAGTTCTGAGTATAGAAGTGGCAGTTGTCCGGCAGCGCGTTGAAGTTTTCGTAGGCCGCAGTGGTCCACATCTTGCCGATGTAGCGCATGCGATAGCCGAACGTGAACATTCCGCGCGAGATGTCGGTGTCCCAACGGAACTCGTTCTGCGGATCACCAAGTTCTCCAAGGATCCGATTCTCGAAGTTCGGCAGGGCCGGGTTCTCGTAATTGCTGGTCTTGAAGTTGTGGGTGAAGATCAAATTGGTGTTGATCAACGCGACGTCCGGAATGTCCCTGCGGTAAGCAAGGTTCACGTCCAGGCCTTCGCGCTTGCGGGCCGCGAAGTTGATGCCGGACGAGATCAGCGAGTTGCCGAGAATTGCCCCTGGCTCCTCCCCGAACGGACCCGTGCCCGGACCCTGGAAGCGCGTGAAGAGGTTGCAGAACAGATTGTCCAGCGTGGGCTGATCGTAGCAGCTGTTGACGATGGTCTGCGCCGTCAGGGAGACGATCACGTTGTTCACCGTGATGTCGAAATAGTCGATGCTCAGAGCCAGACCCGGGATGTAGCGAGGCTGGATCACCGCGCCCACAGTATAAGAATCAGACGTTTCAGCCTTCAGGTTCGGATCGCTTCCGCTGATGATCGGCAGCGAATAGGCGGTAGTCGGCACCGCCGGCAACAGTGCGCCGAGATCGGCCGCGCAATTCGCCGCACGGTTCGGGTTGTTACCGATCACGGCCGACGAGCAAGGATCGACGAAGCCCGGCGCGAAGTTCGGGACAGGCGGGAAGCCCGTTTCCGACAAGTTCGGCGCGCGCACCGCGCGGCTGTAGTTGCCGCGGAAACGGATGTCGCGGACGGGAGCCCAGTCGAGTCCGGCGTTGTAGGCCCAGACGGTTCCCGTACCACCACCATAACCGGCCACGCGTGCAGCGCCGCTGAGCGTCAGCTCGTGGAACACCGGAATGTCCTTGACGATCGGGAGCTGGAACTCGGCGTAGGCTTCCTTCACCTCGAACGGGGCGGGATCGAACGTGCCGACGACAACGGCATTGGTGTTGCCTTCCGCGATGAACGGGTCGTTGACATACTTGGCTTCCTCAACGCGCCACTCGCCACCGACGGCGAACCGTAGCGGGCCGCCCGGAAGCTCGAACCAGTCGCTGGAATCGCCGGAGATGTAGGCCGACGCCACGAACTGGCTAAGCGAGCCTTTGTTGGTCGCCTTATAGCTGAAGTAATCGATCGCCGCCGAGTTATCCGCAGCGCCGAAGGGATTGTACGGCTTACAGGCGGCAATGTCGGCCGCGAGCCGTTCATCACTTGTGAAGGCGACCGCCGAGGCTGGATCGACCTGCGCACGGCAGACGATGTTTCCATTCGCCACACCGTTCTGGACAAGACCTTGGTCGGCAGAATCGAGCGACAGCAGGAACCGCTGGCTATCGAGATAGCCGTCGGTGGTCGTCTTTTCCTTGAACTTGCCGTAGTTGAACGACCATTCGTAGGTCCAGTCGTCGTTGAAGGTACCGCGAGCGCCCAGGACGACGCGATAGGTATCCCGACGGAAATCCTCGTCGCGGATTCCGACGTCCAACAACTGCCGCCCCAGCACGAAGCGGAAGGGCGATGGACCGCCCGTGAGGGCCGGAAGAATATCGGCGATATTGGCCGCTGTCAGCCGGTTCGAATTGACGCCCGCGGCCGGAGTGGAGTTACAGGTTGCCGACAGGCTCGGCCGACAGCCCGAATCGAGGATCGCCTGGGCGATGGTCGAACGCTCCGCCTGCGACAGGAACGGATTGTCCAACCGAATGCGCTCGCGCGTATCGAACTGCACCAGCTGACCCTGGATGAAGGATGGGCCGGCGTTCGAACCCAGCGTATCGACCCGCACCCACTTTGCTTCGATGAAAGGCTCGAACGCGTCGCTGACGGTGTAGTGGGCGAGCAGGTTGAAATTGTAACGCTGCATCTCGGGAAGAACCGAGAAAATATTGTCCTCACGACCGGTCTGTCCATTGCCGCCGAGGAAGCTGCCGAGCAAGCCCGTGCCGACGCGCGTGCCGGTCTGCGCAGACAGATTTCCAGCCGGATCGAAGAGGAAGTTGCAATTGTAGGCGAGACCGGTGCTGGTAGGCGGCCCGTTGCTTGCGCCGAGGCCGCGACCGCATGCCGGATTCGGGTTGGCAGAAGTGGACGAGTCCTGAGTGATGGGGATGAGGCCGAAGCGGTTTATGCTGGCGCTACGAATATCCTGCTGGAACGTCGTATCGGGAACGCCATCGCTGCCCTGCGGAAGCGGCAGACCACCAACAGTAGCCGGATCGACGTCGGTGGTGATCAGACCGTTCACCTGACGGAGCCACGGGAGCTGGGATCCGAAAACGCGCTCTTCGTTCGCATATTCGGCGTGAACGGTGACGTTGGCGCGACCGTCAGCAAAGTTATGACCGTACATCGCCGAAACATATTGCGTGTCTGCAAAGCCACGGGTCGACGCGCCGGCCTGGCCGCGGATCTGCAGCCCCTCGAAGTCCTTCCTCAGGACAAAGTTCACGACACCCGCGATGGCGTCCGAACCATAAATGGCCGAGTTGCCGCCCGTAACGATGTCGACGCGCTCGATGAGATCGTTCGGGATCGTGTTGACGTCCGGCGAAACGGCGTTGTTCAGGATGTCGGCTGCGACGTGGCGGCGGCCGTTGACCAGCACGAGCGTGCGAACCGTGCCGAGACCGCGAAGGTCGAGCAGGTTCAGACCGGCAACGCCGACGCCGAGGCCCGGATTCTGCTGAGCGAAGGTGCTGCGAAGCTGCGGGAGCTCGTTGAGCTGGTCACCGATGTTCGTGTCACCACTCTTGATCAGCGATTCACCCGAGATGGACGTGATCGGAACGGTCGATTCCAGGTTCGGACGGCGAATGCGGGAGCCCGTGACGACGACGTCCTTGCCGGTATTAGCCTCTTCCGCCTGAGCAGTAGCTTCAACCGGAGCTACGCCTGGAGCCTGCTCGTCAGCCGGAGGGGTGGTGGACTGTGCGTCGGCAGCAGTGGTGGTCGCCTGCGGATCGGCCGGAGCCTGCGTGTCCTGGGCGTAGGCTTGCCCAGCAAAAGCAGCCGCAATAGCAAACGCACTCACTGAGCGGAGCGCCGTGGCGCCCAACAGCATCTTCTTGTTCATGTATTCCCCTCGTCGAAAGAATCGGCCGTCCGTCGTATCCCCACGACGGTTCGTCGATGGTCTCTTCGAAAAAGGCAGGCAATTTCAATCAACGAACGGGGCAGACCGTCCGTTTACGGAGTCGTTGTAACATTAATGCAACGCATCTCTGTGTGATAAATGCCCTACGGCCGCCGGGATAAGTCCTTCAAACGAACTGGAAATCGACAGATGCGGGGGCGCGGCCGTCGAATGCATGCTCGCGGTAGGGCCCGTCGCGGTCGACCCAATGAAGAAAGAGATGCGCCGACCAACGGTTTGGATTCGGAGTCGTACGGCCGTGACGATGATGGACGCCTTCGTACAGGACCGCATCCCCAGCCATCATGCCGACCGAGCCGAACTCTCCGGCGAATTGTTCGTTCACCCGCGCCGAGGGATCCGTCCGTTCCCGCTCGACCTGGAGGTCCCACGACTGCCCGTCGCTGTAGCCCAGCGTGAGCGAGAGGCTATGCTCGCAGGAATAGCGGTCCGAATGGACACGACAGGTGTCGCCCTGCCGATAGATCCTCAGATAATCATAGGTTGGCAGCAGGTCCTTCCCGACGAGTTGGGAAACAATCGGAGTTAAACCCCAAAGGAAGAAGGCCATCGGGTAATAATGATTCCCGTAAACCTCGAGGGCGGCGCGCTTCAGAAGATTGGGAAATTGAGCGACACCGCCTAACGGTACGGGGTTCGGTCCGAGGTCGGCCCGGAAGCGTTCGAGAAAAGCAGTCGCGACCTCGGGCGGAATCAGGCCCTGGATGTGCGCATATCCGTCCGCTGCATAATTGCCGACGACCTTCATGACGGCAGACATACAGAGCATGTAGGGGTCGGCAACATCGGGTCAGTCGGAAAAGAGTGCGGTGAGCTCGTGCTTTTCCTGGTCGCTCAGCTCCGGCCGCCAGATGTCGAAGATGAGCACGACGCGGTCTTCATTGCTCTCGTTCCACGCCTCGTGCTCGATCGTGTCGTCGAAGATCAGCAGCTTGCCCTCTTCCCACTCGCGCACTTCATTGCCGACGCGGAAACGGCAGTTCGGCGGCACGATGAGCGGCAGGTGGCAAATGAGCCGCGTATTGAACATGCCCGTATGCGGCGAGATGCGGGCACCCGCCTTCAGCAGGGAGAACATCGCCGTCGGACCCCAGCCCGAAATCCGTGGCACAGGCGCCTTAAGAACGGTTTTCCAGGTGCGCGGACACCGCTCAACCACCTTCGGCACGACCCAGCCGTTTTCAGCAAGGAACAGGGCGCTCCAGTCCTTGCTGCCCACGAGCTCCTTGTTCTTGTCCATCCGGAGCACGCCCTCGGCCCCGCCGTGAAGGTAGGCTCGGAAGTCGTCGGTGCCGCCCTTGAGCAGCTCCGTCAGTTCCTCGCGGATGACGCCGGTGGCCGCCTCGATCTCCGGGACCCAGTCGAATTGGGCCGGATCGAAGAATTGAATGTGCGGCAGGCCCGGATAATTGAAGAACGTCGGCTGCTGCAGATAAAGCTTCCGCCTCCCGGCCGCGAGCTCGAGCGCTTGGCGGAAGCGCGGACTCCACGATGCCTCCGGCAACCCGCGCGAGTTTAGCCTGGTTTCCTTTAGGGCATGAGCCTTCGCTTCCAATTGGGCGAGCATTTCCGCGCCCCGACCGACTTCGTCGAGGATTTCCTGCGGCAGCTGCTTGCCCTCGGCTAAGCGCAGCGCGCTCCTGTAGAAGTAGCATGCGTTGACATCGTCTCCGGCGCTGGTCCGAGAGTCTCCCTTCATCACGTGACCGCGTACGGACTGCGGCTCGATTTCCAAAAGCCGATTGATTGCCTCTTCTGCGGCATCCGCGTCGCCGGCCGCGCGGCGCGACAGCGCGAGCAGCATCCATGCAATCGCACTCGTCGACCCGACCGCGGCTGCCCTTTCAAGCCGATCGCGTGCATCCGCGAAACGGCCCTGTCGCAATGCTTCCGCACCTTCCTGGATTAGCGTCTGTTCCTCGACCGCACTCATTTGCATGGCGCAGCCCATAGCGGGCCGAGGAGCAGCGCGTCTATTCACTGAAATGAGAGGGCTTTAGGCTCCCGAGACTATCTCAGTGTGGTTCCGGGCCCGGACCAGCGCCTGCTGAAGTGCATTTTCGCGGAACGGTTTGAGCAGGATCTCGACGCCTTCCGGCCGGTCGCGCACCGCATCGGCTTCAGCATAGCCGGTGATGATGATTGCCGGCATCTCAGGAACCAGTTCCCGCGCGCGCCGGACGAACTCGGTGCCCGAGATATGGGGCATGGCGTAGTCGCTGATGAGCAGGTCGCAGTTCACCGCTCCATCCTGCAAGGTCGACAGCGCGTCTTCGCCGTTCGTTGCCTCGATGACGGAGTGACCAAGATCGGCGAGCATTGCCGAGGTCGTGCCTCGAACCTCCGGATGATCGTCGACCAGAAGGATTCGAAGGGGAATGACCTCGGCCGGATATTCCTCCTCGCTACGCCGATACTCGACAGGAGCATCAGACTCAGCGTGCAGCACGCACGGAAGGAAGAGTTCGGCAGTGGTTCCCGAGCCGACCGTACTTTCCAGACGGAAGGCGCCATCGGATTGCTTCGCGAACCCATACACCATCGGCAGGCCGAGGCCGCTCCCCTTGCCCACCTCCTTCGTCGTAAAGAATGGCTCCAGCACCTTCTCGAGAAGATCGGCGGCAATGCCCGTACCTGTGTCGGCCACGCTGAGACGCACATAGTCACCCGCGGCAAGCCCCGAAATCTCCTCATCTGATAAGCGGCGAGACTCGATCTCAACGAAAACGGTCCCGCCGTCGGGCATGGCGTCGCGGGCATTGATGATCAGATTGACAAGCGCCAGCTCAAGCTGCGCCTGATCGGCGAATGCCAGAGGGACGTCGTCGGAAAGCTGCCATTCGATCTGCACCAGTCCGCCCAGCGTGTGGGCGAGCAGATCGGAGACTTCGTTACGCAACTTCTCCATGTCGACCGGCTTTGGCTCAAGCTTCTGCTTCCGCGCGAAAGCCAGGAGCCGGCGGACGAGCTCGGTGCCCTGTTCCGCGGCCCGCTTCGTCATTGCGAGGATCTTCGTCTCGTCTTCCCGAAGATCGGCTCTCTTCTCCAGAAGGCCGAGACCACCGAGCACCGCCGCCAGCAGATTATTGAAGTCGTGCGCAATCCCGCCGGTCAACTTGCCGATGGCGTCCATCTTCTGCGCCTGGAGGAGCTTGGTTTCGAGCAAGCGCTGCTCGGCCGCCTTGCGTTCGATCTCCTTCGTCTTGGCGAACAGGTCGACGAAAACCGCGACTTTCGATCTTAGGACGACCGAATCGACCGGCTTGAAGACATAGTCGACGGCGCCCATGGAATAACCGCGAAGAAGGTGCTCGGCCTCCTTGTTGACGGCCGACAGGAAAACGATCGGAATTCCCTTGGTCTGCTCGCGGCTGCGGATGATCTGGGCGGTCTCGTAGCCGTCCATTCCCGGCATGTAGACGTCGAGCAGGATTACGGCGAACTCACCCTTAAGTAGGTGACGGAGCGCCTCTTCGCCGGAACGCGCGAGGATAACCTCCCCCAGGTCCTCGAGCACGGTCGCGACCGCCAACAGGTTTCGCTCGTCATCGTCGACCAGGAGAACGCGCGGCCGCGTCTCCTCAACCGCCGCGCGCGTGTCGTCGGTCATCCCGTACGGGTTCGGGAATTCTCCCACGGGCCCATTCATCTCCTACTCGGCGGCCGCCAGGGGAATGGGAGACGGAGGCGGAGCCTCCCTCGCTCGGGCCACCCAGACGCGAAGAAGGGCCAGCAGGAGCTCGATATCGACGGGCTTGGCGATATAGTCCGACGCACCCGCATCGAGGCACTTTTGGCGGTCGCCCTTCATCGCTTTCGCGGTCACGGCAATAAGGGGCAGATCGGACAGGTTCGGCTTGCTCCGAATCTGCCGCATGGTTTCGTAACCATCCATCTCTGGCATCATGATGTCGATCAGCGCGACATCGACGCCTGGTGTTTGTTCGAGAATCAGAATTCCGTCCTTCCCCCGCTCGGCGTGCAGAACTTCCACGTCGTGGCTCTCCAGAACGCTTGTCAGCGAGAAGATGTTTCGGATGTCGTCGTCGACGATCAGGACCTTGGCGCCAGCGAGTTCCGGCAAGGGGCGGCTAGCGGGTAATGAAGCGTCGGATTTCTTCCGCCGCTTCGGCTTCTGGCGCTCCGCTTCGTCGACGAGCGGCTTGAAGATGCCGACGAGTTCGGCCCGCTCGGCGGGCTTCTCTGTCACTCCAGACGCGCCCATGGCGATCACCGAACGGCTCCGGTCCACACCGGAGATGACATGGATCGGGATATGCTTGGTCTCGGGATCGTGCTTGAGAAGGTCGAGCAGGACGAACCCGTCGATGTCGGCCAGTCCAAGGTCGAGCGTAATCGCGGTCGGCTGCAGCTTGCGAGCCATGTTGAGCGTGCCCGCTCCAGCGGTCGAGACCACGCCCTTGAGGTTCGCTTCGTGCGCCGCATCCAGAAGGATCGAAGCGAAGGTCGGATCGTCCTCGACGATAAGGACGAATGGGTCCTTGCCGAGTTGGTCTCGGTCGTCGTTCACCTCGAAGCCGGTTGGAAGAGCGGTAGGCACCATAGCTCCGCTATTGTCGTAACGGGCCGGCGTCGTTCCCGCCGAGCTCGCCGACGCCTCTGCCTCAAGCGGTACGTAGAGCGTGAAGGTCGATCCCTCGCCCGGCTTCGAAGTGACCTGCAGCTCGCCGCCGAGCAGCCGGGCGATCTCGCGGCTGATCGAGAGGCCTAAGCCAGTGCCGCCATATTTGCGGCTCGTCGTGCCGTCGGCTTGCTGGAATGCCTCGAAAATCAACTTCTGCTTGTCCTCCGGAATGCCGATACCCGTGTCCGTGACGGCAATCTCAATCGCCCGCTCGGCATTCCTCAGGACCGGATGGCTCGGGCTCCAGCCACTCTGAACGCAACGAACGCCGAGTGTGACGCTGCCCCTGGAGGTGAACTTGAAGGCGTTGGAGAGCAGGTTGAGGACGATCTGCTGCAGCCTCTTCTCGTCCGTGCGGATGGTCTCCGGCAGCTTGCCCTCGAACCTGACGTTGAAATCGAGGCCCTTGTCGGCGGCAAGCTGACGGAAGGTCCGTTCCATGTGCTGCTTGAGATGCTCCACCGGCATCTCGCCGACCTCAATCGTAACCGTTCCGGATTCGATCTTGGACAAGTCGAGGATGTCGTTGATGAGATTCAGAAGGTCGGAACCGGCCGAATTGATCGTCCTGGCGAACTCGACCTGCTTGTCGTTCAAATTGCCCTGCGCATTGTCGGACAGGAGCTTCGACAGGATTAGCAGCGAGTTGAGCGGCGTACGCAGCTCGTGCGACATGTTCGCGAGAAACTCGGACTTGTATTTGGACGTGAGCGAAAGCTGCTCGGCCTTCTCCTCGACCGCGCGGCGCGCCATTTCGATCTCGATGTTCTTCGCTTCGACCTGTTTCTTCTCGTTTTCGAGAAGCTGCGCTTTTTCCTGAAGCTCTTCGTTGGTCGCATGCAGTTCCTGCTGCTTGCGCGTTAGCTCGGTCTGGCGCGCCTGGAGCTCTTGCGTCAGCAGCTGTGACTGCTTCAGCAGGCCCTCGGTGCGCATGGTCGCGGCGATCGTGTTCAACACGATCCCGACCGATTCCATGAGCTGGTCGAGGAAGCTCTGGTGGGTCTCGTTGAATTCGTGGAACGAGGCGAGCTCGATCACGGCTTTGACTTCGTCTTCGAACAAAGCCGGCAATATGCTGACACTGGCCGGTTTGGTGTGGCCCAGGCCGGAGCCGACGCGGATGAAGTCAGGCGGCACATCCTTCAGGAGGATGGGACGGCGGTCGGCGGCAGCCTGTCCGACCAGGCCTTCTCGAAGCTGGAATTCCTGCTTCAGCTGGTCCTGGCTTTCGGCGCCATAGCTCGCCACCAGCTCCAGCTTCGTCTCATCCTCTTCGCGCTTGGTGACGTAGAAAACGCCGTATTGGGCGTTCACCAAAGGTGCGAGCTCCGACATGATCAGGTTCGACACGGTGGCGAGGTCGCGTTCGCCCTGAAGCATGCGCGAGAAGCGAGCGAGGTTGGTCTTCAGCCAGTCCTGCTCCGCATTTTTGAGCGTCTGCTCTTTCAGGTTAAGGATCATCTCGTTGATGTTGTCCTTGAGCGCGGCCATCTCGCCCTGCGCCTCGACGGCGATGGAACGGGTAAGGTCGCCCTTCGTCACAGCCGTAGACACTTCGGCGATCGACCGGACCTGGTTCGTCAAATTGGCCGCGAGCTGGTTCACGTTGTCGGTAAGGTCGCGCCACAGCCCGGCGGCGCCAGGCACGCGAGCCTGTCCGCCCAGCTTCCCTTCGATACCCACCTCGCGCGCCATGTTCGTCACCTGGTCGCCGAAGGTCGAGAGCGTATCGATCATGAAGTTGATCGTGTCGGCCAGCGCGGCGATTTCGCCCTTCGCGTCGAGCGTCAGCTTCCGCTTGAGGTTGCCCTGCGCCACCGCGGTGACGACCTCGGCGATACCGCGCACCTGGTTGGTGAGGTTGGTCGCCATCAGGTTCACGTTGTCGGTAAGGTCCTTCCACGTCCCGCCGACTCCCGGCACCTGCGCCTGACCGCCGAGGCTGCCCTCGGTGCCGACCTCGCGAGCGACGCGGGTCACCTCCGACGCGAAGCCGTTGAGCTGATCGACCATGGTGTTGATCGTGTTCTTGAGGGCGAGGATCTCGCCCTTCACGTCCACGGTGATCTTCCTCGACAAGTCGCCCTTCGCGACGGCGGTCGTCACGTCGGCGATGTTGCGGACCTGGCCGGTTAGATTATCGGCCATCAGGTTCACGTTGTCGGTAAGGTCCTTCCAGGTGCCAGCGACACCGCGCACCTGCGCCTGACCGCCGAGCTTGCCTTCCGTGCCGACCTCGCGCGCCACGCGCGTCACCTCGGACGCGAACGAGTTGAGCTGATCGACCATCGTATTGATGGTGTTCTTCAGCTCGAGGATTTCGCCCTTCACGTCGACGGTGATCTTCTTCGACAAGTCGCCGCTGGCCACCGCGGTCGTCACTTCGGCGATGTTACGCACCTGTCCGGTAAGGTTCGCCGCCATGGCGTTCACATTGTCCGTGAGGTCCTTCCAGGTGCCGCCGACGCCTTCGACCTGCGCCTGACCCCCAAGGCGGCCTTCCGTGCCGACCTCGCGCGCCACGCGCGTCACTTCGGAGGCAAATGAGTTGAGCTGGTCGACCATGACGTTGATGGTGTTCTTCAGCTCGAGGATCTCGCCCTTCACGTCGACGGTGATCTTCTTCGACAAGTCGCCGAGCGCCACGGCGGTCGTCACCTCGGCGATGTTGCGCACCTGACCCGTGAGGTTGGCGGCCATCAGGTTCACGTTGTCGGTAAGATCGGCCCAGGTCCCGGCGACGCCTTCCACCTGCGCCTGGCCGCCGAGCTTGCCTTCGGTACCGACTTCGCGGGCGACGCGGGTCACTTCGCTCGCAAAGGCGTTCAGCTGGTCCACCATCGTGTTGATGGTGTTTTTCAACTCGAGGATCTCGCCCTTCACGTCGACGGTGATTTTCTTCGAAAGATCGCCCTTCGCGACGGCTGTCGTCACCTCGGCAATGTTGCGCACCTGACCCGTCAAATTGCCGGCCATGAGGTTCACGCTGTCGGTCAAATCGGCCCAGGTCCCGGCGACGCCTTCCACCTGCGCCTGGCCGCCAAGTTTACCTTCCGAGCCCACTTCGCGAGCGACGCGCGTAACCTCGGAGGCGAACGAGTTGAGCTGGTCCACCATGACGTTGATGGTGTCTTTGAGCTCCAGGATCTCGCCGCGAACGTCGACGGTGATCTTCTTCGACAGGTCGCCGCGTGCCACGGCGGTCGTCACTTCCGCGATGTTGCGCACCTGTCCGGTCAGGTTCGCGGCCATCAGGTTCACGTTGTCGGTGAGATCCTTCCAGGTGCCGGCGACGCCCGGGACCTGCGCCTGGCCGCCAAGGTTTCCTTCGGTGCCCACTTCGCGAGCCACGCGGGTGACCTCCGACGCAAAACCGTTGAGCTGGTCGACCATCGTGTTGATGGTGTTCTTGAGCTCGAGGATTTCGCCCTTCACGTCGACGGTGATCTTCTTCGACAAGTCGCCGCGTGCCACGGCGGTCGTGACCTCGGCGATATTGCGCACCTGGCCGGTGAGGTTTTCGGCCATCAGGTTGACGTTGTCGGTGAGGTCCTTCCACGTGCCGCCGACGCCTTCCACCCGCGCCTGTCCGCCGAGCTTCCCCTCGGTACCGACTTCGCGGGCGACGCGCGTCACCTCCGAAGCGAACGCATTCAGCTGGTCCACCATGACGTTGATGGTGTTCTTCAGCTCGAGGATCTCGCCCTTCACCTCCACGGTGATCTTCTTCGACAAGTCGCCGCGAGCCACGGCGGTCGTCACTTCGGCGATGTTGCGCACCTGCCCGGTCAGGTTGGTCGCCATGGCGTTCACATTGTCGGTAAGATCAGCCCAGGTTCCCGCCACACCCTTCACCTTGGCCTGGCCGCCGAGCTTGCCTTCGGTGCCCACTTCGCGGGCGACGCGCGTCACCTCCGAAGCGAAGGAGGCCAGTTGCTCCACCATCGTGTTCACGACCTTGCCGATGCGGAGGAATTCGCCGCGAAGCGGACGTCCGTCGATTTCAGTGGTCATGGATTGCGACAGGTCGCCCTTCGCCACCGCCCCGATAACGCGCGAAACCTCCGCCGTCGGCTGGACCATGTCGTCGATCAGCTCATTGACCGCGCGAAGCTTGCTGTCCCAGCCGCCGGTAGCGCCGCGGACGCGAGCGCGCTGAGTGATCTTTCCTTCTTTGCCGACGACTTTTGAGAGGCGGTCGAACTCCTGGGTGATCGCCTCGTTCATCCCGACCACCTCATTGAAGAGGCTGGCGATCTCGCCGTCGACGCCATCGACATCCTCGGGCAGGCGAACGCTGAAGTCACCGCGGCGCAGGGCACGGAGTGCACTGACGAGCTGGCGGCGATCGATAAAGTCGCGCTGGGCTTGGACGTTCACTCTACTCTCCGGTCGGTTTCACACCCCCCGCCCGGTTAAAACAAGTGCAGCCCCCCGGCTGCACCACGCATTAGAAATCAGAATAGTTGATGCTTTCTAAAAGAACAGTGCTTCAGATCAGCCCTCCGCTCAAGATTTGCCAAAGCGAGTTTCATGCCGCTACGGAACATCGAGATGTTCGGACGACGCCTTCCCGACAGCTTGCGGTGATCCCGTCCGACGACCTTCTGCGGTTCATTGGATCGAGCTTCCGGTCGGTGTGGGGGCTCGAGCTCCTGTTGATCTTGAAACGCGAGCGGCGAACATGGTCGCGCGATGAGCTGGTATCGACGATGCGTGCCAGCGAGCTGGTCGTTAGCAAGGCGCTCGACGCTTTGGTGGCGGCCGGGCTTGCATCGGTGGACGATCAGGGGGCCGAGTTTATGCCGATCAACGACGAAGTCGCCGAATGTGTCGACGAGCTGGAAAAGCTTTATGCGGTCCGGCCTGACGCGGTTCGCCGTGCCATCGTGTCGTCGGCGGCGAGCGGATTCACGGCGTTCGCGGACGCCTTCAGGCTTCGGAAGGACTGAGATTGGGCGAGCTGTTCCCGGCCATTGTCTACGTCCTCTGCTTCTTCACGAGCACCGCCTGCGCCTGGCTACTGGGCCGGAGCTACGCCCGCTCGAGGGTCCGCCTGCTTTTCTGGAGCAGTGTCTGCTTCGCTTTCCTGGCTGCCAACAATCTCCTGCTTGTGCTGGATCTCGTCATCTGGCCGCAGCCCGAGGTCGATCTTCGTGTGCCGCGTTTATTACTCGCGCTCGCAGCCGTTCTATCGCTGATCTGGGGGTTCGTGTGGCAGGTCGAAGAGGAATGAGCCGGTGACGGTTTACGACTTCCTTTCGGGTGCGGTCTCGCTTGGCTTCTTCGTCTGCGGACTGTTCTTCCTGCGATATTGGAGACGTTCGCGGGACGAGCTCTTCCTCACCTTCGCACTCGCCTTTGCATTGCTCGGCGCCGGTCAGGCGATCCTGGCGCTGGCCAACATCCCGACGGAAGACCGGAGCTCGCTCTACCTCATCCGCCTCACGGCTTTCGTGCTGATCCTCTTCGCGATCTATCGAAAGAACAGGAGTGCGAGCCAGTAAGGCTTAGAGCGTCCGCTCATCGTTTGGTGCCCAGGAGAGGACTCGAACCTCCACGTCCCAGAGGACGCCAGCACCTGAAGCTGGTGCGTCTACCAATTCCGCCACCTGGGCACATTCAAGCTGCGATTTCAGCTGGTAGGCGGCGCCATGTGGAGGCGGAGCCTAACCTTGTCAATTCCCGTTCGAAGCCTTTGAAGCGCCGTACGGCTCATAGTCGAGAATGTCCCCGGGCTTGCAGTCCAGCGCCTCACAAATCGCCTCGAGTGTCGAGAAACGTATCCCCTTCACCTTGCCGGATTTGAGCAATGAGAGATTGGCCTCGGTGATATCGATTTTCGACGCGAGATCCTTCGACCGCATCTTCCTCAGAGCAAGCATCACGTCGAGCCGAACGACGACCGGCATCATACGATCTCCCGCATTTCCTCGTCGATGGCGCGGGCACGCTCCAGCAGCCGTGCAACGAGGAAGAGGATAAGGGTGACACCGATGGTCAGGAGATCGCGAAGCTGAAGCTTGAACGCGAGGGCATGCTCTGAATCCGGTCCGTTGATGAGCGCCATGACGATGGGCGCAAGGATCCAGACGATTGCTACGATCAGCAACCACAGTGCGAAAGAACGAAACGCGCTCACGACGCGCGCTGAAAATAGGTCGCCCGCGGCGATCGCTCCCAGCATCCGGCTGAGGTGCCAGAGCGCGATGCTGACCAGAAGGAGAGTTACGTCGGCGACCATTCTGAGCGAACCGGGAACCGCCGGGTCCGACTTCGCCTGCACCTTCAGAAAGCCGAGATCGAGACCGAGACGGCCCGCAGCGTAGATTGCGATAATGCAGCCCCAGGCAATCCAGACCGCCAAACGAAGTCGCCCGGCAGTCCTCGCAATGCTCGAATGAGCCATCTTGACCTCGTTATTGTTTTACGATAATTTATCGCTGTCTTTGAATACTTACATAAAGGCAAACAGAATGAAACGCCATATCCGAATCGGGCTTGCCGTCACTGCAATTGGGGCCGTCGCTGTGCTTCATCCCTGTTTTGCCGCGGCGCAGATCTCACAAATTCCAACCCCGCAGGTCGCCGCCGTGCCGGGCGCCTCGCCCGACATCCCGTTCCAGTTGTTCAGGGGCAGCCGGATCGTGCTCAGCGGTCGCGTCAACGGCGTGGACACGCCCATGCTGCTCGACAGCGGCGCGGGCGTAACGACGCTCGACGATGATTTCGCCAGGAAGATCGGACTGAAGCGGGGCACGAAGGTCGATGCTCAGGGCGCCGGCGGAAGCGAGCAGGGCGAGCTCGTTCACAATGTCACGATTCAAGCCGGTAATCTGAAGCTCAGCGGAGCCACGGTCCTCGTCCTCGATCTCGAGAAAATCGAGAAGGGCATCGGACGTCCGATTCCGGCCGTGCTGGGGCGCGAAGTCTTCATGAACAGCGTCGTGGGGGTCGACTTCGACAAGCAGATCCTGACGCTTTCGCCTTCCAAAAACTTCGTGGCCCCCGTTGGCGCAACCGAGGTCAAGCTGACACGCGACAGCTTTACTCACTTCCTCCCCGTTTCAATCGACGGTCTTCCGCCGGTCGACGCGGCCTTCGACCTCGGCAACGGCGGCGCACTCAGCGTCTCGGCCGAATATTTCAAAAAGACGCCAAGCCTCGCCAAACTGCGCTATGCGGTCGGTCTCAGCGGCGGAGTCGGGGGACTGCATGAGAATCGGCGCGTCACTCTGCCGAAGGTCACCGTCGGCGGGGTCAGCCTGGATCAAGTACCGGCCGACCTCGGCACCTTCCAGGGTGGGCCATACAAGGACCGGGTCAATGCCGGGATCCAGCTGTTCAAGCCGTTCCACCTCACGCTCGACCTCGGCCATGACCGCCTGTGGCTGCAGCGCACTACAGCGCCGGTGGATTTTCCGAAGGATCGCGCCGGAATGTTCATGACCCTGGAGGGCGACCATTTCAACGTCGTGCACGTCTCACCCGGGAGCCCCGCGGACAAGGCTGGCCTCAAGAAGGGCGACAAGCTGGTCTCGATTGCGGGCGAGCGCGTGGGGCCAGACTTCTGTGCGTCGGCACAAGCCAATTGGGCGAAGGAGCCCCTTGGGACCCGGGTTGCCATTGCCAAGGGCGACGGCCAGTCCGTGACGCTGGTACTCGCGGATTATTTCTGAGTTCGGCGGCTCGCCCCGGGCGGGCCGCCAGCCACCTTCTCCAGCTTGTCATCGGGACGGGCGAGCCTTAGTGCCGCGGCCGATGATCGATCTCGATTATAAGCTGGTCACCGTATTCGGCGGCAGCGGATTCATCGGCCGCTATGTCTGTGAGGAGCTGCTTGGGAGGGGCGTTCGCGTGCGGCTCGCGAGCCGCGAACCTCGCAACGCCCATTACATCCAGACGCTCGGCCAGGTCGGCCAATGGGGCCTGGTTCGCGCGGACGTCACCAATCGCGAGTCCGTTCGCCAAGCCGTCGATGGCGCCGATGCCGTGGTCAATCTGGTCGGTTCCTTCACTAACATGGCAAAGGTCCATGCCTCGGGGGCGGCAAACATCGCCGAAGCCGCACGCGATTCCGGCGCGAGGGCACTCGTCCACATTTCGGCCCTCAGTGCCGACGAGGGCAGCGATGCCGGATATTCGCGGACCAAGGGACAGGGTGAAGAAGCCGTTCGCACGGCATTCCCCGAAGCGACGATCATTCGGCCCTCGATCGTTTTCGGATCCGAGGACCAACTCACCAATCGGCTCGCTGCAATGTCGCGCCTGTTGCCAGTGCTGCCCGTGATTGCCGGCAATTGCCGGTTCCAGCCAGTCTTTGTCGAAGATCTTGCCCGGGCCATCGCGGAAGCCGCGGTGAATCCCCCAGGCCATGCCCGCAAGACCTACGAGATCGGCGGCCCGCAGATATTCACGATGCGGGAGTTCACCCAGCAGATTCTCGCCGCGGCAGGCCGCGACACGGCGCTCGCCGACGTGCCCGGCCCAATTGCCTCATTGATCTCCTGGTTTGGCTTCCTTCCTGGCGCTCCGCTCACGCGAGACCAATGGCTGATGCTCCAGCGCGACAATGTCGCGAGCCAAGGCGCTCAGGGACTGGAAGCGTTCGGGATCGAGCCGACGCCCTTCGCGGCGGTCGCTCATGAATGGCTCAGCATGTACGGCGGCAACCGCTTTGCCCGCCGACGTGTCAATCTGACTGCGAACAGCTAGCCGGTGCCGATACTTCTGATCGCCATCATCCTCGGCATCGTCGAGGGGGTCACCGAGTTCCTCCCCGTCTCGTCCACGGGTCACCTGATCCTTGCGACGGAGCTGCTCGGATTCGACGCGGACAAGTGGGCAGCGTTCAACGTCATCATTCAGCTGGGAGCGATCCTCGCGATCGTCGTGCTCTACTGGCGCACCTTCTGGGCGGTGCTTGAGGGTGTACTTCGAAACAATCCCATGTCGTGGCGGTTCATCCGCAATGTGGCTTTGGGCTTCCTGCCCTCGGCCGTCATCGGGGTCATCCTCATCAGCAAGATCGAGCTTTTGCTCGGCAACGCGGAGGTCGTGGCCTGGGCTTTGATCGCCGGCGGCATCGCCATCCTGCTGATCGAGAAATTCGCGAAGCCGGGGGAAATCGTGGGCGTGGCCGAAATGCCGATGAAGACGGTGCTCCGCGTCGGCTTCATTCAATGCCTTGCTATGATCCCGGGCGTGAGCCGCTCTGGCGCGACGATCCTCGGCGGTCTCTCCCTCGGAGTCGAGCGACGCACGGCAGCGGAGTTCAGCTTCTTCCTCGCCATCCCGACCATGCTCGGGGCGACTACATTGGAACTGGTCAAGCACCACGACACGTTGCTCACCGGAGCGAGCGGGGTCGGTTTCGGCACAGTCGCGGTCGGCTTCGTCGTCAGCTTCATCGTGGCAATCGTCGTGGTGAAAGCGTTCGTGCACTACATCTCGCGCCACGGCTTCTGGCCGTTCGCCTGGTATCGGATTATCGCCGGAGCGGCAGCGCTCGCCTGGCTCGCCGCGCGCTGATTCATCTGCCGTTCATCTGCGGCTAAGCTGTTGCAGCGCAAAGGGAATGCACTGTTTTTCAGGAGCGGCGCCATGCGTCTTCACCTGTTCGTACTTCCGCTAGTCCTGACCGCTGCACCCGTCGCCGCGCAGCCTGCGCCTCGCGCGCACGACACCACGGCCGACGAAATGCGTCTTCCGCCGGAAATGAGCGATCCGCGCCTGGCGGACCGGCTGGTCGATACCCTGCAGGTTCTTGCGAAGACCTTCCTGTCGATGCCTACCGGTGAAGTGGAAGCGGCGCTCGCGGGACGTCCCGTCTCCCCGGCCGATCGCCACCGCACCATCGCCAGCGACACGGGTCTGACGGAGCGCGAGCTTAAGCAAAAGCTCGATGAGAGCCGTCCCCAGATGCAGGCCGCGCAAAAGGCGCTCATCGCCGCCATCCCGGCAATGATGAAAGGCTTTGCCGAAGCCCAGAAGGAATTCGAGAAGGCTGCCTCAAATATGCCTCAACCCGGCTATCCTAAGCGGTAGACGAGGCCGCCAGCGCCGTTAAAGCTGCAGCGCGATGTGGCAGCTCTTTCAGTTTCCGTTGTGCCCTTTCTCCCGCAAGGTCCGGCTCGTGCTCGCCGAGAAGGGCATTGCGGCCGAGCTTGTGCGCGAGAACCCATGGGAGCGCCGGGACGAATTCATCGATCTGAATCCCGCCGGCGAGACTCCGGTCATCGTCGATGCCGACCAGGGCATTACGCTGATCGGATCGCAGCCGATCGTCGAATATTTCGACGAGACGGTGGACCGGATGCCCATGATCCATGGGAATGCGGTGCTTCGCGCAGAGATCCGCCGGCTCACCCAATGGTTCGACGAAAAGCTTTTCCGTGAAGTGGTTGAGCCGCTGATGCACGAGCGTATGCGCAAGCGGCTCGTCAGCCGTGAAAGCCCCGACACACGCATCCTCCGAGAGGCGATGCGGATCGCCAACGGTCATCTCGATTATGTCGACTATCTCCTCGATCATCGTCGCTGGATGGCCGGTCCGGGCCTCAGCCTCGCCGACTTCGCTGCCGCGGCGCATCTCAGCGTGATCGATTATCTCGGGGCGCTCGACTGGCGGGGGCATAAGCAAACCAAGGACTGGTACGCGGTCATGAAGTCGCGGCCGAGCTTTCGACCTTTGCTCGGCGAGCGGATGGAGGTGATCGTGCCGCCGGCGCATTACGACAAGGTCGACTTCTGAAGGCTCTCCGGCGCAGCGGGCTCGGAATAGCCTTTCTACTGCTCGCGCTGGTCGCGTTCGCTACCCTCAACACGCTTCGCCTCAAGCCGATGGCGCTCGGCAAGCTGCCCGCCCCTCTTCCGGTTGATGCGGCAGCAGTTCAGCGTCTGTCGCAATCGCTGCAGATCCAGACGGTCTCGACCGAAGCTTCTAATGCCTCGCCCGAAACGCTCGCGGCCTTCCACGCCTTCCTCGAACGCAGCTTCCCGCTCGTCCATGCCCAGCTGAAGCGCGAGGACGTCGCCGGCGGCAGCCTTCTCTACACTTGGCAAGGCAGCGACCCGGCCGCCCCTGCCCCTGTCTCTTATACACATCTGACGCTGCCGACGAATGTCCAGCAGTGTAGTTCTCGGGGGTCGCCG
>JBKPKE010000130.1:0-9896 GCA_046730955.1 Pseudomonadota bacterium
TGCCGGAATCGCCGCCGGTACGGTCCGTGTCGCTGCCCAATTCTGTCTCCGAAGTGCCACGTGCTGTAACCAGCGCGTTGTCAGCCGTCGCCGAGCCGATCTGCGCTCCCGCATCGACGTCGGGTTTCGACGCCCCTTCGATGATCGTATCCGTGCCTTCGGGAAGATCACTTCTGTTGTCACCCATTGCGAGTCCTCCTTTTCCCACTCAACACAGCAGTACGAGCCTTCGTTCCTGCCCGTCGGGACGAAAGTTGCACGGTCCGACGCGTCGCCTATAGGTCGCCGCATCCGCTACATCATTACGCTTGCGAAAGAAGGATTTCCATGACCGCGATCGTTGACGTCCACGCCCGCCAGATCCTCGACAGCCGTGGCAATCCGACGGTCGAGGTCGACGTGACCCTCGAGGACGGAAGCATGGGCCGGGCAGCTGTTCCGTCGGGCGCTTCGACCGGAGCGCATGAGGCAGTCGAGTTGCGGGACGGCGACAAGGCTCGTTGGGGCGGCAAGGGTGTCCAGAAAGCGGTCGACGCAGTGAACGGCGAAATCCTGGCCGCCGTCGTGGGCCGGGAGGCAGAGGAGCAGGCCGAGATCGATGCTCTGCTGATTGAAGTAGACGGAACCGAGAACAAGGGACGGCTCGGCGCCAACGCAATCCTCGGCGTCAGCCTGGCGACGGCGAAGGCTGCGGCCGACGCGCTGGGATCGCCGCTCTACCGCTACGTAGGCGGCGTCAGCGCTGACCTGCTGCCGGTGCCGATGATGAACATCCTGAACGGCGGAGCGCACGCGGACAATCCGATCGATTTCCAGGAATTCATGGTCATGCCGGTCGGCGCGAAGAGCTTTTCCGAGGCTCTCCGCTGCGGCGCTGAGATATTCCATGCACTGAAATCGGCGTTGCACTCAGCGGGCCTAACAACTGGAGTCGGTGACGAGGGGGGCTTTGCTCCCAACATCGCCTCGGCACGGGAAGCATTGGATTTTATCCTCAGGGCGGTTGAGAGCGCCGGATACAAAGCTGGAAGCGACGTCCTGCTCGCCCTCGACTGCGCCTCGACGGAGTTCTTCAAGAACGGCAAATATGAAATGGACGGTGAGGGCCGGAGCCTCACGCCGGTGGAAATGGCCGATTATCTGGCCGACCTCGCAGGCGCCTATCCGATCGCTTCGATAGAAGACGGAATGGGCGAAGACGACATGGAAGGCTGGAGCGCGCTAAGTCGGAAACTCGGGGATCGCGTGCAATTGGTTGGCGACGATCTCTTCGTGACCAATGAGAAGAGGCTTGCGCAAGGCATTGAAAACATGATTGCAAATTCCATCCTCGTCAAGGTCAACCAGATCGGCACCTTGAGCGAGACGATCAATGCGGTCCGCCTGGCTCAGACGTCCGGCTATACCTCGGTCATGTCGCACCGTTCCGGCGAAACCGAGGATTCGACCATCGCCGACCTGGCGGTCGCGCTGTCCTGCGGGCAGATCAAGACGGGCAGCCTTGCGCGTTCGGACAGGACCGCCAAGTACAATCAGTTGCTGCGTATCGAGGAAGAGCTTGGCGCGACTGGCCGTTATGCAGGCGCCGCGGCGATAAAGGCATACAAGCCTTCTTAATCCACAGATTCACCCACTAATTTCAAGGTTTCGCTTGCCTTCAGGACTCTCTCGTGATTCTTAGAGACGGGATGGATGGAGCAACGCGCAGTTTTGGGCTTATTCGCCGTGTCTTCTGGCCGGCGCTGGCGTTGATCGTCGTCGGCAATTTCGCTGGCTACGCGGTTGCCGGCCCCAACGGCTTGCTCGCCTGGGGCGGTTATCATCGCGACCTGGAGGCTCGGAAGAGCGAGCTCGCGCGGCTCGAAGCCGAAAAAGCGCAGCTTCGCCATCGTTCGGCCTTGCTGGACCCGCGCAGCGCGGATCCGGACCTCGCAGACGAAATGGTCCGCGGTCAGCTCGGGCTGGTGCGTCCCGACGAGGTCATCGTCCCGCTGGACTGACCCGTGTTGTTGCTCGCTCTCGCTGCAGCTGCAACGCTCCTGTTTTCGCCGGCTCGAATGCCTCCCGTGGATCAATGTGCCTTCGACAAATCCTTTGCGGCTTTCCGAGCCGATTTGCGAAGCATTGTCGCACGGCGCGATGCACATTCACTTACGGCCATTTTGGCCGATGACATCATGGCCGATTTCGGAGGAGGTGAGGGCCGAAAGGAGTTCGTTCGGATCTGGAAGCTGGAGCGGCCTGCTGCGAGTCCGATCTGGCCAGAGCTGGAGAATGTTCTTCCGCTCGGCTGCTCCATGGCGCACGGGACTCCTGTCATCCCCTATCTCGCCGATGGGTTCGCCTCCGAGGACGATCTATTTGACAAGATGGTCGTGGTGCAGCCCGGTGCCAAACTGCGCGTCCAGCCCGACGAGCGGGCCAAGTCTGTCGCCGTTCTGAGCTTTAACGTCGTCCAGGTGGAAGACCCGTCGGCACCCTGGGTGCGGGTCAAGCTGGCGGACGGGCGGCGAGGTTATCTTCGTCGCGACCAGCTGCGGGGCCCACTCGACTATCGCGCCTCATTCGAGAAGCGAGACGGGCGCTGGCGCATGAGGAGTTTCGTCGAAGGCGACTAAGGGCTTCACGGCATTGCCGCCCGCAGCCCTGCAACCTATAGACCGCGCGCTCATTCAGTCTGCGCGATAAAGAGGGTCAAACGTGGCGCGTTCCGCAAAGCCGAAAGCCGCTGCAACTGCAGCACCGCCTCCGCCGAATAGAGAGCGCCCCGCAGAGCCCAAGCGCTACGAGCCGTCGAAGGATGAACTTCTCCAATTCTACAAGGAGATGCTGCTCATCCGCCGCTTCGAGGAGCGGGCGGGCCAGCTCTACGGCCTCGGGCTGATCGGGGGCTTCTGCCACCTCTACATCGGCCAGGAAGCGGTGGCCGTCGGACTTCAATCGGCGATGACCGTCGGCAAGGACAGCGTCATCACCGGCTATCGGGACCATGGCCACATGCTCGCCTACGGCATTGAGCCGAAGGTGATCATGGCGGAGTTGACCGGCCGGGCCGCGGGCATTTCCAAGGGTAAGGGCGGCTCGATGCACATGTTCAGCGTCGAACATGGGTTCTACGGGGGTCATGGCATCGTTGGTGCGCAGGTGTCGCTCGGCACCGGCCTGGCGCTCAAGCACAAGTACAGCGAAGATGGCGGTGTAAACCTTGCTTACTTCGGCGATGGCGCGGCCAACCAGGGTCAGGTGTACGAGAGCTTCAACATGGCCCGTCTGTGGGACCTGCCGATCATCTACGCGATCGAGAACAATCAATATGCGATGGGCACGAGCGTCGAGCGCTCGGCCTCCGAGCCGCTGTTCTACAAGCGGGGCGAGAGCTTCCGGATCCCAGGCATCCAAGTCGACGGAATGGACGTGCTCGCGGTCCGCGGGGCCGCGGAGGAAGCACTCGAGTGGACGCGGAGCGGGAAGGGTCCGATCATTCTGGAGCTCAAAACCTACCGCTATCGCGGGCATTCCATGTCCGATCCCGCCAAGTACCGCACCCGCGAGGAAGTGCAGGATTACCGAGAGCATCACGATCCGATCGATCGCGCGGCCAAGGATCTGGAGGCGATGGGCGTGAAGGAAGATGAGCTCAAGGCGATCGACAAGGAAATCAAGGAGATCGTTGTCCAAGCTGCCAAGTTTGCTGAGGAAGCTCCGGAACCCGAAGTGACCGAGCTTCACACTGACGTGCTGGTGGAGACCTATTGATGGCGACCGAGCTGAAGATGCCGGCACTGTCGCCGACGATGGAAGAGGGCACGCTCGCCAAATGGCTGGTCAAAGAGGGCGACGAAGTGAAGTCGGGCGACATCCTTGCAGAGATCGAGACCGACAAGGCGACGATGGAGTTCGAGGCAGTCGACGAGGGCAAGATCGCAAAGATCCTCGTTCCCGAAGGCACGGACGGAGTGAAGGTCGGCCAGCCGATCGCCCTTCTGGCCGCCGACGGTGAGCAGGTGAGTGCACCGGCTCCGGCTACGCCGGCGAAGGCCGAGGAGCCTGCTCCAGCAAAGGAAGCGCCGATTCCTGCGGAGCAGCAGGCCGAGGGCACGCCTACGCCGCACGTGTTCGAAACGGCAGCGCGCGACCTCGTCGCGGACGTCGCTCACACGCGCGACGGCCCCGAGGTTCCGGAGGGCACGCCTCTTGTCAGCATGACGGTACGCGAGGCGCTTCGGGATGCCATGGCGGAGGAGATGCGCAAGGACGGGCGCGTCTTCGTGATGGGCGAAGAAGTCGCCGAGTATCAGGGCGCCTATAAGGTGACCCAGAACCTGCTTCAGGAGTTCGGGCCGAAGCGGGTCATCGACACTCCGATCACCGAATATGGTTTTGCCGGCATCGGGTCGGGCGCGGCGATGGGCGGTTTAAGGCCGATTGTCGAGTTCATGACCTTCAACTTCGCGATGCAGGCCATCGACCACATCATCAACTCGGCCGCGAAGACCAATTACATGTCTGGCGGCCAGATGCGCTGCCCCATCGTGTTCCGAGGCCCGAATGGAGCCGCGGCGCGTGTCGGGGCACAACACAGCCAGAATTATGGTCCCTGGTACGCTAGCGTTCCCGGCTTGGTGGTGATCGCGCCATACAGCGCGTCCGACGCAAAGGGCCTTCTGAAGGCCGCGATCCGGAGCGAGGACCCGGTAGTCTTCCTTGAGAACGAGCTGCTCTACGGTCAGCATTTCGACGTTCCGCAGATGGACGATTACGTCCTGCCGATCGGCAAGGCGAGGATCGTCCGCCCCGGCAAGGACGTGACCATCGTCAGTTATTCGATCGGCGTGGGGGTTGCGCTCGAGGCCGCGCAGGAACTGATGGGCGAGGGCATCAACGCGGAAGTGATCGACCTTCGTACGCTGCGACCGCTCGACAAGGCGACGGTGCTTGAGAGCCTCAAGCGCACCAATCGCATGGTCGTCGTCGAAGAAGGCTGGCCGACCTGCTCGATCAGCTCGGAGATCATCGCGCTTGCGATGACGGAGGGCTTCGACGACCTCGATGCTCCAGTGCTTCGCGTCACCGACGTGGACGTGCCGCTGCCCTACGCGGCCAATCTCGAGAAGTTGGCGCTAATCAAGGCTTCGGATGTCGTCGCAGCAGCAAAGGCCGTCTGTTACCGCTGAGCAAGATCTCGCGGCGGCAATAGGCGCCGACCGCGTGCTGATGCTTCGCTTGGTGCCGGGAGAAGTGCGCCCGGCATTCGAAGCTTTGTGGCAGATCGACGCGGCGATGGGGGACGTCGTCGCGCGCTCCACCCAGCCGGCGCTCGCGGCGGTAAAGCTCGCCTGGTGGCGAGATCGGCTGGAAGAGCTGGATCGGGGCGTTGTGCCGGCGGAGCCAAGGCTTCATGCTGCTGCGCGTCACCTGCTTTCGCGAGGCGTGCCGGGTACCGAACTCGCCACGCTGGAGGATGGCTGGGCGACGCTTCTCGACGAGCAAGTCGATCCGGCAAGGATAGCCCGACGTGGTTCCATTTTGTTCAGCGTCGGAGCGCGATTGCTTGGCGTCGACGGCGGCTTGCAGGATGCCGGCAATCTGTATGCGCTTGTTTCCATTGGGCGCCGAGGCGTTCCGGAATTGCTCGAACAGGCGAAGAGGCAGGCGACCGACGTCGCGGGTTCCCGTTTTCCCCGAACCGTGCGGCCCCTGACGGCACTGGCGAGACTTGCGGCGCGCGATCTGAAGCATGGCCCGCCGTTCGAGGAGGAAGGAACGCCGCCGCGCCTCGCCGCCATGCTTCGGCATCGCTGGAGTGGTCGTCTCTAACGTCGATTGACAGCGGCCGTTTCGGACGCAAGTTGAGCCAAGCCGAATCTCCCGTTGTGAAGGGGGTGTCGCTTGGCGCGTTTTCTCGCCGGGGCTGCGGCCTGTTTTCTGCTCATCACTGGTGCATTCTTTTTCTGGCAAAGCCGTGCCGAGGAAGTACCGCTGCTTCCGCCGGCTCCCCCGCCTAGAGCGGTGAGTCAGGGGTCCTACGTCAAACTGCCCGAGCCGCCGGAAGCCAGTCCGAAAAGCCGTGAGGAAAAGCGCTTTTCGAGGGCAGACAAGGACAAGAATGGGCGGATCGAGCGCGAAGAGGTTTTGGGTCCACGCCGCAAGGCTTTTGCCAAGCTGGACGCGAACGGCAATGGAAGCCTGTCGTTCGACGAATGGGCGGACAAGACGATTAGCAAGTTCAGTGGGGCCGACAAAGATCGCTCAGGCTGGTTAAGCGCGGCCGAATACGCGACTACAGCCCCCCTCTGCCGAAGAAAAAGCGCTGTTCGTGTTAACTCTGTCTTGAAGCCGACGTTACCGGCTTGAGACCGAGAGAAATGTCCGTATCGGAAGCGAATGAATTTCACGTCCGTTACTTATACGAGCCTCGCGCGCCTCGACCTGCAGGAAGCCGATCTCGAAGACATCCATCGCACGGCTCGAGAGCAAAACGCGCTCGACGGCATCACTGGGTTGCTGGTGTTCAACGGCACGCACTTTCTGCAGATCGTCGAAGGGTCTGAAGGGGCGATAGAGGACCTCATCGATCGGCTTCGCAAGGATCCACGGCACACGGGGTTTGAAGTCCGCGACCGCCGCAAGGTAGGTGCCCGCAGCTTTCCGGACTGGTCGATGGAGCTGGTTCGAGTGAAGGCCAGCTATTTCGAGGCGCGGGACACGATCGCCGATCGCATCCCGGGCGCAGTCCCCGATGCGATCAAGGCGAGACTGTTCCGGATGACCGAACTGATCTCGACGATCGATTTCGCAAACTAGGCCGAGACCGGTTTCACGGCGTGCGAGCGTTCGATCCAGTCCGCAAGGGCGGCGCGGGCGCGGTCGGTGTAGGCCTTCTTCCGGTCCGCCTTCTTTAGGCGACTGTCGGGTGGCGGCATCAGCCCGAAATTGACGTTCATCGGCTGGAACGTCTCCGCGTCGGCTCCGCCGGTGATGTGGCCGAGCAGGGCGCCAAACGCCGTCTCGGCCGGAGGAGAGGGTAATTCCTCCCGGTTCAGCTCAGCTGCCGTGTACCGGGCCGCCATCAGTCCCACGGCCGCGCTTTCGACATAGCCTTCGCAGCCGGTGATCTGGCCGGCGAAGCGGATGTTGGGCTTCGACTTGAGGCGCAGTTCACCGTCGAGCAGGCGGGGAGAGTTGATGAAGCTGTTGCGGTGAATTCCGCCCAGCCGAGCGAATTCTGCATTCTCTAAACCTGGGATGGTGCGGAAGATGCGGACTTGCTCGCCGTGCTTCAGCTTGGTCTGGAAGCCGACCATGTTCCACAAGGTGCCGAGCGCATTGTCCTGGCGCAGCTGGACTACGGCGTAGGGCCAGCGCCCGGTGCGGGGGTTGTCCAGACCGACGCCCTTCATGGGACCGTAGCGCAAAGTCTCGACGCCTCGTTCAGCCATTACCTCGATTGGCATGCAACCTTCGAAATAGGGCGTGTCCTTTTCCCAATCCTTGAACTCGGTCTTCTCTCCGTCGCGGAGCGCCTGAACGAAAGCCTCGTACTGTTCGCGATCCAGCGGGCAGTTAATGTAGTCCTTGCCCCCTTTGTCCCAGCGCGCGGCCATCCAGCAGATGTCCATGTCGATGCTGTCGCGGTGAATGATGGGTGCGATGGCATCGAAGAAGGCGAGGGCGCCCTGGCCGGTCTCGGCGGAGATGGCTTCGGCCAGCTTCGAGCCCGTCAACGGGCCGGTGGCGATGATGGCCGTATGATCCGGAAGCGCGTCGATCCGCTCGCGCAGGATCGTGATGTTCGGGTGACTCTCCACTGTCGAAGTCACTTCGGCTGCAAAGGCCTCCCGGTCGACGGCCAGCGCCGACCCTGCGGGAACCTTGTGCTTGTCGGCGGCTCGCATGATCAGTGAGCCGAGGGCGCGCATTTCCTGATGGAGCAGGCCGACGGCATTGTGCTCGGCATCGTCCGAACGGAAACTGTTCGAGCAGACCATCTCGGCGAGCCGGTCGGTCTCATGGGCCGGAGTCGTATCGCCGCCGCCGCGCATCTCGGAAAGGCGAACGCGAAACCCCGCTTCAGCCAGCTGCCAGGCCGCTTCCGATCCCGCGAGGCCGCCGCCGATGATGTGGATGTCGAAACTGTTCGTCATGGCAAGCGAAGCGACGCAATCCTGCGGCACACGACTGAATTGCCGCGCGCCTGCGGCGCTCGCAATGACGAGAGTGGCGGACTAAATCTACCCCATGCGGATCTTCACGATCGGATATGAGAACTCGACGGTCGGCGAGTTTGTCCAGGCGCTTACAAATGCTGGCGTGAAGCGTGTGATCGACGTCCGCGCGGTGCCGAACTCGCGGCGGCCGGGTTTTTCGAAGACTCCCCTTCGCAATGCGCTTGCCGAAGCGGGCATAGACTATGTCCACCTTCGCGCGCTTGGTACGCCTGCGGATGGCCGGGCGGCGGCGAGGGCAGGCCGTCATGACGACCTTGTCCGCATTTATGCCGGACAACTTGAGCTTCCGGAGGCGATCGCCGAAGGCGCGCAAATGCTCGATCTGGCCGGCGAGGAGCCGAGCGCGCTGCTTTGCTACGAGCGGGATCCGGCGGAGTGCCACAGAACTTTATTGCTCTCGGCGACCGCGCCAGACGCAGAGGTTGTGCACCTCTACGCCTGACGTCCGCGTCCGCTCAAGCCGATGGCCGAATGCGGAAGGTTACCACCGAATCTCCGACCGAGCCTTCGACCCGCCCGTGTGGGTTGACTGTCAAATGGTAGATTTCGCCGGTCATCCGGTTCACGCCGCGCAAGTGGGTCGTCCCCGTATCATCGGTCGTTTCGGTGAAGCTGCCGATCGTTTTGTCATGCTGATTGCTGATCTGCACGATAGTGTCGCCCTGGACGGGGGTAAGCCCCAGCGCCACGGCAATGATGGTCGTCATCATCGTCATGTTCGTCTCCCTTTTTACGCAACCAATGCTGCGCGGGGGACTTTCCAAGAAACGTGCCAAACGGGATTACGGCCAGATTCCAATAGTTTGAGCGAACAGCCAAACCAGCCGAACGGCACGTGGTGCTATACGTTAGTAATACACCCCATCCCGTGAGATCAGCGCGTCAGCTCGAACTGCATTGAAACGCTTGTGCTGAGGTTCAATTCGCCCGGCGAGACAGGGGCAGGCGGCGGGGGTGGAGGCGGCGGCGCGCCGCCATATCCGACGCGGCTGCCCATGACGACGATCGGCTGGACAATCGAATAATTGCCGCCGCCTTCGCTCACGGAGAGAATGCGGCCGACGTGCATGCCGGTCGCCTGGGCGTAGAGTTCGGCGCGCTGGCGGCCGGCGGCAACGGCCTCGCGCCGCGCCTCGTCAAGTGCTTCGCGAGGCTCATCGAGAGTGAAGCTAGGACCGTCGACTTGGTTCGCTCCCTCGTTGATGAGTGTATCGATGATCTTGCCCATCTCGCCGAGCTTGCGAACCCGGACCTGCACGGAGTTGCGAGCCTCATAGCCGATGATCTTCGGCGCTTCCGTGGGCGGCGTGTAGGGACGCCCGGTCGTGCGCGCGAGAATCTGCGCGTCGCGGTCTGGATCCGAATAGCGGGGCTGGAGACTGATGGCCTGCGTCTGGATATCCCGCTGGGCAATGCCGGCGCGTTTCAGGGCGGCGATGACCCGGTCCATCTTTCGGCTATTGTCCGCCAATGCCTCACTTGCCGTGACTGCCTGGGTCACGACGCCCGCATTGAACAAAGCGACGTCGGGCGTGCGGCGGCTGTTGCCCTCCGCGCTCAGGCTGAGCAGCGCGCTATTGGGGCCGAGCGGCGAGATCGCCACGGATGCGGCGGACTGGGCAAGTGCGCTGCTGCTAACGAGTGAGAGAAAGATGAACGCAACGAATC
>JBKPKE010000131.1:0-7826 GCA_046730955.1 Pseudomonadota bacterium
GGAGCATGCTGGCCATGCCGCCCCGGGACAGAAGATCATCCACTTGTTTGATTCCCGTCTCCGAATGATAGCCGTTCGCCATCACGTGCCAGCTAGCCCTGACGAAGGATTGCAGGCCCCCGCCAGCGGCGGCATCGGGAACCACGGCAAGCGCAGCTTGGGGCTGGATCAAGCAGCCGAGCGCGGCGGCGAACAAAGCGGAAGCAATCAGGGCCAGAAATGCTGGAGTCCTCCAGATTGACAGCAGTATCAGCATTAGGAGCGGCAAGAGGTTGAGTGGAGTGATCCAAAAAACCTGGTTAAGCGCGAGCAGCTCCGAATTGACCAAAGCGTCGCTAGCATATGAGCTATTGCCCAATCCGAGGATCAGGAGGGCGATTGCGGCAATTGCAAACGCCGGCACGCTCACCCAGGCTTGGTAGCGAAGGTGGACGTAAAGATCGTTATCCGTGAGTTGCGCAGCGAGGATCGTCGTCTCGGAAAGCGGCGATAATTTATCGCCTGTGTAAGCGCCGGAAACGATAGCTCCGGCCGTGATAGCCGGTGACACACCCGCAAGGCTGGCCAAACCCATTAGCCCCACGCCGATGGTTCCCACCGTGGACCAGGAACTCCCGATGCCTAGTGACACGACGGCGCACAAAATCAGGCTGGCGAGATAGAACCAGTTCGGGTCCATCATTTTCAGCCCATAATAGACCAGAGTAGGAATGGTCCCAGCCATGTTCCACGTGCCGATCAGCGCGCCAACGGCCAATAGGATGAAAATGGCGCTCGTGACCGACGCGACACCCTTGCGGCCAGCTTCGGAAATGTCCTCCCAGCTATGCCCTTTTCTCAAGATGATCAGGGCCGCGATGGTCGCCGAGAGCATCATCCCCACCTGAAGGGGGCCCTCCATCGCATCCAGCCTGAATAGCGCGACCGAACCGCCGACCAGGATGGTCAGCACAATCAGCGGGATCGCTGCTTCGAGATAAGTGGGTTCGCGGATGGCGTTCTTCGACCGCGATTGAGAATCACCGGTCATATAGCCTCCTGGCACCGTGTCTGAACCAGCCGGGCCTTGGCGAGCACACCTTTAGATTTTTTCGTCCTCCGTGGCGACCGCGAATTTCCAGCGGGCCCGCAGGACTTAGGGCATCCTCAAGTGACCACTTGGTGGAAAGCGGACATCACCTCTGGTGAATAGCGCTATTTAACATAGGTCAAACCCGCTACCGTACCGCTCCTTTTCAAATGAGGAGCCCCGATGACTGACGCAGCGACGATCCCCACCGAGGAGCAATGGCTCGAGGGAACCGGCGGCCGCATCTTCACGCGCCATTGGGAGCCTGCGGGGACGTCAAAAGCGAACCTTGTCATCTGCCACGGCGTCAATTCGCATGGCGGCCAGTACATCCGCGCTGGCGAGGATTTCGCGTCCCGCGGCTTCGCCGTCACCGCTCTCGATCTGCGCGGCCGTGGGAAGTCGGACGGCGAGCGGTTCTACGCCGAGAGCATCGACGAATATGTTTCCGACCTCGGCCAGGCGATCGAGTTCGGCCGGTCTAAGCATCCCGATCGTCCTGTCTATCTGCTCGGCCATAGCGCGGGCGGCGTGACCTCGGTCAGCTACGCTCTCGATTATCAGGATCGGATCGACGGCTTGATCTGCGAAAGCTTCGCGTTCCGGGTATTCGCGCCCAACTTCGCATTGAAACTGCTCGAAGGGGCAAGCCACGTCGCGCCGCACGCCCATGTCCTGAAGCTCAAGATGGAGGACTTCTCCCGCGATCCAGACTGGGTCGCGAAACTCAACGCAGATCCGCTCACATTGAACGAGGTTCAGCCGGTGGCCACCGTAGCCGCCTTCGCGCGCGCAGGGGAGCGGTTCGAACGCGAGTTTGGACGTATCACGCTACCGGTCCTGATCATGCACGGCACTGCCGACCATGCGACCCGCCCCGACGGCAGCGAGCAATTCTTCCGCGAGGCCGGCTCCGACGATAAGACGCTGAAGCTTTACCAGGACCACTATCACGACCTGCTGAACGACCTGGGTCGGGGCCAAGTGATGGACGACATCGTCGAGTGGATCGAAACGCGCCTGCCGATGCGAGTAGCCGCCCAAAGGGCGGGGCCGAGCGTCATCGCCTGAAGTCCGCTTTGGATGGAAAGCGGAAGGGCCAATGCGTATCTCCCACACCTATCCTCGAACAAGCATCGCTCGCAAAACGACGAACTCTATTTGGGTGGAGGCAAGATGAGACGTCTTTGTCGTTATTACTCCTTGCTGGCATTCGCTCTCCTGGTTTCCGCGCCCGTTTCAGCAAAAGTGGGTGCGTTCCCAGCATCCTTCCAAACCCGAGCCGTGGCAGCGAACGGAGCAACACTTCACGTTCGTGTTGGAGGTCATGGCCCAGCTGTCGTGCTGCTTCACGGCTTTGGCGACACCGGCGACATGTGGGCCCCGCTTGCCGCCCGCCTCGCCAAGGACCACACCGTCGTTGTTCCGGACCTTCGCGGCATGGGTCTCTCTTCCCACCCGGACGAAGGGTATGACAAAAAGAACGAGGGCCAGGACATCTCCGCACTCCTTGCTGCGCTGAACGTCGAAGGGCCAGTTGCGCTCGTCACTCACGATATCGGAAATATGGTCGGCTATGCCTTCGCGGCTCAAAACCGCGACAAGGTCAGTCGCTGGGTGGTGATGGACGCGCCACTGCCCGGCCTTGGCCATTGGACCGACGTGCTGCTGGACCATCGGACCTGGCATTTCGATTTCTACGGGCCCGACGAGGAACGGTTGATCGCGGGCCGCGAGCGGCTCTACCTCGACCGCTTCTACAATGAGCTTTCGGCCGATCCGAAGCACATTGGCGAGGAAACCAGGGCGCATTATGCCGCGCTCTATTCAAGGCCGAATGCGATCCACGATGCCTTCGCCCAGTTTGCGGCCTTCCGGCAGGACGCGGTCGACAACCAGAAGTTTCTGGCCGAGGGAAAGTTGAAGATGCCCGTCCTTGCCATTGGCGGCGAGAAAAGCTTCGGAATCGGTTTCGCCAACGAAATCCAGTTTGCTGCCGAGAACGTTCGCGCGCTCAGTATCCGAGACTCAGGGCATTGGCTGATGGAAGAGCAACCTGAGGCTGTCATGGCCGCCATCCTCAGCTTCATTTCCAAGGCGCGGTAATGTCCGCAATGGGCCGCAAGCCGACATTGACAATCTGCCGTGGTCGACGTCAGCCCCGTTCAACCGCCAAGCAGCCGCGTTCGTTCAAGGTTACGTGATCCTCATCCCCTAATTTGCTGCAAAAAGCAGTCGCGGTGTGCATTTTCACGATAGATTGACGCTGTGTTCTCGCAGCAATTGACGCCGTTCTGACCCATTCCCGTCTCACGGCAGGAGACCGGAAGTGTCTGTATTCGTCAAATTGCCCTTCACGGCCGCCGCGGCTGCTGCCGCTCTCACAGCACCCGCCTCAGTTGCTCAGCCACCAGCAGCTACCGTCTTTCCATTAAGCAAGTTGATTGCGCTTCGGCCATGTCATGTGCAAGGCGTGAAGGAGGTCCTTCGTTGCGGCACTTTCATCGTTCCAGAGAATCGGGAAAAACCAAGCGGCCGCACGCTGCCGCTTAAAGTCGTCGTCATCCCCGCCAGGCACCAGCCCGCCAGATCGGATCCTGTGTTCTACTTCGAGGGAGGGCCCGGTCAGGCCGCGACGGAATCCGCCTCCTATGTCGTCGGCCTCTACATTCGAGACCATAATAACGTGGTCCTGGTGGATCAGCGCGGCACGGGGATGGGCAACCGCCTCGACTGCCCGCTGCCCGGCTCGGATAAAGACATCCAGGGCTATCTCGATCCCCACTATCCAGCGATGAAGCGTTGCGCGGCTAGCCTTTCCAACAAGGCGGACCTGACACAATACACAAGTTATCAAGCGATGCAGGATATCGATGCCGTGCGGCGGGCCTTCGGCTTCGACAAGATCAACCTCTACGGCGGGTCTTACGGAAGCCGCGCCGCGATCGTCTATATGCGAATGTATCCGCAGCACGTGCGCACCGCCTACCTGTCCGCCGCAGTACCGTTCGAGATCCGGCTTCCTCTTTACTCGGCCCGCTCAGTCCAGCGCGCGTTTGACGCTTCTATCGCCGATTGCGCAAAGGATGCCGAGTGCCGCCGCCGCTATCCGGACCCAAGAGGCGATCTGAACGCTTTGCTCGCTCAGCTTCGGGACCAGCCGGCCCATGTCAACATCAAGCATCCGGCAACGGGCAAGCCGGTGACCGTCACACTTACAGAATGGGGGCTCGCGACCGGCCTCCGCTTCAGTCTTTACACGGCCGAGAAACCCTCAACGATTCCGTCGCTACTTCGGCGAGCGCGATTGGGAGATCTTACGCCGCTGACCGAAGCCGCAATCCGGGCGAATCGCGGGTCGCGCGAGGGAATGCACTTCGGAATGAATGCCGCCGTCGTGTGCAGCGAGGATGTGGCGCGGATCGACCCCAAAGACGTCGAAAGGGAGTCCGAAGGAACCTTCGTCGGCACGGCACTTGCGGATAACTGGATCGACCTTTGCAAGGCTTGGCCGAAGGCCAGCTTTCCGCCGGACTTCTTCACGCCTAGCCTCCTGGAAATTCCTGTGCTGATCAGCTCCGGAGAACTTGACCCCGCCACGCCTCCGCAATGGGGAGAAGTCGTACGCAAGCAATTCCCGAACAGCACGCATATCGTCGTTCACCAGGGCCATCACTTCGACGAGAAGGAAGGTTGCCTTGGGGAACTCGCAGCCGAGTTCCTCAAAGCGGCTTCAGTCCACGACCTTGACACGCGGTGCCTTCAGTCGAGCGGCGCTTATGTCGCGCGATGATTTCGGTCGTCGGGAATCCCTAGTGTCCGCCTCGGGTCGAAAGCAGGCATGATCCATCCTCTCGGTCGTGCCGGCGAACCGACGGAAAGCCTCATCTGAGTACAAAGTGTGCAGTTGCTGTTGTTCGTGCATTATTCGGCTCGTCGAATGAGGGGGGTCGATGTTCGGAAGAATAAGGTGGGCGGCAACGGCCGCCACTGCCCTTCTTGCCGCCACGCAGGTCAGCGGCGCGACGCTTTACGAAGATGCGACCGCGTTTGGCTCTCGCCAAGGCGCTAGGTCGATGGAATTGTCACCGGGCGATCACAAGCTGCTGTTCATCGCGCTGGGGCCGACCAAAGAGACTATGCTCCGCGTCATGGATCTCGATAGCGGAGAACGGAAGATCGTTCTGAACCTGAGCGCGGAGCCGGAATCGCTCGACTGGTGCGGCTTCGCGACGGACACGCAGATCATCTGCGAGTATAGCGCGACGCAGAAAATCAATGATTCACGGGTGCCGTCTCTCGGCTCGTAGTCCCGACCCGATTGACGGCGAGCCGGTGTCGGGGCCAACCCGTCTGGCGACCTCGCGCTTCAACTCCGCTCCCGCCTAGACGCCAAGGCCTTCCGCAGCTTTCGGTCGTCAGAGGCCGGAGCCGACCTGATGTCGATACTGGTAGTTCACGTTGAGGGTGATGGAGCGCATCCAGACCAGGGAGACGTTGACCCCGGTCGAAAGGAGCCAGCCGGTCTCGATCGTGGGCAGGAAATCCTCGGAGTCGGGGTCCGACCGGGACACCGGCGAGCCGTAGTGTCCGCTGAGGGCTGTAATGACCCGTTCCGCTTTAGCCTCGCTTGAATCGGGGCCGAAGGCCAGGACCACCTGGAGGAGCGCGCCTCCCCGGAAGTAAAAAAGGACGGAGCAGCGTTCGCCCGCGGCCTCATGGCCGGGAAGCTCGAGCTCGGCACGGGCGCCGTCTCCGAGGCTGCTCTCCTCGGCGAGCGGACGCGTCCCCGGCTGGGCGACCCGCACGTCCTCGAGCGACATTCCGTAATGCACATTCTGCCACAGGACCGGACCCTTGGACGTTGACTTCGCGGAAGTCTCCCGACTCGCGCCCGGCGCGGCCGCCGGCGGGCTGAGCGCCGGGACCTTCCGGTCCTCCTTCTTCTCCTTCAGCGCCCGGGCAAGCGTGCCGACCGCCGACTTGAACGGGGCCGCAACGTCGGTCCGCGAGAACTCGACGAGCTCGTTGAGCCCCGACCCGCTCTTGAGGTGGACCGCCTCGTAGAGGCAGATCGGGATCTGCCGGTTGTCGTTGAAGCGGCGGTCGGGACCCCCGTTCTTGTTGACGAACCGCCAGGTCCGGTCGATCACCTTCGCGTCGCGTGGAACGGCCCCGTCCTCGACGAAGCGGCTGTACTGATGCGAGATGTCGAGGTCCTCGTAGGCGACCGCACCGAAGCGCGAGTCCTGCGCGACGAGGACCACGTCGGGCATGAAATGGAGCCACTGCTTCCCGACCTGGACCGCCGGGGGAGTGATATTGCTCTTCATCACTCCAGGCAGCCGGAATTCGAGCGCGGTCGCCGACTTTCGGACGAGGTGGGCCGCACCGGCATTTCGCTTCCAGGTGTCGAGGTCGCGGACCGCTCCGCCCGCGGCGACGTGCCACCGCCCGGCACAGCCCGCCAGGGTCTCGAAGGCCCCGACCAGCTGGAGATAGGCGTCATGGGCAGCGCCATCGAGATCGTAGAAGACGACCGAGGCCCGGCGGTAGCTGTCCATGTAGGCGCAGACTGCGAGGATCGCCAAGGCGACGACGAAGTCGACGGCTCCGAACCCGCTCACCGCCCAGACGATGATCCCGGCGGCCGCTCCGACCCAGGTCAGGCGGGTCTGCGCCGCCCGGCCGTTGAGGTCGTCGAGCACCGTCTGAAAACGGCTGTCGGCCATCTGGAGGACGTCCGAGCTCTCGACCTCCACCATGTGGACGGTCGGATGGTAGAGATCGTCGGCCGGCATCTCCGGCCGCGGACCGGGGACGGGAGAGGCCCTTCGCCGCCTCTCCCCCGCCCGCCCGATCGACGAGCGGTAATAGAGCCCGCCGCGGCCGGCATGGACATAATGGCCGCGGGGCCCGGTCCCGATCCGGAGGCCGCGGATCCCAACCGACAGCCCAAGCCCGCTCTTCGAGAGGTTGAACCGGAACGGCCCGGCCGAGATCGACTTGCGGATATAGAAAGGCATGCCCCCGACCCCCCTAGCAGTCGTGCCCGCGCCAGTAGCGCGCCCAGCGCACCGCGCCCCCGGCACGGACCACGGCGCAGGAGAGATCGCCAAAGACCGGCGAGACGCACCAGGCCGCCGTCCTCGTCCCGTTGGCCGAACCTTCGCTGGTGCAGCGCATGGTCGCCGAGCGCACGATGACGTGCCCCTCGCTTCGCGATCCCCTTGGCCCTCCGAACAAACGGACGAGGCGGTCGCGGGCATCGGTTCCAGTGACGGGCGGACAGGGCTGGCCCGGCCTGCAGCTTCCGTCGATCTCGCGCGCCGCGACACCGGCGATCCTGACCTTCGGCCCTTCGGCGCACCAGACGGGACCGTCGCCGTCCCAAAACGGCAACGGGCGTGCAGCGGAACGTCCGGCCTGCCGGAACGACCTCGGCAGTGGCCGGCAACGGCAGGAAGAAAGCGGCTGCAAGCGCTGACGCCGCCAGTGAAATGGACGCGAACAGGCCCGGCAGGCGCATCGCCCTCCCCCTTGTAGACTTCCGAGCGCAGGCAGCAGACCGCCCCCCGGGAGCGAAGTCAAGCAACCCCGAAAACGCAGGCATCCCGCGGCCGGCCGGTCGATCCAGCCGGGATCAGCGAAGCGAGAAAGCAGTCCCGACGAAGACCCCGACCACGAAATCGTCGGCGACGGTGCCGTAGCCGAAGCGGACTCCTCCGCTCAGGAGGCCTTTGGAATCCCCGACCAG
>JBKPKE010000132.1:0-9087 GCA_046730955.1 Pseudomonadota bacterium
TCGCATGGTAGGGGAGAAGAAATTGAGTGCCTGCTCAAGACCGCCGACCTCCGCTGCGTTGTGGTTCAGCCCTGCCTTGGCGAGCAGGTAGGATAGCACGAGAAAGACGAGCCCCCGCGCGGCGTACCCCGCCCGCCCAAGCCACCGGATCCACGACTTCTGGTAATCGGTGCAATCCAGCGGATCGAGGAAGTGGCAATTCGCTGCCTTGACGATTTGGGCTGCGCCGGTTCCGAAAAGGACGACTGCCGCGATCAGCAGGAGCAATTCCCCGCCGGGCTGGGCCAGTGCTTCCGAAGCGTGGCGCTGCGCTTCATTGGCCTCGGCGCGCTCCGAAAACAGTAGCTTCACTGCTTTCCAAGCGAGATAGGAATAGATGATCCCGCTGGTCGCGGAGGCGATGCGCTTTCGCCAGGCCCGCCAGTGATGCCGGCCGCTCTCGATGCCGAAGGCCGCGTCGCACAGACGCCACAGCCCATAGAAGAACATGCCCGCCGCAAGGATGATCAGCAGGAGCTTGCCGAGGCCGTGGCCGAGATATTCCATGGCGCCGGTGAGGTCTTCGGTTCGGCCCGACAGGATCACCAGCGCGGCGATCAGGATGTACAGCAGGCCCCGCGCCGCGAAGCCGAGGCGTGTCAGCAACTGGAAGCGGCTCTCTCCGGAGAGGTCGTCCGGCAGGACTTCGCCTGGATTCACACCACTGCCGGCGTGGGCGCACCCTGCATCCGGTGGCCGATGGCCATCTTGAAGATGACGAAGGCCACCAGTCCGAAGGCTGCGCTGGCGATATGGATCAGCCAGAATGTGGTCGTCGGAAGCGAGGAATAAAGGCCGCCGACCCAGCCCACCACCGCGTTCGCCATGAAGAAGGCCAGGTAATAGAGGCCGATCACCGTGGCCGTGATCTGCTTCGGCGAGATCTTCGAGAAGAGGGCGAGGCTGACCGGCAGGATGTGCGCGAAGCCGATGCTGTTCAGCAGGTGGAACATGACCGGCCAGAAGAGGCTGATCTTGCCGCCTTCGGGTTGTGTAAGAGCAGCCATGAAGAGGCACAGTCCGCCGCCGATGGTGAAGATGCTGCCGATGATCATCTTGCTGATCTCATCGGGCTCGCGGCGGCGCGTTCCCCACCATTTCCAGAAGGCGGCGACCGCTACGAGCATCGAGAAGCTCAGAGCCGCATCGAGGGTGATCAGCCAGCTGCTGGTGTTGTTGAGCAGGGTCAGGTCGAAATGCTGGTCGCCCCAGACGAGATAGGCGTTGAAGATTTCCTGGTTGGTCAGGAGGGCGACGGCCAGCACGGGAATCAGGATCACGAGATAGACGACGGACATCCAGTCATCCCGGGTCAGCTTCTCCCGCTCTGCCCGCGCGGCGCCCCGAACGGGCTTGTTGTCCGGGGGAAGATGCTTCTGACCGGCGAGGTAGATAATGAGGCCGAGAACCATGACGACGCCGGCACAGCCGAAGCCGTAGTGCCAGCCGACTTTCTGTCCTAGCGTGCCTGAGATCAGAGGCGCGGCGATCACGCTGACGTTGATGAAGATGTAGAAAATCTGGAACGCCATGGCCCGGCGCAGGTCGTTGGGACCGTAGAGCGCTCCGACCTGCGTCGCGATATTGCCCTTGAAGGCGCCGACGCCGAGCAGAAGCGCCAGCAAGGCGAATATGAAGGCCGGCTCGATTGCCATCAGGAAATGGCCGATCGCCATCAGCACGCCGCCAGTGATCAGGGTGACGTTCCGGCCGAGGAACTTGTCGGCGATGATGCCGCCCAGGATAGGCGTCAGGTAAACTAGTGCCGTGTAGGTGCCGAAGATGGCGGAGGCGAGCGGCTGACCGCTGAGGCCGGGATAGACATGGGTGTTCAGCCAATCGAGGCCGACGACGTTCTCCATGCGGCTCGGCACGAGCAGGTAGTTGACCATGTAGAGCACGAGCAGCGTCTGCATGGAGTAATAGGAAAAGCGCTCGCACGCCTCGGTGAAGCCGAGAAACCCAAGGCCTTTCGGATGGCCGAGAAACGCCCGGTCCGAACGGTCGATATGCTCAAAGTCCGGCTGTGCGTCCGCGACCGTCATACTGCGCTCTCCCCATGCAGTGCGTACGAAGGGCTAGTCGCAGAGGAGGCCAAGCACAATGCAGAGCGGGGCAGGCGCCGTCGTTCTTATTGCGGAGGTGTGCTCTGCTCCGCGGTCGATTCCCTCGACTCTTCCTTCGCGGAGTTGATCATCTGCTGCATGCAGCCGGTGTAGCCGGCCGGGCCGACCGGTGAGCAGCTCTGGATTCCGGTGCGGCCCACGCGCTCGATGGCACGAGCCTTGTTCGCCCAGGCCTGGCGCTGCTGGTAGGTGCCGCTCGGGCGATAGGCCTCCGGCATGCGATAGCGGTAGGATTCTGGAACACGCGAGCAGACCACGACTTCATCGTCCGTCGAGCGTGGGCAAGGGTCGTTGCCGAAGACCACGATCTCCGCGATTCTCTGCCCGGTCGTCTTTTCGTCCGAGCTCTGCGCAGCTGCAGGCACAGCGGCCGCGATACCGGCCAGCACTGCGATGGTCGCCAGAGGGACTGCGAGCTTCATTCGACGTCCTTTCATGAGCTTAAAGCGGGCAAACCCCATCGCCGGTTCCTTAGATGCGCTTAGAGAGGCCAATCGCTAACCTGCAAGCGCCACGGATGGCCGCAGTCAATACAGGATAGGCCGGAGCACGCGCCGCGCCAGCTTCGCGGGCGACGTCTCGATGTTCGAGCTCGTCGGCCTGAAAGTCGGCAATGTCCCTTGCAAGCACAGGGTCTTGCGTCCCCAATTCCTTCAGCTGCTGGCTGTAGTGGCGATCGATCTCGGTTTCGACGGCCTCGGTGCAGGCCATCGCCGCTTCTTCGGAGATGAGGGCCGTCGCTGCGCCCAAGGCGAAGCCGGCAGCGTGCCAGACCGGCTGTAGTGCGGTTGGGCGAACGCCCCGCTCGTTCATCAGCGCATTGAAGCGCTTCAAGTGACGCTCTTCCTGCCCGCTCATGCGAGCGACGAGCTTGGCGGCCGATGAATTCCTGCGAAGGACGGCAAGCTGTCCCGCATAGATCCGTGTCGCGCCATATTCGCCGGCCTGATCGACCCGAAGCATCGAGGCCGCGTCGGGCCTGCGCTCGCCAGGACGCCAGGGGCTCATGCCCGACGGCCCTTGACCGAGAGGAAGAGGATCAACGCTGCTCCGCCCAGGGAAAGGATGGCGTTCCAGCCTGCCATTGAAATTCCGAGGAACGAGAACTGCACCTGGTCGCAGCGGACGAGCGGGACGGCCATGATTTCCTTGAGGCTGCGCGCCCCGTTGGCCGTGCACGTGGTGAAGCCCTGGAAAACGCCAGCTTCAACGCCCGCATGATAGACGCCGATCGCGCCCGAGATCGCGATGGCAAGCGCTGCAAATATGACAAGTGCGCGCGAGGCCTGGCTGGTCGCCGGCTTCGTGAAGGAAAGCGCCGCAAGAAGGATCGCCGCGCCATGCGGCCAGCGCTGCCAGTAACACATCTCGCACGGGTGAAGTCCGCCGATGTATTGCGAGCCGAGCGCTCCTCCGAGAAGTCCAAGCGGAAGCAAGAGCGCGAGCAGTCGCGCAGCCGCAAGGCTCCCGATCCCTGTCATTCCGCGCTCTGTGTGCAGCGCTGGTTCGTTCACCTTACGACCGTTTGGGCGGGTTCGCCTGAGCGACGTTGGTGCCCTTCGCTCCGAGACGCTTCAGGGTCTTCAGCGCATAATCCAGCTGGAAGTCCTTCACGCCCTTCTTCTCGAGCTCCGCAGGCGTGAACATGAAGCGCGGGTCCTTCGAGAAGTCGTCCTGCTCCAGGAGCTTGTCGTCGACGTTGGACTGGGCAAGCAGGTGCCGCCTCAGGTCCGCCTCACGAACGACCTTGCGATCCTTGTAGTCGGGATCGCTCAGCTGCGGCACCGCCACGTCGGGCTCGATCCCGCCTGCCTGCACCGAACGGCCCGACGGCGTGTAGTAGCGCGCAGTCGTAAGCCGCAGCGCCGCCTTCGGCCCCATCATCTGGACCGTCTGAACCGAGCCCTTGCCGAAGCTCGTCTCGCCCATGAGCAGCGCACGGTGATGATCCTGCAGCGCGCCGGCGACGATTTCGGCCGCCGAGGCGCTGCCGGCGTCGATCAGGACAATGACCGGAAGGCCATGCGCCATGTCACCCGGAGTGGCATAATAGCGTTCGATGTCGTCTTTCGCCCGGCCGCGTTGGGAGACGATTTCGCCACGCTCGAGGAAGGCGTCACTAACGTCGATCGCCTGATCGAGAAGGCCGCCAGGGTTCGACCGCAGGTCGACTACGTAGCCGAGCGGCTTGCCGCCGGTCGCCTTGTCGATGCCGAGCAGCGCGGCCTTGGTCGCGTCGCCGGTGTTCCCGGCAAAGCTGTTGATATTGATGTAGCCGATGCCCTCCTTGACTTCCCACTTCACGGGACGGAGCTCGATGCGCTCCCTGGTCAAAGTGACGTCGAAAGGCTTGTCACGGCCCATGCGGATGACGGTGAGCTTCACCGGAGTTCCGGGAGCGCCCTTCATCTTCTCGACGGCTTCGTCGAGCGTCAGGCCCATCAGCAGCTCGCCGTTGATATGGCTGATATAGTCGCCCGACTTGATCCCGGCGCGCCAGGCAGGCGTGTCCTCCATCGGCGACACGACCTTCACGATCCCGTCCTCGATGGAAACCGTGATGCCAAGGCCGCCGTAATTGCCGTCGGTCGTGGCCTTGAGCTGGTCGAAGTCCGATGCCTCCGCGTAGGAGGAATGCGGATCCAGCGCCGCCAGCATGCCGTCGATCGCGCCCTTCATCAGCGTGTGATCGTCGACCTGGTCGACATATTGCGCCTTCACCCGCTCATAGACGCTCATGAACGTCTCAAGCTCCTGGTAGTTGGCGGTATCGGCCGCAGCCATCGAACTCGTCGTGAGGGGCACGACGGCCAGCGCCCCGACAAGGGCAAGCGGCGGGAGCAGTTTTCGTGTGAGCTTCATGGCGTTCATCCAGACGGTTCTCGCCTATTCTCTAACCTTGTTTGCGCCCCTTTGACAGGTTCGGAGATGAACCTGCGATGAGGGCAGGCGACACATGTTGCCCGTTTCGGGACAGTTCAACTCCAATCGGGCGCAAAGCACGGCCGAGGGGACCGCCGATCGAAACGCGCGCGCCCGCTTTTTGCTGCGTAGCGACCCCGAGAAGCAAGCTCATCCAGCCACCGCCATGATCGATGATCACGACGCCGTCGAAGCCCCGGTAGGGACCCGCGAAACGGATGATTCCCGACGCCGGGACGACCACCTCCGATCCGCGGGCCGTGCGCAAGGTGAGTCCTCGCGAGGGTTCGCCGTTCGGGGCAACCGCGCCGAGTCCATCCACGACGGGCGCGTCGGCTGGAAGAGCGTAGGGAAAAGGAACGGTCGCCGTGGGAGCTGCTGAGCCGGGCCGCGCGGGCGGAGCCGGCATCCGGATCAGCTCGGCCGCGATCGAATTGGCCTCGCGGCGGTCCTGGGCGGCAGAGACCAGCTGCTCGGCTTCCTCACCCCGCGCCAGAGCAACGTCCCCCGCGCCGAGTGCTTCGCCGCCGCGTGCCGCGGCGAGCTTGAGTGCCTCTGCCTCGAGTGACGCGAATTCCCGTTTCCGCTGCGCCAAAGTGTTCCGGCTTTGCACCAGATCGTGGCGGGCTAGTTCGGCGCTGGTCTGGAGCTTGCGGCCGCGTTCCAGTTCATCGCGCAGAGCCGAGGTTCGCTTTCGGATCGCGGGAAGAGTCGAATCGAGGAGCAGCCGCACACGAACGAATTCCTCGGTGGATCCTCGATCGAGGATGGCAAGCAACGGTGGCCTTTCCGCCATCAGGGCGAGGCCCGCCAGAAGCGACCCGACGGGCGTCTGCTCCCGCGCGAGATGCTCCTGGCGTTCACGAAGCAGGGCGCCAACCAGCCGGGCGTTCGCGTCCGCTGCGCTGATCCGGGATTCGGCCGCTTCGATCGCCTGAGTCGCAGCAGCTCTCTTCGCGGCAAGGCGATCCGCGTCGCTCTTTGCCGCGTCCGCGGCCTTCTGCAGCTTCGTCATCCGCGCCTCGGCGGTGCGGGCTTCTTGCAGGGCGCGCCCTGCGGCAATGTCCAGGGGTTCGCCTTCCGGCGGAAGAGGACCGCTCGCCGCGACTAGCGCAAGAAGCGGAAGGGCAAGGACGAGGCGGACAGCGCCGTTCACTCTTCAACCTTCGCGATGATAGGGGTGGTACGCAAGGATCGATGTGGCCCGGAAGAGCTGCTCGGCAAGCATTGCGCGGACCAGCAGGTGCGGCCAGGTTGCCGGGCCGAATGAAAGCAACAGGTCCGCTTGACTGCGCGCACTGTCCGAATGCCCGTCCGCTGCGCCAATGATGAAGCGCGCCTCACGCGTTCCGCGGTCTCGCCATTGCTCCAGCTTCGTGGACAGCTCCATCGAGGACAAAGCTTCCCCCTTTTCGTCCAGAAGGACGCTGACCGATACACCTTGGGCAGCGGGCAGCGGCGCGCGCTCCGTCAGTTCGGTCAGCTTCGTCGGCCAGACGATGCGCTTCACATAGCGCTCCACCAGCTCGGCCTCCGGTGAGCGTCCGATCTTGCCGCGAGCGATGATGTGAAGCAGCACGCTCCCGGCGTTACTGGCCGCCGGACGACGGAACCATCGTGCTGAAGCTGGGCCACATGAAGATGCTGGTGAAGCCGTCGTAGATCGCGCGGGCCACGGTCGCGATGGTCTGAGGACGATCCGTTCCCCCGCGTGCGAAGAGGGCAACTGCGACGCGATGGCCATTTTGAAGCGTGATGTAGCCGACGTCGCTCGTATAGCCGTTCAGCGTGCCTGTCTTGTGCTCGACCCGAGTCCCCCAGGGCAGCAGCGCCTTCATCCGGTTCCTGCCCGTCGCGCAGCGCGCCATCAGGTCCATCAAATAAGCGTGGCTCTCGGGCTTCAGCACCTTGCCCTTGTCGAGGCGGCGAAGGAGGTCGACCATCGCCAAAGGCGTGCTGGAATCGCGCACGTCCCACAAATCGCGCTTGGCGGCGAGAAGCCCGGCAATAGTGCGGTCGACGCGGAAGTTTGTCAGGCCCTGGAAATCCGCCCATTCCTGGATCGCCCTCGGGCCTCCGAGATCGCGCAGCAGCATGTCCGTCGCGCGATTGTCGCTATGGATCATCATGCGTTCCATAAGGCTGGACGCGCTCTGACCGCTGATCCTGTCGCTCAGCGTGCGGCGGCCGTGATCCACCTGCGTGAGATAGGCTGCGGCAACGGCGACCTTGACCGTGCTCGCCATAGGAAACGACGTATTGCCGTTGATGCTGACAGTTTCGCCGGTCGTCAGGTCGACGGCGGCAACGCCTACATCGCTTGATGCGCCGGAAAGCATCGACCTGAGCTGCTGCTCAAGGGTCGTCAACTGCGGCGAAGAAGCCGCCTGTAGTGGCTGCAGCGCAAGCGTCAGCAGCCCAAGGAAAGCAACAATGAAACGCATCGGCCCTCTACCCGCGAACGGCTGCGCTCCTATCGGCGTCATCGCCAAAAGCCCACATTCGTTCCAAATTGTAAAAATTTCTAACTTCGGGACGGAAAAGATGCACGATGACGTCATCGGCGTCTATCAAAACCCAGTCGGCAGCGGGCAGGCCTTCGATGCGGGCGGTCTTGCCAAACTGCTCCTTGATCCGCTGGGCCAGCTTCGTCGCCATCGAGGCTACCTGCCGCGTTGAGCGGCCTGAAGCGATGACCATATGGTCGGCGATGTTGGATTTGCCGGCCAGCGGGATGGAAACCACCTCTACGGCCTGATCGTCATCAAGCGACTTGAGGACGGTGCGATGAAGGTCTTCGACGTCTATCTCTGGACGGCCGGGGGCGGTCTCATTGGGACGGTCGGGCAAGGGCTCTCCTGACTAAGTTGGCTTACCGAAACGTTTGGAACTCGTTGCAGGGTCCAAAAAACGCTCGTGCCAGTTGGGGTTATGCGCGCGTAAGCCGGTGGCGGAAGTCGGGTCGGGTGTCAGGCGAAGAAGCAAGATCGCCGGTGCACTCCACTCCGTCCAATGTTTCGCCTGGCTCGAAGGACGGACAAACCCTCTGAGCCAGCCCATGGCGCGCGCCGCCTGGGCGGACTGATCATAACCGGGGCGGTGAATCACCGCAATCGGAAGCGATTCCGCAAGCTTGCGCCAATTCTTCCACTGATGGAATTGAGCAACAGTGTCCTCGCCCATCAGCCAGATAAAGCGATCGTCCGGATAGGCGCGCTGAATCTCCCGGACGGTGTCGACCGTGTAGCGCGTGCCCGCCCGAACCTCGAAATCGCTGACTTTGATCGGCGACTGCAACGCCATGGCTTCGGCAGATGCGAAGCGCGCTTCGAAGGGCGCCATGTCCTTTGCGAGTTCCTTGAGCGGATTGCCCGGAGAGACGAGCCACCACACCTCGTCGAGGCCGAGCGCCTCCAGCGCTTCGAGGCTGATGCTTCGGTGGCCTCCATGCGCCGGATTGAAGGAGCCGCCGAGGAGACCGATGCGCTTCATGCTCTCCTGGCTAGCACGCGCTTCTCGGGCGGCATAATGTCGGCGCAAGGGGGAAGTTGATGCCCGATTTAGAAGCGATTGGTGACGTGGCGACGGGCGCTGTGCTGGCGAAGGCAGTCGAGCCGAAAACCGGGGCCACGCCCGATGGTCATACCCACGAGAAGAACTGTCTCAATTGCGGCGCGGAACTTGTCGGTGAGTTTTGCCAGACCTGCGGCCAAAGGGCGCACGTCCATCGTTCGCTGTCGGCCTTTTTCCACGACCTGCTGCACGGCGTTTTTCACTTCGAGGGGAGGATATGGAACACCCTCCCGATGCTCGTGTGGAAGCCCGGGGAGCTAACGCGCAGCTACATCGACGGGCAGCGCACGCGCTACGTCTCGCCCATCGCCCTGTTCCTCTTCAGCGTGTTCCTGATGTTCGGCGTGATGGGGCTGACGGGGCACAGCATCAAGACGCAGGCAACGGCGGACGCCACTCGAGAGCTGAAGAAGGATCAGGTCAAGCT
>JBKPKE010000133.1:0-14299 GCA_046730955.1 Pseudomonadota bacterium
ATCCAACGTCAAGCTACTCAAGGCGCGCATTCTGCTAGGTAGAAAGCAGCCGGAGCAGGCGATTCAGCTGCTTAAGGACCAGGTCAAGGCAAGGCCCGACGACAGCGCCTCGTGGAAGGCGCTGATGCTGCTTCACGAGCGCCAGAATGATTGGCCGGCGGTTGCCGAGGCTGCCAATCACCTCCGCCAACTCGCGCCGAAGGACGAAGAGGCGACGACGACGCTCATTGAAGCGTCGTTACGGTCCAACAACATTGCGGCGGCCCGAAACGCTTCCCTCGCTATGCTTGGCCAGGACGCGGGCGGCGGCCAGGTCGACAGCGTTCTCAAGATTTGGGCAGAACATTGGAAGAGTCCCGAGGCGATTGCGGAGGCGCGGCGCCTGGCAAGGGCCGCGGGCGACGGACAAAAGCTCGCCTATGCGACCTACTTCATCGATGTCGGCAGTCCCGATGATGCCATTGCACTGGTCGGAGCCACGCCCAAGCGGCCGCTAGAGATGGGCAATTACAGCTTGAATTCGGTGATCGCTGCCGCGCTGGCCCTGAAGGGACAACGAGCCGAGGCAAAGCGGCTGTTCGATGAGATTTTGGCGAGAGAGCCGGATCACGTCTACGCCTTACGCGGCAGGACAAACCTGGAAATAAGCACGGGCAATGCCAAGGCTGCAATCGTCGACGCGCAGCGGCTTGTCAGCGTTACGCCTGATTCCGCAAGCAATCGGGCTCTGCTTGCTCGTGCATTCGCGGCGGCTGGTGACCGTCGGCAAGTGGACAGGACGTTGTGGGATGCCTTTCACGAGATTCCGGCGAATTTTCAGACCTACGAGGCCCTCCGCCAGTATGTTTTCAAAGCCAGCGGCGAGGATGCGGCCAAAGGCATTGACGATGAGTTCAAGGAGCAGCGCGACATCGCTCTTGCCCGGGAATTCATCTGATGGACGCCGTTGACGAGACATCTGTGTCGCAGGAATCCCTGGAAACCCCGGTAGCCACCCCCCAGCCGACAAGGGCTGCGAGACCGGCCGTCCGATTTACGTCGAATATCGTCGGCCCGATCTTCATGGTCGCCGACCTACTTTGCCTTGGCATCAGCGCGCCGCTTTCGCTCGTTGCCTATAACTACTTGATGGGCGGAGGAGTTCTCCTCTCCGTCCATGTCTTCGCCTTTGCCGTAATGGCGGCCAGCTTCATCCTTATTCGATCATCGCGTCGAGCCTATCGCCGAACTCTCGTCGATCTGGGCAGCGATGAAGGCGACGCAATAGTCGACGCGGCCGTTTGCACTCTCATCGCATCCGCATTGATATGGCAACTCGGCATGATCGAGAATTATTCTCGGGGGATCAGCCTGCTCTTCCTTCTTTTCTGCACGCTGACCCTCGCCATCTCGAGACCTATCATTCGTGTCGTGCTCAACCGGCTGGCAGCCGGGGGTTCCATCGAGCAGCGGATCGCATTCTACGGCGCCGATCCCCAGTCCCTGGCCATGATCCGCCGCCTGCTGGAATCGCTCGATATGCCTCACCTTAAGTTCGTCGGCGTGGCGGACGATCGGCCCAAGGTTTCGAAGCCTGCGGACCTCGAATTCATCGGTGTCGCGGACGATCGCCCGAAGGCATCCGATCCAACCGATCTTCGGTTCATCGGCGGCTACGATCAGCTTTGCGAGCTCGCTCGTCGGGGCGACATTGATCAGGTCCTGATCAGCGTTCCGAACCTTCCATCCGCCCGCCTGCACGAGATCGTCGACGGACTTAGCAGCGTTTCTGTCGACGTGTCCCTGATCCCGTCCGAAGCCATTGAGCTGGCACCCGATTACCGTGTTCATCTGCTCGGCTCGCTGCCGGTCCTCAACCTGTGGCAGCGTCCATTCCGCGACATCAACCAGTTCGTGAAGCGCGGCGAGGACCTGATCCTAGCAACGATCGGTGTCGTGCTCGTTTCGCCGATCATGGCGATCGCCGCTTTGCTGATCCGCTCCACCAGCCCTGGGAAGGTCCTGTTCGTCCAGCCCCGCGTGGGCTTCAACAATGAAGTCATCAACGTCTTCAAGTTCCGTACGATGTACGCCGACCAGACGGACATTGGTGCCCGAGCAACGACTACTCGCGACGATCCACGCGTAACCCCGGTCGGGCGCGTACTGAGGAAGCTGAGCATTGATGAGCTGCCGCAGCTCTTCAACGTGATCAGGGGTGATATGTCGCTGGTCGGTCCGCGACCTCACGCGCTGGAGATGCGCGTCGGCGATCATTATTACCAGGATGCCGTTCGCGGCTACGCCGGCAGGCATCGCGTCCGGCCCGGCATTACGGGGCTTGCGCAAGTCCGCGGACTAAGAGGCGAGATCCGGACCATCGAGCGCGCGAAGAAGCGGGTCGAGCTAGACAAGCAGTACATCGACGGCTGGTCGCTGTCCCTCGACCTTCGCATCATCGCCGCGACGTTCCGCGCGGTGCTGTTTGATCGCGATGCATACTGATCGACGGATATTTCTCGACGTCGGATTCGATGTCGCGCCGATGGACGAGCTCGTCTCGGAGATCGCGACCATCGGGCCGGATAGCCACTACGGCTATCTGGTGACTCCGAACGTCGACCACCTCGTCCGGCTCCACCGCAAGGGCGTCGAGATACCTGGACTCGATGAGGTGTATCGACGGGCCCGTTTCTGCACTTGCGACAGCAAGGTCCTCGCGCGGCTCGCAAAATGGCGCGGCGTGAGCCTGCCAGTCGTTCCCGGCAGTGACCTTGCCGCCATTATCTTCGATCGCGTGGTCAAGCCGGGAGACCGGATCGCGGTCATCGGCGGCGACGACAATCTTCCAGAGGCGCTGAAGAGCCGTTTTCCCGCTGCTACAGTCGTGCAGCACCAGCCGCCGATGGGACTTATGCACAATTCGGGAGCACGCCGGGAGGCCGCGCAGTTCATCGCAAACGAACAAGCACGGTTTACCTTCGTGTGCGTTGGTTCTCCACAGCAAGAGCTCATTGCGTCGGAAGCCGGCAAGATCCCGGGCAGCCGTGGCCTGGCTCTGTGCGTCGGTGCAGCGCTCGACTTTATCACGGGAAGCCAGAAGAGAGCTCCGGCGCTGGCCCGCAAGCTCGGTCTCGAATGGGCGCATCGGCTGCTATCGAACCCGCGGCGGATGTGGCGCCGCTATCTTGTTGAGGGCCCCGCTATCTTCGTGCTCGCCTATCGTTGGCGCGGGAGCGCCGCATGAAGGTTGAGACGCTGAAAGAATGGCGAACGCTGCAGCGTCGTCGAAAGATGATCATTGCGACCGTGGTCGCGGCGCTTCTTGTCATCATGGCCGGCGCCGTGGTCGCTTTCACTTTGCTTCGCCCGGAGCACCAGACGGGCGCGAGCAGATCGACGCGCCTGCCGACCGTCTCATCAGTACCTTCGCCGCTTAATCTACCGCCCCCCGATCTGCTGAAGCCCATTCCACCGGAGGAAGCCTTGAAGGAGAATGCGGCAAGGCCCTTCTCCGGCCGTCCGGACACGGCCGCAGCCGCTTTCGACTTGAAGACGGACGAGAAAAGCCGCGACCGAGCTCTCGAATGCCTTACCCAGGCGGTTTATTATGAGGCCGCAAGCGAAGGATTGGATGGCGAGCGTGCCGTAGCCCAAATCGTCCTGAACCGGATGCGGCATCCGGCGTATCCATCTACAGTGTGCGGTGTCGTCTACCAGGGTTCCCAGCGGCCCGGCGGCTGTCAGTTCACCTTCACTTGTGATGGATCGCTAGCCCGCGTGCCGGTTCAATCCTTATGGAAGCAGGCGCAAAAGGTCGCGACGGCGGCTCTGGCCGGAAAGGTCTACGCTCCGGTCGGACACGCCACGCACTATCATGCGGATTACGTACTGCCATACTGGGCGGAATCGCTCGACAAATCGGTGCAGATCGGCCGCCACATCTTCTATCGTCTCAAGGGCGGATTGGGCGCGAGCCGAGCCTTCAGCCAACGTTACGGCGGTCATGAGCCGGAACCCCCATCGCCCAGCACCGTCGAGGTCTCGCTTCAAGCACTCGAGAATCTGGACCCGATGCTCGGCGCGCCCACCGTTGATAGCGGGCTCCAGGCAAGCGGTGGCGAACTGATGACGCCCCCGGCGCCGGAATCGAACCTGCTTGCCGACACAAGCAAGGGGAACCTGCTCCTCGACGGTGACACGCCTCAGCTGCCACAGGCGCCGACAGCCACTGCGCCGAAAAAATCGGATGCATGCGGCGCCGAGGCCGATGCCAAACGCCTCCGGCCGATGTCCGCCAATGACATGCATGCGAAGGGCGCCAGCGACTGTTAGGCGTCCATCAGCGACAAGTGCCAGGCTTGTCCCAAACCATGACAGCCCGGCCACCACGCCTCGCATCCACCTGAAATCCTGTTGCCTGGATCAGGGTCAGGTATACAAATTCGGTCCAGCGCACTGGTGCGCGCCGTAACGGGAGGGGCAATCCCTTGAAGCTGATCATCCAAATTCCCTGCTTCAACGAGGAAGCGACGCTCCCCGAGACGGTGCGCGATATCCCGACGCACATCGATGGCATCGACAAGATCGAGATACTCGTCATCGACGACGGATCGCGCGACCGGACGTCCGAAGTCGCGCGAGAGATCGGTGTCCATCACGTCATCCGCAACAAACGCAATCTCGGTCTCGCTCGCTCGTTCCGGATAGGTCTGGACCGCTGCATCGCGCTCGGTGCGGACATTGTCGTGAACACCGACGCCGACAACCAATATTGCGGCGCCGATATCGAAAAGCTCGTGCGGCCCATCGTCGGCGGAGAGGTCGACGTCGTGGTGGGCGATCGCCAGACCTCGACTATCGGGCATTTTTCGTTCCGCAAGAAGCTTCTCCAGCGCTTCGGAAGCTGGGTCGTTCGCTCTTTCAGCGATGTCGATGTCCCAGATGCGGTCAGCGGCTTCCGCGCAATCTCCCGGGATGCGGCGATGCGCCTCAATATCGTGTCGCCCTTCAGCTACACGATCGAGATGCTGATCCAGGTCGGCAAGAAGGGCATGGCCTTCACCAGCGTTCCGATCCGTACGAACCCAAAGACTCGAGATTCCCGCCTCTTCAAGAGCGTCTTCCGCTTCATGGAACGCTCGGCGACGACGCTCATACGCATGTACTCTATGTACCAGCCGCTGCGCGTGTTCACTGCGCTCGGCTTCTTCGTCGCGCTCATCGGGCTGATCCCGATGCTTCGCTTCGTCTATTTCTATCTGTTCGTGAACGGCACGGGCAAAATCCAGTCGCTCGTGATTGGATCGGCGCTCCTGACGATCGGGGTTCTGACCTTCTTCCTCGGACTGGTTGCCGACCTGCTGAACCACAATCGCGCGCTGATCGAGATGGCGCTCGAGAAAATCCGGCGAATGGAAGCTGCTCAGGGTCTAAGCGACGGCAGTGTCGCCTCGCCCGAAGATGTAACGGTACCAAAGGAACTTGATCAGCGTCGAGATGATCAAGGTAATGACCAGCGCCGTAAGGTAAAACAGGCCGGCTAGCTCGAACAGAGCCAGGAAGCTGATATACTCGAGACCGCGGAAGATCGCGGCACTGCCGAAATAGCGCATCAGGTCGCCGCGCACGCTCCCGTTTCCACGGAATACGAACAGCCGAAGCGTGACGAAATTCATCAGGAGCACGGTGACCTGGCTGATCGCCACGGCGATCTTCTGCTCAACGTGAAATACCTCGTGGAGAAGGATCGGAAGGCCCAGGCTGATAAGCGCGCTCAAGCCCGTGGCCATTCCGAAGCGAAATAGCTGCCCTGCCGTTTCCCGAACGGCTGAACGACTGATGCGCACCGCCATTATCCCGCCGCAGCCGTCCCTGCCCTAGCGTTCGCCAGGGCTTCAGGCGCCTCGGCTTCGACCCCCATCCGCCATGTCGCAAGAGCGGCCAGGGGCAGCACCCAGATCAGGCGCATTTGATAGCGCCCGCGAGGGGTGGAAAAGGCGCCGCAGATCACGGCATTCACCAGCACTCCGACCATAAGGAAAAGTAAGAACGCAGACACGGAACTGAGCTTCCTCTCCCGCCTGTAATTTGTGCGGATCGCAATTCCCAGGATCGCCAACGCGGTGATAACGCCTGCAAGGGTTGCCCACTCGACGGGCTGGACGGGCATTTCGCGCTGAAAAGCTTTCGACATCTTGGCATCAGCAAGGAAAGCGGGCGGCAGCTTCTCCCGGAAGTAATTGTTGTTCGCGCGGGTATAGTTGAACGATTCGAGCTTGAAGTAGCTGAGCTGCTTCAGAAAGGCCCCGGCCGAAGAGCTCAGAACCTCGAACGGCCGCTCCTTGATCACGGCCAGGACGAACCCGGTCTGCTGGGACGCTGCAAGCCGCTGTTCGCGCGGTGGAAGCGCCTGGAAGATGCCGTTGCGGGGATCATCGCTCCAGAGCAGCGTTGCGCTGTCCCTCGTCTTGAAGTCGAGCGTGCGGCAGTAAATGAGGCCTACGCCAGGGCAATGTTCCCGAAGATACTCATAGCCTGGTCCGTCATCGATGATCCGGGCGGAAAGGAAAGGCGGCCGGATTGGCGGCGCACCCGTCGAATGCTTCACGCCCCAAGCGAAGAAAACCTGTCCCAAAATCGCTATCACAAGCGCTACCGCGGCCGCCCCAAGCCCGGCTTTGCTCGCCGGCAATTTGAGCATCAATCCCAGCGTCACAATCAGGGCCAGCGCCGCGGTCAACAGGATGTTAGATGAGTGGAAGAGGACCGCACAGCAAAGCAACGCAAACCAGAGCAGTCGCGTCACGGGCGAACTCTGCTTCCAGAAGAATAGGAGGTTGCCGAGAGCAAGCAGGCCCAATCCGCCGAAGACATCCGGCAGCATGTAGGCCGCGAAATATCCAATCGGAGTGATTATGGAGATGGCCAAGCCCACCCCCAGGACGATCGCCGGCGCCGCCTCGCGACCGAACGCCCGCCGGATGTGCGTCACGGTTATTGCGATCGCGACTGCGCAAAGGAGTGCCTGGAAGATCGCCATGGCCCAGAAATTGCCCAGCCACTGCGCTGCGTAGAGGAGCGCCCCGTAATAGATCGAGCGCCCTTTCAGGACGACGTTTGGCTCGACGGGTTGCTTTGGAGCAGCGCTGCTCGGCGTTGCCGGAACGGCCGCCTCGGGCCCGGGGTCCGCGTTGGCGGAAAACCTCTTCTGAAGCTGGTCGGACCAGGCGCTGGATTTGCCGGTCACCTCATGAATCGCGCCATCAGCCCCCCGGATATAGCTGGGCGTATCTGGCATGTAGAAAGGCTGGCCGTTCACGAACGCCGGCCACAGCATTGCGAGTGCGATGACCACGACGGCGGCCAAGGTCAGCAATCGCTGCTTGTTTTCTACGATCAACCCCACCACTCTGCCCGAGCTTCCCCTGTCATTAGAGAACCATCTCAACGCTCGGAGGGCAAGTGCTGAAGCGTGTATATGTTACCGGCGTCAGAAGCATTCGGCCCGTCGCGGCGGCGACCGGCCTTCTCGACCTGCTGGAAAGACGCTCCTCCAGCAGTCGAACCATGCGGTGGCTTCGGAGCTTGTTTGCAATCTACGACATTGAGGACATGGCCAGGCTTGACTTGCCGTGGTGGACCTTCGCGGCGATTGACGAGGCCGACGAATTTCTGCGCAGTCGACAGTCTCCCCGAGTGTTCGAATATGGCAGTGGGGCGAGCACGATTTGGCTGGCTCGCCGCGCTGGAGCCGTCACCAGCATCGAACATGACCAGCCCTGGTACACTGTGGTTTCGCAACAAGTCGCTCCCTTCGATAACGTGAATGTGAAGCTGATTGAGGCAGATACCGACCTCGTCCCCGGGTACGTCTCCGAGAAGGAGGGGTGGATCGGACGCAGCTTCCGTCAATATGCAAGCGCGATTGATGACGAACCCGGCGAATTTGACCTGATCGTGGTCGATGGTCGCGCCCGCTCCGCCTGCCTTGCTCACGCGCTCAAGAAGCTGGCGCCCGATGGGATGATCCTTTTCGACAACTCGGGGCGACAACGATATCGGGACGCGATCGCTGCATCGGGCTTGAGGGCGCGCACCCATCGTGGCGCGACTGCCTGCTTGCCCTATCCAGATGAAACAACCCTCATGGAACGGGCCTGAGTCAGACACCGGCGCGAAGGAAGCGGTTTTAGGCTGGTATCCTGGCCAGATGCGGACTCCCGACGCGGCTTAGTCGCTGGGCGGGCTTTCGGGCCCTGGCCAACTGAGCGGCGCCGACCAGCAGGCCGACGTTGATCGCGAGCAGGTAGTGCAAGGTGTCGACCATAGCGACCCACTCATAATATGCGTGGGCCGAGAACATGATCGCCGCGCCGGTGAGTCCCACCAGCAACTCGCCTTCTGGACCCGCAGGTGATGATCGGATCGCGCGAAGGCCCAAGGCGATTATGGTCGCCAAGAGAGCTATCACCCCGAAAAGACCGAGCCAGCCGAGTTCGGCCGTCACCAGATAATAGCTGTTGTGAACAGGCGCAGTCCGATTCGCCTTGTTCCAGGCCAATCCGACGCGATCGGAATAGCCACCGACGTTCGCGACGATGACGTATCTGTTCGCGCCGACCCCTAGCGGATGGTCCGAAATGATCAGTTTGGCAGCGGAAATCATGAGCGCACGCTCGATGTTGCTGTCGTCACGGGTCTTGTCGGACCGACGCTCCACCGCAGCATAGAGGATTGGCACGGAAGCGATCAGTCCGACGATCAACGCTCCCGCCACGGCGGTCTTCGTCCCTGTGCTCTTCCTCCAAAGCGACAGCAGGAGAGTGATGACGATACCGATTGCGAAAAGGCCGATGGTCGCTCGGGATCCGCCAGTGAAGGAAACGAGCAACCCCGCAGCAATAACTCCGAGGGACCACCTGCGATGAAGACCGGCGAGCGCGAGGGCCACCGCTGGGAAAACTGCGAAATGCGAAGTCATTCCGAGCAGGTTCTGGTGGCCGAACCAGCCACCTGCCTGAATATCGCCGCCCAGATAATCCCTGAGCGAAATCAGCGACTGGAATGCGAGGCCCGCGCCCAGTCCCATGACAGTCGCAAAAGGAACCGTGGCGACCGCCATCGATGCACGAGCTATCGCCACGTAGACCAGCACTCCCCGGCCGACCTGCCACAGGTAGAAGAGCGACGGTTCCCGGCCAGCGGTGGGCGACGCGATTGTCGAAACGACGATTGCGAAAAGATAGAGCGCAAACGCAGCTTTCAGGAGAAAAGGCGTTCGCACTTTCCTGGTCGCGTAGATCAACGCGACAGCGATTCCGTCCATCAAAGATATGTCTACGCCCTTCACCGGACCCGGCCAGTGAGCCCAGGAAATCGGGGACGCAGTCAGATTCAGCCCGCTCAACAGGAATGGGAGCAATCCCATAGTGAAGCAGGCATATGGAATGTGTTTTCGATTGGCTTTCAGGTGGACCGCGAGCCAGGGCGTGAAAACGACCAGCGCAAGAAGAAACACCCACTTCACGTCAGCCGAACCCTCCGAATGAGCGCCAGTTTAAACCCCGGAGGCGTGACGACAACCCGCGATCGTACCGCGCATCGTTTCGATACAGATGGTCGAGGTGAGTTGCGGCGGGCGTCAAATGGGGGCTACGCCAAGGCCATGTCGACGCTGCCCACGCGCCTCAAGCGCGCCGTATCGCCGTTGCTCGGGGCACGCCGCCCCGCTTTTTCGGAGGAAGAAACGGCGTACCGCCGGCTCCTGTCGAAGGGATGGCGACCGGACGGCATAATCGACGTGGGAGCCTATCACGGCGCATGGACCAAGATGGTCCGCCGCATCTTCCCTCATGTGCCGGTGCTCATGATCGAAGCCCAGAAAGGCAAGGCGGCACGCCTTGAAGCTTTATGCTCCGAGCTCGCCAATGTCTCTTTTGCCTCGGCGGTCCTGGGGTCCGAGGCGGGCAAGGAAGTCACTTTCTTCGAAATGGAGACGGGATCGTCCTATTTCCCGGAGCGGAGCAATGCGCCCCGGACCTCGACGAAGTACGTTACCCGCACTCTGGATGAGGTGACAGGTTCGCTCGACGGAACGCTTTTCCTGAAGATCGATGTCCAGGGCGCCGAGCTTGAAGTGCTTGCCGGCGGCGAGGACACGCTCAAGCGTTGCGAAGTCGTTCAGCTCGAAGTGCCCGTCGTGACCTACAACGAAGGCGCTCCATCGATGCTGGAGGTCATCTGCTTCATGGACGAGCGGCAGTTCGTGCCCATCGACGTGTCGGGGTTCAGCAGGCCCAATGGCGTGGACCTGGTCCAGATGGACCTGCTTTTCGTTCGCCGTTCTTCGCCGCTTCGGACCACCTTCATACAATTCGAACAATTCAGCTGAGCGGCTGGAGTAGCGTTGGAACAGCTTGCATCTGGGGCGTGGCGCCGGCTGACAGCAGGTCGAAGCCAACGAGCCCCTGCTCAGGCTTCGGCTGATTTCCGGAAGGATATTGACGGGCTGCGAGCAATTGCGGTCGTACCCGTTGTCCTCTTCCACGCAGGCATTCCTGGTTTCTCGGGTGGATTCATCGGAGTTGACGTTTTCTTCGTCATCTCCGGTTTCCTGATCACCGGAATCCTTCTTCGCTCGATCAACGAGGGAAATTATTCGATACGGCACTTCTACGAACGCCGTATCAAGCGGATCCTGCCTGCGCTCGCGCTGGTGCTTTTCGTGTCAACGATCTTCGCCCTGACGGTCTATTTGCCGGAAACGCTGAAGAATTATGGCAAGTCCCAGGCGAGCGTTTCCGTATTCGCTTCGAATTTCTTTTTCTGGAAATCCATTGGCTATTTTGCCGAGCCGATAGAGACCCAGCCCCTACTCCACACCTGGTCGCTCGCCGTCGAAGAGCAATTCTACATCTTCTACCCCTTGCTGCTCTGGCTCCTAGCGAGGTGGGCCATCAACGTCCGCAAGACACTGCTCCTGATCGCTGGCGTATCGCTATCGCTCTCCGTCTACGCGACTTTCGGGCACAGCGGGGCCAATTTCTATCTCTTGCCGACGCGCGCGTGGGAGCTGATGGTCGGTGGCATCATTGCCGCCTCCCCGCGTGTGGATTTCCGTCCGCGAGTCCGGAGCCTGCTGGCGATCTGCGGCACGCTGATGATCGCGGCCTGCGTTGCCCTTTATTCGAGCAAGACTCCCTTTCCCGGCCTCACGGCGATCCCGCCGGTCCTGGGAACCGCCTTGGTCGTGATTAGCGGTCACAACCGGAACAATGAGGGATATGCGCCGCTGGGACTGCCGCCGCTCGTGCTCGTCGGGCGCGCTTCCTATTCCTTTTATCTCTGGCACTTCCCCGCGATCGCTTTTGCTACTTATTTGATGGCTGGGCAGCTTCCGCTTTTCTCCGGGCTGGTCGTTTGCGCTGGAAGCCTGATGGCGTCCTTGCTCACGCTCCGGTTCCTCGAAGATCCTGTCAGGCGTTCCCGCAAGAAGGGGGCGGTCCTGCTTCCGCTGGGTGCGACTGCGGCGCTCGGTGCGGTTGGTGCTGCAATTGCGCTCTCGGACGGTCTGCCTGCGCGCATTCCGGCGCAAAGCCTCGCACTCGCCGCGGTGCAAAAGGACAAGGAGGTTCATCACAAAGAGTGCATGAGCCTGGACACGACGATCGTGCCGCCGTCCAAGGCCTGCCTGCTGGGCGACCCCGCCAAGACTCCTCACGTACTGCTGTGGGGCGATTCGCATGCGATGGTCACCGCGACCTCGATGGAGGCTGCCGCGAAGAAGGTGGGAGCGTCCTTCCTGTTCGATGCGACGGCTGATTGTCCGCCGGGACTGGGCTTTGAGATCAGTCCCGAGTTCCTCGTCACGATGACGAGGATACCCTCGTACCGCTATTGCGGTGAGTACAACCGCGAGATGCTGGGATTGGCGTCAGACGCTCAAATCCACACCGTCGTAATCTCGTCACGCTGGACGAACTGGCGGCTGGACGAACCGCTGATCGACGGGAAGGACCCGCCCGACATTCGCCTGGAGAAGAATGGCCGTCCGGTTGCCAAGGGCTCCAACACACCGGTCTTTGAGGAAGGCTTCGCGCAACTCGTCGAACGGCTGACGAAGGCCGGGAAGCGCGTCGTGATCGTGGGCCCAGTGCCGGAACCGCACAATGACGTTCCCAAGCTGCTCTACGTGCAGCGATACGGCTTCGCGGCGCCCCCCGCCCCGTTGAGCCGTGCCGAATATGAGCGCCGCCACGCCCGCATCATCGCATTTTTCCGAGATTTGGCCGCGACCTATCCCATCAGCTTCATCGAGCCGGCAGAGGTTCTTTGCGCCCGGGGCTCCTGCCCGATCGCCGATCGAGGCGGGCCGAGATATTTCGATGACAATCACTTGACCGTGCGGACTGCTCGGGCGCTAGCTCCTCTGTACGAGCCCCTGTTCCGCGATTCAGACTCCGCCAATTCGCAGACGATGTTGCGGGAACCGGCTCAATAAGACCGCCACGCCAATCGCAGCGAAATTCACAATCAAAGCGAAGACCAGATACCGATATCGCAAGGTCGGCTGGACGGCGGCGAAGGTCAGCGTCGGAACTGCGAACATGATCAGCGGATATTCGAAGCCCTGGCGCCGCCGTGCCGCATCGAACATGCCGACGAGAGCAAGGAATGAAACGAGTGCCGCAAACGCCGCCTTGATCATGGAGGCTGTGCCGGGCTCCCTGAACCGCTCCCAAAACCACGGCGGCGGGAAAAGCATCTGGGATACGTGCTTGCCTGCCGCAATCGCTGCAGCACCGGGGTTTGCATCGATCCACCGTCTCGCTTCTGCGCCCAGCATCCGGGAATAAGCGAGTTCGCCGCCCACCTGCTGCATCCTGTGGTAAGCCTCGAGGCTCATCCGCGGGTGGATCGACGTATATCGCGTGAGAAACTTCTCTCGATCGTCCCCAGGCCCCTTCAAGCCCTCGTGAAAAGCGTGAGCGATTTGGAGACCGGCATTGCTACGCAGCAGTATCGGTTCTCCGAAATCGCGCAGGTTGCGGGCGGTCCAGGGGATCACCAACAGACCCAGAGCGACAGCCGACGCCGCCCCCACCTTCCACCAGTCTTTCAGCCTGAATCTTCGGACAGTGACCAGAATCCCGCAGCAGACCGCCCCGAGACCCATTTGCGGATTGATGAAGAATAGAAGGGCGGCCGCGACACCGAGCGTCACGACAAAGCTAACTTCGGGCTGCGGAGCCTGATCCGTCTTAACGATGCCAAGCAGGATCAGGCTCGACAAAGCCGTTGCATAGCCATTGTCCCAGACCCGAAGCGCCATCGTTTCGATCTGGACGTTGAGGGGCGCCAGACAAAGGAAAGCCAAAGCACCAAGCCTGACTGTGCGAGGCACCGCCAGTTCCTCGAACGTCCTATACAATGCCCAGAAGGTGACGAGGACGAGCGTCGTGGCGAGAGTTGCGAGGATGAACTCCGACGTGCCGCTTCCTATGCCGAAAACCCGATAGACGCTCCCGGCGATGAGGATCGGAATCGGGAGGAGATGGGCCGAAGGCCCCTGCCCCGGTTGGAACGTGTCGCCGATCGTGCCGGTCTCCGCGAAAGACCGTGCGGCGTTGAAGGCTTCGCCTCCACCCGCATCGGCAGGATGGAGCGCGATGGCGTAGAACAATCTCCACAAACCGCCGATTGCAAGCAGCGCAAGCGGCATGTGCGGTGAGGTCCAAGCCCGTCTTGCTAGTGATTGCCCGCTCATTCAGGCTCACAGGCCTAGGGGGTTCATCCCTCGAAAGCGACCCCGAGCTTCTTTGCCATGCGGCCCACATAAGAGTCCTCGGGGGGCGGCTTCAGGCGCAAGTCACCAAGTCGCGAATGCCAGAGATGAACTGCAATCGTCTCCGGCGTGATCTTCTTTTCGATGCGCTCTGCGGGACCATAGAGCATGCACGCGTCGGCCCATTCGACCGGGTAGAAGGCAGCGGGAGACAATGCTGTCTGGGTTAGCCGATGCTTCTTCACGAGGTGGGTCACGAGGCCGGAACTATATGTGCCCCAAGGCATGTCCTCGAAACCGAGATAGCCGCTCCTCAGCCTCCTCAGGTAAAAGAGAAGCGATCGCCTGGGGCCAAACCAAGGGGGCCGAACGTTTGGCTTGGGCAGGCTGAGCAGGTCATTGACGAACGGAGAGTCGGCGGGCGCGGCCATGACCGCATTGTTGATCCACCCTGCATGCTCCCAGCCGAAGACATAGGGATCGTTCGGGAAGGCTCGAACGAAGAGCAGGTCCATGTCGCACCAGGGGCTGAAC
>JBKPKE010000134.1:0-20693 GCA_046730955.1 Pseudomonadota bacterium
GGCCCGAACACCTCCTGATCGTGCGCCGGTTGGCCCGGGAGCACATTGGTCAGGACGGTCGCCGGATACCACGCGCCTGGCCTATCCGGGATCTTCCCTCCGAGGAGAAGCCGCGCGCCCTTGCGGATGCTCTCGCTGACCTGTGCGTGGATCTCGTCCCGGGCCTTTTCGCTCTGCATCGGCCCAAGCTTTGTTCCCTCCTTCCGGGGATCTCCCATTTCGAAACCGCGCATCGCATCGGTCAGCGCCTTTTCAAACGGCTCCAGGACTGACCGCAAGACGATGAAGCGCTTGCCGGCGATGCAGCTTTGTCCGCCATTCACCATGCGCGCCGTTGCCGCGACCTTCGCGGCAGACACAACGTCTGCGTCGTCGAGAATGAGGTAAGCGTCCGATCCCCCCAACTCGAGAACGCATTTCTTGAGTACCGATCCTGCGGCTGTCGCCACGCTCCTCCCAGCGGCGACACTGCCGGTAAGCGTCACGGCGGCGATATTCTCGTCCCTTATCAAGGCTTCGACGTCACTGCTGCCGATCAGCAGGGTCCGGAAGAGGTCGTGCGGTATCCCGGCCTCGTGCAGCACATCTTCGATTGCCAGCGCGCATCCCGGGACGTTGCTCGCGTGTTTCAAAAGTGCGCCGTTGCCTGCCATGAGCGCGGGCGCGACGAAGCGGAACACCTGCCAGAAGGGGAAATTCCACGGCATGATCGCCAGCACGACGCCGGTCGGGTTGAAGGTGACGAAAGTCTCGCCCTCACCCATGTCGACAGGCTGTTCCGCGAGGTAGCCCTCGGCGTGCTCCGCGAACCAGTCGCAGTTGAGCGCGCATTTCTCAATCTCGGCGCGGCCCTCGTCGAACGTCTTGCCCATCTCCTCGGTCATCAGCCGAGCGAACTCGCACTTTCGTGTGCGGAGCACTTCAGCAGCTTTGCGAATCACCGTGGCGCGCTCCGCGAAGCTTTTGCGCCGCCATTGGAGGAAGGCTTTCCGGGCGGCCGCCGCGGCTGCATGCGCGTCATCCAGGCTGTGCTTGTCGTAGGATCGCCCGGGCTCCCCGGTCGCCGGGTTCACCGTCTGGAGCTTGTCCCGACTTTGCTCGCGAGAGAGTTCAGCCTGCTCAGCCATGGCAATCCTCCAATGTGCGGGGAGGGACATAGGCGCGAATCATCGGCCGCACCAATCGTGCACCGGATGTGTCGCGCCTGTCAGAAGACAGCTGGAGCGGGCGAAGGGATTCGAACCCTCGACCCCAACCTTGGCAAGGTTGTGCTCTACCCCTGAGCTACGCCCGCTCTGAGCTTGAGCCGCTTGGCGAGCCGGATGGCTGCCCTGCGGCAGGGTGGCGGGCGCCTAGCATGGGCCAGATGATTCCCGCAAGGCCGGAAAGCCAAGCTTTTGCCCGCGCTTGTGGCTCCGGCCTCGTCCGACCATATGGGGTATCTACCGGCTGCGGCAAATGGAGTGCTCTAGAACGTGGCGACGCTTGGCATGAGCGAAACGGAACGCGAGGCGGTTGAACGGCTGCAGCGCGACGTCATCGAACCGTCGATGACCAATCTCGTCCTGCTCGATTTCTGGGCGGAATGGTGCGGCCCGTGCAAGCAGCTCTCGCCTCTGCTCGACAAGATCGCGACCGATTACGCCGACAAGGCCGTCAAGCTCGTGAAGATCGACGTCGACCAGGAAAAGTTCATCGCGAGCCAGTTCCAGATCCAGTCGATCCCCACGGTCTATGCATTCTATAAGGGCCAGCCGGTCGCGGACATTTCGAACTATCGGACCGAAGGCCAGCTCAAGCGGATCCTCGATCAGCTGATCACGCAGCTCGGGATCAAGGGCGAAGCGGCCGAGCAGCGGGCGGAGATCGAGCCGCTCATCGCGATGGCCGAAGGCGTGCTTGCGGAAGGCGACGCGGAGCGGGCAGCGAACATATTCCAACAGGTTCGCGACATAGCCCCGGAGGATCCGGTGGTGCTCGGAGGTCTTGCGCGCGCGCTGCTGGCGGGCGGGCGGGCCGATGAGGCGAAAGCTGTCCTCGATTCGGCTCCCGCCGATTTAGCGAGTCATGCCGAAGTAAGCCGGGCGCGCGCGGCTCTCGAGCTCGCCGAAGCTGCTCCAGAGACCGACACGTCCGACCTTGAAAAACGCGTCGGCACCAATCCCGACGATTTCGATGCCCGTTTCGAGCTGGCGGGGGCGAAGATGGCGGCGGGTGACCGGGACGCTGCAGCCGATTCGCTGCTCGAAATCATTTCGCGCGATCGGGAGTGGAACGAAGGCGCCGCTCGCAAAAGGCTGCTCCAGCTGATCGAGGCGCAGGGCCTCGAAGACCCTTGGGCACGAGCGCAGCGGCGGCGGCTGTCGGCCCTGCTCTTCACATGACGGCGTAGCGAGCGATGCGAATTCCGCTTTTCCCTCTACCTGGCGCGATCCTCTTCCCGCGCTCGCAGCTTCCACTGCACATCTTCGAGCCCAGGTATCGCGAGATGGTCCGCGATGCGCTGGAGGGCCCCGGCAGGATCGGGATGGTCCAGCCGCATGCTCCCGAAGACGAAGGTGCCCCCCTCTATCCGATCGGTTGCGTCGGTGAGATCGTCGGCGTCGAGGAGCTGGAGGACGGGCGATACAATATAGTCCTTCTCGGCGCATCGCGGTTCCGGCTGATCAGCGAAACCGATCTCGAAACCGCCTATCGCAATGCGGAAGTCGATGCGGATGCTTTTGACGAAAGCGAGCCCGAGCCGCTTGTAATGACGCTGCGGGCCGAGGTGGAACGCGAGGCCCGGCGGCTCGGCGACGCGATGCGGCTTTCGGTCGACTGGGCGGCCGTCCGCCGTCTCGATGATGAGATGCTGGTCAATGCAATTGCGCAGGTCGCGCCGTTCGATGTCGGAGCGAAGCAGGCCCTGCTGGAAGCGGCGACCTTGTCGGACAGGGCCGACCTGCTTGTGCAGCTCATGCAGTTCCAGCGCGCAGCGGTAACCGGCGCCGAGGTTCAGCCGACGTTGCAATGAGCGACGATCTCAGCGGCGACTGGATCGGCAATTACAGCTACCCGGGCGAACTTGAGCCCGTGCCGTTTCTTGCGACCCTGATCGAGGGAAACGGCCATCTTACGGGCGAAACCAAGGAGCCGGGCCAGACTCCCGAAATGGGGACGATCGCCCACGCATTGCTTCAAGGGACACGGCAAGGCGTGCAGGTTCGCTTCATGAAGATGTACGACACGATCGAGGACGAGCCGATCCTTTACGAAGGCACGGTCGACGATGCGGGAAACGAAATCCAGGGGTGCTGGACAATCGTCGGCGAGTGGTCGGGCAGCTTCGTGATGAGCCGCGCGGCCTCCGTCGAGGACAAGATTGAAGCGGACGAAGAAGTAACGGTCTAGATCGGCAGTCCGCGGAGCAGCAAGGGAAGATCTCCGCTGGTCCCGCGAGCCTCGCTCATCAGCCTGTTCCTGACCGGGCGCATGCGACCGATCAGGCCCATACCGAAGCGGCGTACGGCCGAAGCCGTCTTTCCTGGAATGCCGTAGACCCGTGTTAGGCTGTCGGTTGCGAAGGCGACGGACAGGGCGTCGATCGCGCGCCAGCGCTGGTAGCGGTCGAGCAATTGCTTGTCGCCGAGATCCATGCCCAGGCGGGCGCCTTCGACGAGGACTTGGGCAAGGGCCGCGACGTCCCGAAATCCGAGGTTAAGGCCCTGACCGGCAATCGGGTGAATCGCATGAGCGGCATCGCCGACAAGGGCGAGACGTTCGCCGGTGATTTGCGCGGCGTGATGAAATCCCAGCGGATAGGTCGAGCGTGGCGCGGCCAGCTCGATATTTCCGAGGAAGCCGCCCATCGCTGCCTGTGCCTCGGCCGCGAACTGCTCATCGGTCAGCGACAGCCATCCCGCCGCATCTTCCTTCGGCACCGACCATACGATCGCCGATCGATGTCCTCTTTCGTCGCTGGTCATCGGCAGCAGTGCGAAAGGACCGGTCGGGAAGAAGATCTCGTAGGCGACATTATCGTGCGGGCACTCGTGTCGGAGCGTCGAGACGATCGCCGAATGGCCGTACTTCCAGCGAGCAACCGTGATCCCCGCCGCCTCGCGAGTCGGCGAATTGCGTCCATCGACCGCGGCGAGTAGCGGCGCGTTGAGCCTTCGGCCGTCCTTCAGCGACACGACCACCCCGTGCGGGCCGCGTTCCACGGACTCGGCGGCCGATTTCCACAAAAGCCACAGATTCTTTCCAACTTCGGCGCGATTCAGGAGAGCCGTTCGCAGATGGCGGTTCTCGTGCATGACGCCGAGCGGTTCGTGGTCATCAGGTTCAAAGGCAAGCCCGCCCGGTTGGAGTCCGTCGGCCACCTGAATCTTGCGGATAGGGCAGCCGGGCGCGGGCAAGTGAGCCATCGCCCCGATCGTCTCGAGCATTCGCATGGACGAGGACGACACGGCGCTGGTCCGTCCGTCGAAGGCTGCGCTCTTTCTCTCGCCCGGATCGGCTGGATCGATCAGGATCGCCGATATTCCGCAGGAATCGAGCGCAGATGCAAGCGCGAGTCCGACAAGCCCTCCGCCGAAAATAATGATATCCGCGCGGTCCATAAATGCCGGCCCTACCGCTCCGTTGCATTGACGCCAAGGCATCGCTTGACCGGGGACTCGCGGAGGGGGCATTCTGTGCGGCGGACTTGGGTGGGGGTGTAACACATGGCGACCGCGGCGGTGCGGACCCAGAAAAGGGAGCTCGAGCCTCATTGGCGCGACACGCTCCAAGCGTCGATGAAGAGACTCGCCTCCCGTGTTTGGGGTGCTCTTCTGGTTGCGATTGCAGCGGGCAGCGCGATCGCCCTCGCGACTCACAGCACGACCGACCCTTCGTTCAGCACGGCTGCCGGCGGCCCCCCCGCGAACTGGATGGGAAGCTTTGGCGCTTATTCCAGCGACGTGCTCCTTCTGCTCTTCGGAATGGGCGCGGTGCTCTTCGTTCCTGTCATCGGTCTCGCCGGGATCAGGATGATGCGGCTGGAGCCGACCGGTCGTATCGGGCGCGCGCTCCTGGTTGCGGGCGTTGGAGCGATCCTCATCGGCATCGCCCTCAGCCTGACGAGCGGTTCCTCTGTTTCCGGGCTTCCGGGCGGCTGGGGCGGAGCAGTCGGCCTAGCGGCGGCACACGGAGTCGACGGCGCGATCGGGCTTATCCCAAATGACGCGGTCACCGGTCCCGTTCGCTTGGCCGTGCTGATCCTTTTCGCGCTTGCTGGCCTGGTGCTGGGTTATTTGTCGCTGGCCCTTCAACAGGACGAGAAGGAGCGGATGAAGGCCTTCTTCCGGCGCCAGCCTCGGCCGAGGATCGCGGCACCCCGCCGGACCCAGACGGCGGAGGAGCCTGCTGCGGCCGCTCCGCCGAGGTCCAGGCCGACAGTCGCCGTCGCCGAGCCGGCCCGGCCGATCGCTGCGGCATCCCAGGGCCGGGGGGCCAAGCGGCCATCGTCGGCACAGCAAAGTCTGGCGCTTGGCGACAATTATCAGCTTCCCTCGATCCAACTTCTTGCCTCGCCGACCGAGAAGGGCCGCGCGCAGGTCGATCGTGCCGGGTTGGAACGCAATGCCCGCCTGCTCGAAAGCGTGCTCGAGGATTTCCACGTTCGCGGCGACATCGTCGAGGTCCGTCCGGGCCCTGTGGTCACCATGTACGAGCTGGAGCCGGCGAGCGGCATCAAGGCCAGCCGGGTCATTCAGCTTGCCGACGATATTGCGCGCAACATGTCCGCTCTGTCCGCGCGCGTTGCCACAATCCCCGGTCGAAGCGTGATCGGCACCGAACTGCCCAATCCGAAGCGGGAGTCCGTTTCGCTGTCGGAGCTGATCGGCAGCCAGGCATTCGAAGACCAGAACATGTCGCTGCCACTGATCCTCGGCAAGAATATCGCCGGCGATCCGGTCATCGCCGATCTCGCGCCAATGCCGCACCTTCTGGTCGCGGGTACGACCGGCTCGGGCAAGTCGGTCGGCCTCAACTGCATGATTCTTTCGCTACTCTACCGGATGACTCCGGAAGAGTGCCGGCTGATCATGATCGATCCGAAGATGCTCGAGTTGAGCAGCTACGATCACATTCCTCATCTTCTGGCTCCGGTCGTGACCGAGCCGGGCAAAGCGATCCGGGCGCTCAAGTGGACCGTCGAGCAGATGGAAGAGCGCTATCGGATGATGGCGAACCTCGGCGTCCGCGCTCTTCCGAGCTTCAATCAGAAGGTCCGCGACGCGAAGGCCAAGGGCTCCAAGCTCGGTCGCCGGGTGCAGACGGGATATGACGCAGGCTCCGGCCAGCCCATCTACGAGATGGAGGAACTGGAGTACGACGTCCTGCCCCAGATCGTCGTCGTCGTCGACGAGCTTGCTGACTTGATGATGACCGCCGGCAAGGAGGTCGAATTCCTGATTCAGCGCCTTGCCCAAAAGGCGCGCGCCGCCGGCATTCACCTGATCATGGCGACGCAGCGGCCGTCCGTCGATGTCATCACCGGCGTCATCAAGGCAAACCTGCCGACCCGCATCAGCTTCCAGGTGACGAGCAAGATCGACAGCCGGACGATTCTCGGCGAGCAGGGCGCCGAGCAGCTGCTCGGCAAGGGCGACATGCTCTACATGCCCGGGGGCAAGCAGATCCTGCGCGTGCACGGGCCCTTTGTGAGCGATGAGGAGGTGCGTGCGGTCGCCGAACATTGGCGCAGACAGGGCGTTCCGGAATATATCCAGGCCGTCACCGAAGAACCTGAAGACGGTGGCTACCTTTTCGATGGTCAGCCGACAGGCGAAGATGACGCTGAAACCCAATTGTATCGCAAGGCCGTGCAGATCGTTGCGGAGAGCCAGAAGGCGTCGACCTCCTACATCCAGAGACAGCTGCGCGTCGGTTACAACAGCGCGGCGCGGCTCATCGAGCGGATGGAAAAGGAAGGCCTCGTCGGTCAGCCGGACCATGTCGGGCGCCGCGAAGTGCTGATCGATCCGGACGGACACCCGATCTGAGCCCGGCGCGCCGACCTGAACGGAACGGAACCGGAAGGTTCAGATCGCATTCAATGCGCGAACGCCAGATCGGCGGCAAAGATTCCCAGGAGTTTTTGAAATGAGCTTTTCAAACAATCTCGCGCGCGCACTCGCGCCCGTCGCCATCATGGCGGTGGCGGCGCCCGCACATGCCCAGACGGGCGATATCGCAAAGGTCGAGACCCACCTTGCACAGGTCCAGTCGATGACGGCGAACTTTCGCCAGACCGATCAGAAGGGCCGTTCTTCCGCTGGAACGCTGCAGCTGAAGAGGCCGGGCCGAATCCGCTTCGAATATTCGGGAGGCGACCTGCTCCTGATCGGCACGGGCGGTAAGCTCTGGTTTCTCGATTACACGGTCGGCCAGTCGAACAACTGGACTCTCAGCAAGACCCCGCTCGGCATCCTCCTGGCGGCCAATCCCGACATTCGCCGGATCGCGCAGATCATGCCGCAGGACGATCCGCGCATCCTGCTCGTCCGAGCTCGCGACGCTCGACGACCGGAGTTCGGCACTCTGATCCTGGCGTTCGTTCGCTCGCCGGGCGCTCCGGGGGGCCTGATGCTCGAGGGCTGGACCGCGATCGATGCGCAAAACAAGCGCACGACCATCAAGCTAGACAGCCAGCGCTACAACGTCGGCGTGCCGGACAGCGCCTTCAATTTCGAGATGCCCAAGAAGCGCAAATGATGAAATAAGGTAGCGGATCGAAACCCGTTCATCCTCGCGTCAGGTAAGAGTCACTAAGAGGCAAAATGATCCTGGTGGGTTGCCCGGGGTTTCCCCCTGTTACCTGGGTCCACCTTGATCCCTTGCGTGACGAACGCTTGGTCGGCCCTCGCTCCAAGCCCCCGGAGCGGGGGCCTTTTATTTGCCTCTCGACGAGAAGGGGCTAAGCGCTGCCCGTGGCCGACAAGATCAAGATCGCTTCGTGGAACGTGAACTCTGTGCGAGCACGGCTCGGCATTGTCGAGCGGCTGCTTCGTGAAGAGAGTCCGGATATCCTTTGCCTGCAGGAAACCAAGGCCACTGACGACATCTTCCCGCGAAAGTTGTTCGCGGATCTTGGTTATGTGCATCAGCAGCTCAAGGGCCAGAAGATGCACCATGGCGTGGCGATCCTCAGCAAGATGGCGCTTCGTGAGGCCGGCAGCCATGACTGGCAGGACAACGGCGAGGCGCGGCATGTCGGCGTGCGGTTGCCGTGCGGCTTGCGCCTCGAGAACGTCTACGTCCCGGCCGGCGGCGACATTCCCGACCGGACCGTCAACAAGAAGTTCGGCCAGAAGCTCGACTTCATCGAGCGCATGACCCGCTGGTCCGAAGGATTGCGTGAGTCCACCCTGATCGTCGGCGACTTCAATGTCGCCCCGCTCGAATGCGATGTCTGGAGCCACAAGGCGCTCATAAACGTGGTGAGCCATACGCCGGTCGAAGTCGACGCCTTGACCCGGTTGCAGCAAGCCCATGACTGGGTCGACATCGGACGCAGCTTCGTTCCCGCTCCGACACGCAACTTCACCTGGTGGAGCTATCGCTCGCCTGACTGGACGAAGAACGACCGGGGGCGGCGCCTCGACCATATGTGGATCTCGCCCGAGGCGAAGGGCCGCGTCGTAACCCACAAAGTGCTCGAGCCGTGCCGGAGCTGGGATCGCCCGTCGGACCACGTTCCCCTCATTTGCGAGGTCGCCGTTTGAGTCGCGGCGGCGCGGTCCAACGGGCGATTGCCGCCCTGCGCGCAGGACGCGCGATCCGCATCGAAGGCTCACGGCCTCTTACGATCCTTTCCATCGAGACCGCGACTCCGCAGTTGCTGGAATTGACGGACCCCAGGGCGGAGGCTCCGCTTCTCCTGAGTGGCCCGCGGGCTGCGGCCCTGTCGCTTGCGAACGAACGGGAAGCGGCCGGTCCTCACCGGCCGGTTCTGGTTGAGCGCGAACAGTGGCTGGACATCGATGCTGCGCTGACGCTTTCTGATCCGGCCCAGGACTTCGCCCGCGCTCCCGTGGGGCCGCTGAAACCCATACACCTTGACGCGCCCGAGACTGCGAAAGCCGCGCTCGATCTTGCCCGTGCGGCAGGCCTTCTTCCGGCATTGTGGATCGTCGACACGGAATCCGCCGTCTCGGTGCCCATCGATCAGCTGACGAGCGAAGTGCTGCGGCCCGAAGTTACCTTGCTCGCTCGCGCACGACTTCCGCTCGAGGACATGCCGGACACGCAGATTTTCGCTTTCCGGGGATCGGATGACGGCCAGGATCATGTTGCATTGCTGGTCGGGGCGTTCGGCGGAAAGCCGCCGCTCGTCCGCCTCCATAGCGAGTGCCTGACCGGCGACGTTTTCGGGTCGTTGAAATGCGATTGCGGGCCACAGCTAAAGGAAGCGCTTCGCCTGATCGGTTCAGCCGGTGGTGGCGTTCTCCTCTACCTGCGGCAGGAAGGCCGCGGCATCGGCCTTGCCAACAAGCTTCGCGCTTATGGTCTGCAGGACCGCGGCCTCGACACGGTCGATGCGAACTTGCGCCTTGGTTTTGCGGACGATGAACGCGACTACGCCCATGCCTCCGCGATCCTGCGCAAGCTTGGGATCGAGAAAGTCCGGCTTCTCACCAACAACCCGCGCAAAGTCGAGGCGCTGGAGCGCGAGGGCATCAACGTCGCCGAGCGCGTGGCGCATCACATGCCCGCGAACCCGCACAATGCCGATTATCTAGCGGTGAAGAAGGCCAAGAGCGGGCATCTGCCCTAGCCGGCCAGGCCCGCCGCGGTCGCGAGACCGAGGAAGGCGAGAAAGCCGACGGAATCGGTCATCATCGTTACGAAGATGCTGCTCGCGACAGCGGGATCCGCACCGGCGCGCTCGAGCGCCAGCGGAATTAGCGAGCCCGCAAGCCCGGCCACCAGAATGTTGAACAGCATCGCCGCCGCGATGACCCCTCCGAGATCTGCGCTCCCGAGGACCACGAACACGCCCGAGCCGATCAGCAAGGCAATCGTCATCCCGTTGAGCAAAGCGACGCGAAGCTCGCGCCAAACGGCTCGCCACCGGTTGGAGCTTGTCAGCTGGTTGGTCGCGATGGCCCGAACCGTGACTGCCAGCGTCTGAGTCCCGGCATTCCCGCCGACGCCCGCAACGATCGGCATCAACACCGCGAGGATGGCGAGGCGCTCGATGGAATGTTCGAATTGGCGGATGACGAACGCTGCGACCAAAGCGGTTAGCAGGTTGGCCACCAGCCAGCGAACCCGAGACTTGTAGCTCTCCGTCACCGGCTCGTTGATGTCGCCTTCGTCGCCGACACCCGAGAGGAGAAGGACGTCCTCTTCTGCCTCTTCCTGGATGATGTGGACGATGTCGTCGACCGTGATCATGCCGACGAGGCGATCCGCCTCGTCCACGACTGCGGCTGAGACCAAACCATATTTCTGGAACCGGAGAGCGACGTCTTCCTGGTCCATGTCGACCGGGATGAGCGTCTGGTCCTCGATCATGATGTCCCGGACGGGCTTCGTCCGCGGAGTCCTGAGGATTGTCGAAAGCTTGCAGGTTCCGACCGGATGATGGGACGCATTGACGACGAAGACTTCCCAGAAATCGGTTGGCAGCTCGTCGGTCGACCGGAGGTAGTCGATGACTTGGCCGATCTTCCAATGCTCCGGGACCGCGCAGACGTCGCGCTGCATTAAGCGCCCGGCCGTTTCCTCGGGATAGCTGAGCGCGTCTTCGACCGCCGCCCGATCCTCGGGCTCCATCGCACTCAGCACGGCCTGCTGCTCGTGCTCGTCGAGATCTTCGATCAGGGCGACGGCATCGTCCGTCTCCATCTGACCGGCGATGTCCGCGACCTGCTGCGGTTCCAGCTCGTCGAGCAAACCTTCGCGGACGTGCTCGTTCATTTCGGCGAGCACGTCGGGACTGACGATTCCGGCAAGCGCCTTCACCAAGCCCTCGCGCTCGTCGCGAGCAGCAAGCTCGATCAAGTCGGCGATGTCGGCGGGATGAAGCGGGGCGACGAGCTCGCGGGCAGTTTCATCGTCGCCCGCATCGACCGCATCGAGAACGCGCTCGACGAATTCCGGCCGCAGTCGGTCTTCCTCGTCCATGATGTCGTCGAGGATGTCCGCTTCGTCGGGGACGGCTGCGGTGGCGATGTTCTCGCTCTCGCTCATGCCACTTTCCCCCAAGCTCGACCCGTGAGGGCGTCCTATTGCCGAGGCTCCACTGGCGCAACCCGCATCGCAAGCCTAAATCGCGCCAATTCTCTCAAAGGAGCTTTCCCGATGGCCGACGACGATCGCCTTGTCTTCAATCTTTCCAGCGGCGGCGACGTCGTGATCAAGCTGCGTTCCGACCTCGCCCCCGGCCATGTCGAGCGCATCAAGTTACTGACGGAGAGCGGCTTCTACGACGGCGTCACCTTCCACCGCGTGATTCCGGGCTTCATGGCTCAGGGTGGCGACCCGACCGGGCGCGGCACCGGTGGATCCGAATTGCCCGACCTCAAGGCCGAGTTCAGTCGCGAGCCGCACGTGCGCGGGACCTGCTCGATGGCCCGCACCCCGGACCCGAACAGCGCCAACAGCCAGTTCTTCATCTGCTTCGACGACGCCCGCTTCCTCGACGGTCAGTACACCGTCTGGGGCGAGGTCGAGAGCGGCATGGAGCATGTCGATTCTCTTCCGAAGGGCGAGCCGCCGGCGAGCCCGGGCAAGATCGTGAAGGCCGAGATCAGGCCCGCGAGCTGATCGGATGGAGCCGCGGCCAGTCACGCTGATTACCGGCGCATCGGCTGGCCTCGGCGTCGAATTCGCCAGGCAATGTGTCGCGCGCGGCGATGAGGTCATACTCGTCGCCCGTCGCAAAGATCGCCTCAACGAGCTCGCTGCCGAGCTCGGCAAGGCGCAAGTGATTGCCGCTGATCTCGGCAGGCCGAACGCGCCGGCAGAGCTCCTCAAAGAGATCAAGTCGCGCGGCCTCTGGGTCCGCACCTTGATCAACAATGCAGGCTTCGGATTGCGGGGCCGTTTCGACGCGCTGCCGCTCGATCGCCAGTTGGAAATGATCGACGTCAACATCCGGTCGCTCACGAATCTCGCCTATGTGGTGCTGGACGACATGCGGGATCGCGGAGGGGGCGGGATCCTGAACGTCGCGTCGACCGCGGCCTTTCAGCCGGGCCCCAAAATGGCCGTCTATTTTGCGACCAAGGCCTATGTGCTGTCCTTCACCGAGGCCCTGCACGAGGAATGGAAGGATCGGGGGATCAAGGTCAGTGCACTTTGCCCTGGCCCGACGCGCACCGAGTTCGGCGAAGTTGCGGGCATTGAAAGCCTGGGTCAGTTCGAACGCCTGGCCATGGAGGCGGGGCCCGTTGTGCGAGCCGGCCTCGAAGGCCTCGAAGCCAGCCGCGCGGTGGTCATCCCGGGCGCGGTCAACAAGGCCGGTGCCTGGTCAACGCGCTTCGCTCCGCGCTCCGTAGTCAGGAAGATCGCCGGCTCGCTGAAGTTCTAGTCAGGGCCGAACCTTTTGGTGCGGGTTGGGTTCACCACATTGAACGACTAAGACCGCCAGCCGTTACGCACGCGGCACGAAAGCTGAGAGGATCAAGCGTGGCAGAAACCGACACCCTCGAGCGGACCACGACCGTAAAACTCCAGGTCGCCAACCTGCCACCCATGGAAGGGAGCCGGGGATTCGCACGCCTGCCCGCGACCGCAATGCAGAACCTGGGCATCAGCGAAGGCGACGTGATCGAGATCGTCGGCAAGCGAACCACCACGGCGCGGGCGCTGCGACCCTATGCCGAGGATGCCGGGCTCGACATCATTCGGCTCGACGGCCTGCAGCGCTCGAACGCGCGCGTCGGTTCGGGCGATTTCGTTGAAATCCGGAAAGCGGAGTCGAAGCTTGCAACGCGCGTGGTCTTCGCGCCCGCACAGGACAACATCCGGCTGCAGGGCTCGGCGAACGCGCTCAAGCGAAGCTTCGCCAACCGCCCGATCACGGAGGGCGACGTCGTCGCCACGACCGGCCACCAGCGCATTGATTCGAACATGCCTGAAGAAGTCCGGCAGATGCTCAACGCGCCGGCCTTCGCGCTTCAGGAAGTACGGCTGACGGTGGTGAGCGCGACTCCCAAGGGCATCGTCCACATCGGCCCCGATACGCAGATCGAGCTGCTCCCCGAGTTTCGCAAGGAAGACGGCGAACGTCGCGCCGACGTCACTTACGACGACCTCGGGGGCATGCGCGACACGATTGACGCGTTGCGTGAGATGGTGGAGCTTCCGCTTCGCCATCCCGAATTGTTCCAGCGCCTCGGCGTCGATCCGCCCAAGGGCGTCCTGCTTCATGGCCCACCCGGCACCGGCAAGACGCGGCTCGCGCGTGCGGTCGCCAATGAAAGCGATGCGAGGTTCTTTCACATCGCCGGACCGGAGATCATGGGCTCGGCCTACGGCGAGAGTGAGAAGCGCCTTCGGGAACTCTTCGAACAGGCGTCGGAGCAGGCTCCGTCGATCATCTTCATCGACGAGATCGATTCCATCGCACCAAAGCGCAGCCAGACTACGGGGGAAGCGGAAAAGCGCCTTGTCGCGCAGCTGCTGAGTCTGTTGGACGGGCTCGAACCCCGGCAGAATCTCGTCGTCATCGCGGCCACCAATCGGCCGGAAGCTATCGATGAGGCCCTTCGGCGTCCCGGCCGGTTCGACCGCGAAATCGTGGTCGGAGTCCCGGATGAGCGCGGCCGACGGGAAATTCTCGGGATTCACACGCGCGGCATGCCCCTCGCGCCGGAGGTCGACCTCGACGAACTTGCACGTCAGACATACGGCTTCGTCGGCGCCGATCTTGCAGCGCTCACCCGCGAGGCCGCTCTCGAAGCGGTCCGGCGCATCATGCCGCGACTGAACCTGTCCGAGGAGGCGATCCCCACGGAGATCCTCGACGCCCTGTCGGTCGAGCCGCGCGATTTCACCAATGCCCTGAAACGCGTGCAACCCTCGGCCATGCGCGAAGTGATGGTCGAAACGCCCAATGTCCGCTGGGACGATGTCGGTGGGCTCGACGCGCCGCGCGACCGCCTGCGCGAGGGTGTCGAGCTGCCGCTCAAGCATCCCGACGCCTTCCGCCGGCTCGGCATCCGGCCCGCCAAGGGCTTTCTGCTCTATGGCCCGCCGGGCACGGGCAAGACCTTGCTCGCCAAGGCGACCGCTCGTGAAAGCCAGGCGAACTTCATCGCGACCAAGTCGTCTGATCTCCTTTCGAAGTGGTATGGCGAGAGCGAGCAGCAAATTGCCCGGCTGTTCGCCCGTGCACGGCAGGTCGCGCCGACCGTCATCTTTATCGATGAGCTCGACAGCCTCGTGCCAGCGCGCGGCGGCGGCCTCGGCGAGCCCCAGGTGACCGAGCGTGTGGTGAACACGATCCTCGCCGAGATGGACGGCCTTGAGGAGCTGAACAATGTCGTAGTCATCGGCGCAACGAACCGGCCGAACCTTATCGATCCGGCGCTGCTTCGCCCCGGACGCCTCGACGAGTTGATCTACGTCGGTACGCCCGACACGGCCGGCCGCCGCCGCATCCTCGCGATCCATACGGAGGACATGCCGCTCGCCGCCGACGTAGATCTTGAATCGCTGGCTCAGCGCACGGAGCGTTTCACCGGCGCCGACCTCGAAGATTTGGTTCGTCGTGCCGGACTCACGGCGCTTCGGCGCGGGCTCGATGCGGACAAGGTCTCAATGGCCGACTTTGAAGCTGCCCTTGGTGAGACCCGGGCCTCGGTCACGCCGGATATGCTCGAGGAATATGAGCGCATCCAGCAGACGCTAAAGAGCGATTCCGTCCGGCCCACGGGCATCGGCTTCGTACTCCCAGGCATGCTCCGCTCACGCGGCGGGGACGAAAAGGGGCCGGAGCGCTAGCCCTTCGGCAGCGTTCGACGACCCCAAAGCGCGAGGACGACGAGTACCATTGCGGAAATCTCGAACGGAAGGTTCGGGTGAACGAGGTACAACGCCATGCCGAGGCCCGGTGCGGCGACGTAGCTGATGCCGTTCGCCGACGTAATCACTCCCGCGACGCTTCCCTGCTCGCTCATCGGCACGGCAAGCGAGGCGCCTCCGGTGAAACCGGGGCGAGTGAAGCCGAAGCCGAGCGAGGCGATCCCGTACGACAAGGTAATGCCGTAGAGGTCTCGCGATAGCGATGTTCCCAGCAGGCCGATCGCAGCGATCAGAGCGCCGGAGGTAATCAATGATCGGGGGCTCAGCCCAAGGCGCGGGATCAGGCCCCATTGAGCGGCAAGCGTCGCGGATGCGCCCGCCATCATCACGATCGCGATGGATGCTTCGGAACCGTGCGGCTGGAGACTTAAACGGTCGATGACGAAGAAGCCGACGCAGGTTAGCGTCGCAGCCTGAGCGTGGCCGGCGGTTACTCCGGCGACAATCCAGTCGCGGATCCGTTGGTCGGTCCACTTCAGCCGCTTTCGCCGGGGAGAGGTTGCCGCGAGCACGCTTGCGCCCGTCGGTTGCGAAGCGATCGACGGATAGCTCATCGCTGCCCCGCGGCCGATCCTTCGCCCATGGCGGTCATTGGGAAGCCACAACATGACTGCGGTGAAAACCATGAGGCCGATGAGCGAAAAAGCGAAGAGCGGCCCGGCGAGCCCGATGATAGGGAGGACGAACAAAGGCGCGATCGCCGGTCCGATGATCGTGCCCAGCCCGAACGAGGAAGATAGAGCCGAGAGCGCGGCAACCCGCCCGCTTCGGCGTGTCTTGGCGGCGAGATAGGCCTGCGTCGCCGAGGGAGTTGCGCAACCGAACGTGCCGTAGATACCGCGGAAGATTCCGAAGAGCGCGAAGGTCAGCGCTCCGCTGATCACGCCTTTCAGGCCGAGGTGGAGCATGATCCCGCACAAGAGGGTCGAGACGATGAAGCCGGTGAGACCGAGCAAGGTCAGTGCCTTGCGTCCATGCCGGTCGCTCTTCTCCGCCCAGTACGGCGCGAACAACACCCACAGGACAGCCGACCAGGTGTAGGCTACCGCCACCCAGAAGTCGGAAATTCCGATCTCGCGCCCGATCGCGGGCATGACCGACTGCAGGGCCGTATTCCCGGCCGCGGCGACGAGCATGGCCGCATAGAGCAGCAGGAAATGGACACGCGTAAGCGCCGTCGTTCCGATTTTCTGTCCGGTCGTTTGCTGGAGCACGCCTCTTCTTAGCTGGCTCAGACGGGGAGAAAACTCCACAACCATGATCAACAACGGATGCCATGGCATCAGCCCGGGGCTCGGTTGGTTTGTTGGGGGTGTCGCCAATGTCCCGAGTAACTGATTCAGTCTTTCGCAGACTTACGCTCTAAGCCGCTTCTTCGGCCACGATCATGTATGCCGCCGACGTCGTCGCGCGCGTCGCAGCCGAGCTTGCGCTCTTTTCGGGCGTTGGCTTCTTGCTTTTTGGGCTCAACGACCTCGCGGTCGACGCGATCTATTTCGCGCGCCGTTCGTGGCGTTCGCTGACCGTCTACAAGCGCTATCGCCGGGCCTACGCGAGCTACTTCGTCTTCCGGAAGAATCCCGGTTTTATGGCGGTCTTCGTCCCTGCCTGGGATGAATCGGCGGTCATCGCCCCGATGCTTAGGTCCGCGCTCAAGCGCCTCGATTATGACGATTACCGCATTTTCGTAGGCCATTATCGCAACGACCCTGCGACGACCGCAGCCATTGCCAGCGTCGCGGATGAGCGCGTCATTCCCGTGCGCGTGGAGAAGGATGGCCCGACGACGAAGGCCGACTGTCTCAACAATCTCTACGACGCTCTGGTCGCCTATGAGGTCGATTCCGGCAAAGCGGCCAAGGCCATCGTTCTCCATGATGCAGAGGACGTGGTCCATCGCTTCGAGCTGAGAATCTTTGATGGTCTGATCGGCCGCGCCGCCGCGATCCAGTTGCCTGTACTTCCTCTGATCGATCCGCAGTCGCGCTGGATCTCGGGCCATTATTGCGACGAGTTCGCGGAAGCTCATGCGAAGGAGCTGGTCGTCCGCGAGGCAGTCGGCGCTGCCATCCCATTGGCCGGGGTCGGATGCGCGATTGAGCGAACCGTGCTGGCGAAGCTCGCTGCCATGCATGAGGGACGGCCCTTTGCCGGCACAAGTCTGACCGAGGATTATGAGCTGGGTCTCAGGATCGGCGCGCTCGGCGGAAAATCGATATTCGTTCGAATACCCGCTCAGCCAGGGGAGCCTGGCGTCGTTGCAAGCCGCGGGCACTTCCCGTCGACGCTGAGCGCGGCTGTCCGTCAGAAAGCACGCTGGCTCGGCGGAATCGCACTCGCCGGATGGGATCGCATGGGTTGGGACGGGAGCGTCGGGGAGCGCTGGATGCGCCTGCGCGATCGCCGCGGTCCGCTTGCTGCATTGTTGATCGTCGCCGCCTATCTGGCTGCCTTGCTGTGGAGCCAGCTACGGTTGGCCGCGTTGCTTGGGGCGCCGGTCGATGTCCGGATCGATCCGATCCTTGCGAACCTGCTTATCTTGAACGCCTGGCTGCTTGCCTGGCGTGTGCTGATGCGGGCCGGATTTACGGCGTCGGCATATGGCATCGAGGAAGGGCTGCTCTCCTTACCGCGCTTGTTTGTGGCCAATCTCATCGCGGTTCTTTCGGCTTTTCGCGCTTTGTCGCTGTACCGCACGGGTCGAACTCCGCGCTGGGACAAAACGCAGCACATCTTTCCCAAAGAGGCGGCGTTATGAGTGCTCCGATGCGTTTTCTTCTGGTCGCGATTGCCGGCTGGGTGGTCTTGAGAGGCGTTACGGCGGGGATGCTGCCGGACCTCAGTACTTTCGCGGTAGCAAAGGCGGAAACACCGCCTGAACCATCAAGCGCGATATTGGACTTTGCTCCGATCAGTCAGCCCGTTGCGCCCGCCACTGCTGGCACAGATTACTCCTACGCATCCTATTATCCGTCCTCCGCCCCTCCTCAGGCCTATGTGCCTTATCCCCAACCGATTCCGCGCTACGTTCCCATTCCGATCTATTATCCGGCATACGCACCGGCGCAGACGGTGACTGTTCCTCTTCCCCCGGCGCAATCGTGGCCTGTCGAAACGGTGCAGCCGGAAACCTATTCCGACCTGCCGCCCGTCGAGCAAATGGAGTTCGCGCAAGTCGATCCGCAGATCATCCCTGGCTGGGCGGGAAAGCCGCAGTCCCCATCGCGAGGGCTTCTGGGCAGAATCCTGCCGGAGAAGCATCTGAACCGCCTTCAATTCAACGCCTGGGCTCTGCTTCGCGGCACACCGGGAACAGGCTCGCTCGCCAGTGGAGGGACGCTTGGAGGGAGTCAGGCGGGTGCCCGTTTGACTTACGCTCTCGACCCAAGGCTCGCGGTGTCTTTGCGCTCCAGTTCCCCGGTCGGCGGAAGCCGCGGGGGTGAGGTCGCTGCCGGGATAAGACTGACGCCAATTCCTTCGATTCCCCTCTCAATCACCGCCGAGCGACGCCAAGCCATCGGGCGCTTCGGCACGGGTCGCTCCGACTTTGCACTGTTCGCGGAAGGAGGCGCGTATCAGCGCCCCATCGGCTGGAACCTGATGCTTGACGGCTATGCTCAGGCGGGAGTCGTTGGGCTTCGCGAGCGCGACTTTTTCGCGGATCGCGGTTTCACTCTGTCGCGCCCCGTACTCGGACGCTTTTCGCTCGGTCTCGGCGCCTGGGGCGGGTACCAACCCGGACTGTATCGGGTCGATGCCGGTCCGCGTCTCTCGTACCGCCTTCGCCCGAACGTCAGCCTCCACCTCGACTGGCGGCAGCGGCTTGCGGGCGCGGCCCAGCCGAGTTCGGGGCCCGCACTGACGCTCGGAGCGAACTTCTAGCGGAAAACTGCCGTTCGGCTTGGCCTCGCGGCGACTTTGCCGCTAGTCCTTCCTGCAGCCGATGGACATCTACCTCCCGATCGCCGGCCAATCGGTCAACGCGCTCCTGATCATCGTTCTGGGCGGTCTCGTCGGCATATTGTCAGGCATGTTCGGCGTCGGCGGAGGCTTCCTCACGACGCCGCTGCTCATCTTCTACGGAATTCCGCCGAGCGTCGCCGTCGCATCTGCGACGACGCAGATCACCGGAGCGAGCGTGACCGGAGTCATGGCGCACTCCCGACGCGGCGGCGTCGACCTGAAGATGGGCGCGGTCATGGTGGTCGGCGGCATGTTCGGCTCGCTGCTCGGCGCGGCGATCTTCCGTGCCTTGCAGGCAAGCGGCCAGATCGATGTGGTCATCGGGTTCCTCTACGTCCTCCTGCTTGGTTACATCGGCGTGTTGATGCTGAAGGACGCTTTGACAGCGCTCGGAGTCATCAAGACGCCGGAAGTCGCGGCGGAACGCCCCCGGCATAACAAGTGGGTTGCGTCCCTGCCGCTCCGCTGGCGCTTCTATTCCTCCGGTCTCTACATCTCGCCGCTTGCCCCGCTGGCACTCGGTTTCGGTGCGGGCGTACTAACCATGCTGCTCGGCATCGGCGGCGGCTTCATCCTGGTCCCGGCCATGATCTATCTGCTGGGGATGCCGGCCCGCGTCGTGATCGGCACTTCGCTGGCGATCATCCTCTGCATCAGCGCGGGTACGACCATGACGCATGCCCTGACCACGCGCTCGGTCGATATCGTGCTCGCCGGACTGCTGCTGGTTGGAGGCGTGGTCGGCGCCCAATATGGCGCGGTTCTCGCGACGCGGATGAAGCCCGATTTCCTGCGTCTGGCGCTGGCCATCGTCATCCTCCTCGTCGGCGTGCGGATGGCGCTCGGACTTGCATGGCGCCCCGACGAGATCTTCACGGTGGAATATCTGTGAGGGTCACGCGCGCCGCAATCATCGCTCTCTCTTCCCTTTCGCTCATGGGGCAGGCGAAGCCCGTGCTGGTGCCGGACGTGTCGGCCCGCCGGATCGAGATTCGGTACAGCTTCACCGGGGCACAGCTGCTTTTGTTCGGTGCGATCCTCTATCCGCGCGGCCGCATCCCCCAGCACGACCCCGACATCGCAGTCGTCCTGCGCGGGCCCGTCCAACCGATCCTCGTCCGCGAGAAACAGAAGATCGCCGGTATCTGGATGAATGCGGATTCCGCGCGCTTCCGCTCGGCGCCGGCCTATTACGCCGTTGCCTCGTCCCAGCCGGTTTCGAAGCTCCTCGATGAACGGACGTCGGCCATCTACGAAATCGGTCTCCAAAACCTGCAGTTGTCGCCGGGCTCAGCCGCACTTCCGGAAAAGGCGCGACGGTTCGAGGCGGGCCTGATCGACCTGCGCAAACGGTCGGGCGTCTATGTCGAGGATCCCCGCGGCGTCGAAATCACCGAGGGCGTGCTCTACCGGGCACGCATCTTCATCCCCAGCCAGGTGCCCGTCGGGACTTATTCGGCCGAGACCTTCCTCATTCAGGATCACAAGGTGATTGCTGTTGCCACCCGCGACATCGAGATCGGCAAGAGCGGATTCGAGCGCTGGGTTTCCCTGGTCGCCCGCCGCCACGAAGGTCTTTACGGTCTTGCAGCGGTCATCATGTCCGTGGGTCTGGGCTGGGCCGCAGCGATGATCTTCCGCCGGCGCTTCTAGCGCTGGGC
>JBKPKE010000135.1:0-4427 GCA_046730955.1 Pseudomonadota bacterium
CCTTCGAACAAGCGCCGCCCGTCGGTGTTGCCATGTGCCTCTTCGAGCGCGCGCTCGGGGTGAGGCATAAGGCCGAGAACGTTGCCCGCATCATTGAGGATGCCCGCGATGCTCCTTGCCGACCCGTTCACCTCGTCGAGATAGCGAAAGGCCACGCGGCCGTCGCCTTCAAGGCGATCGAGAGTGGCGGCGTCGGCCTGGTAATTCCCGTCGTGATGAGCGACCGGGATCGAGATCGCTTCGCCCGCATCATATTGCGACGTGAAGAGGCTTTGACTGTTCTCGACCTTCAGCGGCACGGAGCGGCAAACGAAGTTCAAGCCCGCATTGCGCATCAGTGCTCCCGGCAGGAGACCTGCCTCGGTCAGTACCTGGAAGCCATTGCAGATGCCTAGGACGGGCATTCCGCGACCGGCAGCATCGGCAATGGACCGCATAATGGGCGAGCGAGCTGCCATCGCGCCGGAACGCAGATAATCGCCATAAGAAAAGCCGCCCGGGAGAGCGACGAAGTCCGTCCCGTCGGGAAGCTCGCTTTCACGGTGCCAAACCATCGCCGGCGCCCGGCCCGTGACCTTCTCAATCGCAACCGCAATGTCGCGGTCGCAGTTCGAGCCCGGAAAGACGATGACGGCGCTCTTCATCGGTCGACAGCCTCCAGCCGCTCGATGCGGAAATTCTCAATGACGGTGTTGGCAAGAAGCTTGCGGCACATGGCCTCGATGTCGGCATCCGAAGTGCCGTCGGCAAGCTCAAGCTCGATCAGCTTTCCCGCGCGAACGTCCTGGACGCCAGTGAAGCCGAGCCCTTCGAGCGCATGATGGATGGCCTTGCCCTGCGGGTCGAGTACACCGGGCTTCAAGGTGACGAAAACGCGGGCTTTCATGCGGGGCCAAGCTCCTTTCGCCCCCTATGGCTTCAGGCGCGGAAAGCGGCAAGCTTTACCGTCTGTTTACCCTGAACGGCGCATTCTTGGCGAGCCGGTCTCGGTCCGGTGCCGAAGGAGTATCCGACGTGGTAGGATTGGCATTGGCCATCTTCATCGCCTTGTTCGGCTGGGGCGGAAAATATTTTGGCTGGCACGACCCAGCCGGAAAGATCCAGCTCGCGCTCTTCACCAGCTTCATTCTTGGAGCCTTATGCGGATATCGATCGAAGGGCTGACATATTGATTGGTTTGGCGAGGGCGCGGAAGGCGCTATTGCGCCGGTTGTGCGCACCCTCCCGCCTTACGCCGAACTCCTGAAGCTACGGGTTGACGAGGGCGAGCAGGGTCCGCTCGTCGTCATGCCCTTCCACGAAAATGTGATTGGGCGCCCCGGGTATCTGCACGGGGGCGCAATCGCAGGGCTGCTCGAGTTTGCCGCGTTCACAACTCTGTGGCGCGAGCTCGACAATGATGATGTGATCGTGAAGCCGATTACCGTGACCGTGGACTACATGCGCGGCGCCGACGATCATGAGACCTTTGCTTCCGCTACGATCGAGCGGCTCGGTGCGAGGATCGCCAACGTAGAAGCATTCGCCTGGCAAAAGGACAGGGCGAATCCGGTCGCGAGCGCGCGCCTGAATTTTCTGTTGGAGCGGCCTGATCAGTAGCCGCTGAGCTCTGCCACCCGATTGCGATGGTAGTAAGCATCGCCGAAGAGCTCGCGCAGCACCGCCTCGCGCTTCATGAAGAGGCCGATGTCATGCTCGTCGGTCATTCCGATCCCGCCGTGCATCTGGACGCCTTCCTCCACCGCGAGCTTGGAGACGGTCGCGGCCTTGGCCTTGGCGACGTGAGTCATCAGTTCTGCCTTGTCGTCGCCCGAATCCAAAAGCTCTGCCGCCTTGAGCGCTGCAGCCCGGGCGATCTCGATCTCGCCATAGAGGTGCGCGGCGCGGTGCTGCAGCGCCTGGAATTCGCCGATCAGCTTGCCGAACTGCTTGCGCTGCTTGAGGTAATCGACAGTCATCGTCGAAGCGCCGGCGGCGACGCCCACGAGCTCCGCGGCTGCGCCCGCTCGAGCGGCATTCAATGCCCGCGAAAGTGAAGCCGAGCCATTGTCGACCTCGCCGACGATTGCGTCGGCATCCAGCTCGACATTCTGGAACGTCAGACGGGCAGCTTTCGAACTGTCGGTTAGAGTGACGCGTTCGACTTTGGCAGTTCCCTTGGGCACGGCAAACATCGTCAGGCCGTCGCGGTCCCCCGGCGATCCAGCCGTCCGCGCCACGGTCAGCACCATGTCCGCGGAATTGCCGTGGACGACAAACTGCTTTGCGCCGTTGAGCAGGAAACCATTGCCCCGTCGTTCCGCAGTCAGCGCCGTTTGCTCGGGCGCGTGACGGCGGCTCTCGTCGACTGCCAATGCAAGTACTGCCTCACCCGATAGGATCCCTGGATACCAGCGCTCAGCGTGCTCCGTGCCTTCGATCGCGCGCGCCGCGGCCACCGCCGTCGTGAGGAATGGCGATGGCGTCAGGTTGCGGCCAACCTCTTCCAGGACGAGCGCGGCCTCGACGGCGCCCAGACCAAGCCCGCCGTGGTCTTCGGGAATGCAGATCCCGGTGAGGCCGAGTTCGCCAAACTGCTTCCACAAGGCCGTCCCGTAACCGTCCGTGCAGCCTGTGTCCCGCCAGTGACGCAACTGCTTCGAGATCGCGCCCTCCTCGGCGAGAAGGCTCGCCGCCGTTTCTCGCAACATCTTTTGGTCGTCGGTGAGAAGCGCCACGCGTCAGGCTCCCGGAAGTCCGAGAATATGCTTGGCGACGATGCCCAGTTGAATCTCGCTCGTGCCGCCCTCGATCGAATTGCCTTTGGTACGCAGCCAGTCGCGCGGTGTCTTGCCGTTTTTCGACCGCTCGCCGTCCCATTCGAGGGCTTCGGAGCCGCCGGCAGCCATGATCAGCTCGTGGCGTCGCTTGTTGAGCTCGGTCCCGGCATATTTCATCATGGACGGGCTCGCCGGATGCGTCTCGCCGGCTTTGAACATTTCGAAGAAGCGCTCGCTCATCGCGGCGAAGGCAAGGACATCGACGTCGAAGGCTGCAAGGTCCGCGCGCAGTAGGGGGTCGTCGGGCTTGAGCGCGGTTCCGAGAGAACCCGAGCCGAGCCCGCCCATGCCACCCAGGCCCATGCCGGCGATCATCTCGCGTTCGTGGCCGAGCAGATATTTGGCGACGTCCCAGCCGCGATTCACTTCGCCGACGACATGATCCTTCGGGACCTTCACGTCGTCGAAGAAGGTCTCGCAGAACGGCGAGTTGCCGCTGATCAGCAGGATCGGCCTGGTCGACACGCCAGGCGTGGTCATATCGAACAGAAGGAAGCTGATACCCTGGTGCTTGGACTCCGTCGACGTTCGGACCAGGCAGAAGATCCAATCGGCCTTGTCGGCATAGCTGGTCCAGACCTTTTGGCCGTTGACCAGCCAGTGATCGCCCCTGTCCTCCGCCTTGGTCTGAAGTCCGGCCAGGTCGGATCCGGCGCCCGGTTCTGAATAACCTTGGCACCACCGAATTTCGCCGCCCGCGATTTCGGGCAGGAAACGCCTCTTTTGCTCGTCGCTACCGAACTTGAGAAGCGCTGGGCCGAGCATCGAAATGCCGAAGCTGGTCAGCGGCTGGCGAGCGCCGATCCGCGCCATCTCCTCCTTCAGGACCTTCGCTTCAACCGGTGACAGTCCCGCTCCGCCATAGTCCTTCGGCCAGTGCGGGACAGTCCAGCCGCGCTCGACCATGCGTTCCAGCCAATGGCGCTGGGCGTCGCTCTGGAATGTCCAATTGCGTCCACCCCAGCAGGCGTCCTTTTCGGACCGCATTGGCTCGCGCATTTCCGGCGGGCAGTTCGCCTCGAGCCATGCACGGGCTTCCGAGCGAAAAGCGTCGAGATCGACCATGCATCAAGCCAAGCACGGCAATTCGGATTAGGGAAGGGAAATCGGAGACAGGCCGAATGAGCGAGATGATCGCACTCTTCTCTTACGGGACACTACAGGACCCCAAGGTGCAGCTGGCGACCTACGGTCGGCTGGTTGAAGGCGAGCCGGACGTCCTGGCGGGCTACATTCTCGTGGATCTCGCGATCGACGACCCACATGTGATTGGTCTCAGCGGCAAGGCAGTCCACACGATTGCGCGGGAGACCGGCGAGCCAACCGACCGCATCTCGGGGACCGTGCTCTTTCTTACGTCCGCCGAGCTAGTCAGCTCCGACAATTATGAGGTCGACGCTTATGCAAGGACCGAGGTGACACTGGAGTCTGGCAGAAAAGCCTTCGTCTATGTCGAGGCGGGGAAGTCGGCTCGGTAGATGTGCCACTTGCGCTGCTCGTCGGTCGAGCCGGGCACGTCATTCACGCGGCGCAAGGTCATCGACCCTCGCGCGTTGAACTCCTTGCCGCTCTGAAGGCGGCCGTAGAGCTGGACCGGAACCTCTACAT
>JBKPKE010000136.1:0-10002 GCA_046730955.1 Pseudomonadota bacterium
CTCGAGCTGCGCGCCTGCGCTTCGGCAGCGCGAATTGCGGGCCCGTTCTCGATAAACAGGCGCGGGTTGAGTCCATAAGCCATGTTTTTCGCTCCTCCTTTGATGGCCGCCGCCGGAGAGGGGGGCTGGGGAGAGGATCCCAAAAGGTCCGGCGGCGACTTGTTGACTACCTACGATTCCGATCGTTACGGCGCCAATCAAAGGCTCGACAAAGGTTATAAGCTGGGCTTATGTGAGCCCGATGCGACGCCTTCCGCCTCTTGCTGCCATTCGCGCCTTCGAGGCGGCAGCTCGCAATGAGAGCTTCACTGCTGCTGCCGCCGAGCTTGGGCTCACGCAAGCTGCCGTCTCCTATCAGGTCAAAGCCTTGGAGGAGAGGCTCGGTGCACCCTTGTTCGTTCGCGAACGCGGGCGCGCACGGCTGACGCCATTAGGTCTGCGCCTGCTTCCGACGCTCACCCAGGCTTTCGACTCCATCGAAACGGCATTCGCCTCTCATCGCGAGGAGGATGAAAGCCTTCTTACGATCACGACGACGCATACGTTTGCGAATACCTGGCTCGCCTGGCGGCTCGGCGCGTTCCAGATGGCTCATCCGGAGCTGGCGGTGCGGCTCTCGACAAGTAACGAGCTGGTCGACTTGAAGGCCGGCGATGCCGACCTTGCCATCCGCGCGGGCCCTGGAAATTGGCCCGGGCTCGAATGCTATGAGCTTTTCCCATCGCAATTCACGCCGATGGGAAGTCCCGAATGCATTGCAGCGGAGGAACGCAAGCTGGGCCGCAAGCTTGAACCTGGCGACATGCCGCACGCACATATTATCAACCCGGGCGACGACTGGTGGCAGCAATGGTTCTGCGACAATGGCGTGGCCGCGGACGAACAGGCGCTCCGTCGGCCGGGCATTCGTCTCGATAATCAGGCGAACGAAGGTCATGCGGCGATGGCCGGGCAGGGATTTGCCCTCCTGACTCCGTTCCTCTGGCAAGGCGACGTAGCGGCCGGGCGGTTGGCAATGCCTTTCCCCGACCGGATTTCGGCGCGCGGCTGGGCCTATTGGCTGTGCATTCCGCCCGAGCGACGTATGATTCCAAAGGTCAAACGCTTCCGCGAATGGCTCCTTGCGGTGATGGAAGAAGCAAAGACTTACGAAGCCGCGTAAGTCGGGCGTGACGAGACGCTACTGGCGTTGCTAATCGGGTTGCATGGACCCGAACTTCGAATCCTCATCCGTCATCGAAACCCCCTTCGACGCCGCTCTCTCGGAGCGCTACCTCGTCTACGCCCTATCGACGATCACGGCGCGGTCACTCCCGGATGTCCGGGACGGCCTGAAGCCCGTTCACCGGCGACTCCTCTGGGCAATGCGGCTGCTGCGATTGGACCCCGCTGGCGCCTACAAGAAGAGCGCGCGCGTCGTTGGCGACGTGATCGGCAAATACCATCCGCACGGCGACCAGAGCGTGTACGACGCCATGGTCCGCCTCGCCCAGGATTTCGCCCTTCGATACCCGCTCGTCGACGGACAAGGGAATTTCGGGAATATCGACGGCGATAACGCGGCTGCCTACCGCTATACCGAAGCCAAGCTGACCGCCGTCGCCATGGCGCTGATGGCAGGCATTGACGAAGGTGCCGTCGACTTCCGGCCGACCTACAATGGCGAAGAAGAAGAGCCGGAAGTCTTTCCCGGACTCTTTCCGAATCTGCTCGCCAATGGCGCGAGCGGCATCGCCGTCGGCATGGCCACGTCGATCCCGCCGCATAATGTGGGTGAGCTCATCGACGCTGCGATCCACCTGATCGACAATCCGAAGGCCGAAGATTCGGCGCTTATGGATTTCGTCGGCGGTCCCGACTTCCCAACCGGCGGTGTGCTGGTCGACAGCCGCGAAAGCATTGCTCAAGCCTATGCTACCGGGCGTGGCAGCTTCCGTCTCCGAGCCTCGATCAGCGTCGAGAAGGAAAAGGGCGGCGGCTGGCACCTCTTGGTCAGCGAAATTCCTTACGGCGTCCAGAAGGGCAAGCTGATCGAGCAGATCGCGACCCTGATCGCCGACAAGAAATTGCCGATCCTCGCGGATGTGAAGGATGAAAGCGACGCAAAGGTCCGCCTGATCCTCGAACCGCGCGCCCGAACAGTCGACCCGGATCTGCTACTTGAAAGCCTCTACCGACTGACGGACCTCGAAGTTCGCTTCCCGTTGAATCTGAACGTTCTCGACGCCAACCGAACGCCATTGGTCATGAGCCTCAAGGAGGCGCTGACCGCCTGGCTGCAGTTCCAGATCGAGGTTCTGGTCCGCAAGAGCCAGGTCCGCATCGGCAAGATCGACGACCGGCTAGAGCTGCTCGACGGCTTCCTAATTGCCTACCTTAACCTGGACCGGGTCATCGAGATCATCCGCAACGAGGATGAGCCGAAGGCAGTGATGATGGCCGAATTCTCGCTGTCCGATCGCCAGGCGGAAGCGATCCTCAACATGCGGCTGCGCTCTTTGAGGAAGCTCGAGGAGATGGAAATCGGCCGGGAGCGCGAAAAGCTCTCAAAGGAGCGCGAGGAACTTGTAAAACTGGTGGCCGAACCCGCCCGGCAGCGACGGCGCCTCAAGAGGGACCTTGAGGGTATCAAGACTCAGTTCGGCGACGATCGCCGAACACGCATCGAGGAAGTGGCTGCAACTCGCGAGATCGACTGGTCGGCGATGATCGAGAAGGAGCCGATCACCGTGATCCTGTCGCAGCGGGGCTGGATTCGAGCCATGCGTGGACACGTTGCGCTTGATGACGCCGAGACCTTGAAGTTCCGCGAAGGCGACGCGCTGGACACGATCTTCCACGCGCAGACGACGGACAGGCTGGCTCTCTTCGCGGCGAACGGACGGGTCTACACGCTCGGCGGCGACAAGCTTCCGGGTGGGCGAGGCTTCGGTGAGCCGGTCCGCCTTTCGATCGACCTTGACGCGGAAGTTGAGATTGTCGCTTTGATGGTCATACGTGCCGAAACAAAGCTGCTCATCGCATCGAGCGATGGGAAGGGCTTCCTCACCAGCGGCGAAGCGACGCTCGCAGAGACCCGAAAGGGGAAGCAGTTGGTGAACCTTCGGAGCGGTGCCAAGGTAGCCGTAGTCCGGACCGTGCCCGCGGACGCCGATGCCGTCGCGGTTGTTGGGGAGAACCGCAAGATGCTGGTATTTCCGATTGGGGAGCTGCCCGAACTTGGCCGCGGTCAGGGCGTTACGCTGCAACGCTATCGCGACGGGGGCCTGTCGGACGCAATCGCATTTCGACTAATCGAAGGTCTGAGCTGGGCGCTTGGAGGAGAAAGCGGTCGTGTACGGACGGAAACGGATCTTACTCCGTGGCGTGCTGCACGCGGCGCCGCCGGTCGAATGCCCCCCATCGGCTTCCCGCGCTCGAACCGTTTCGACTGACTTGAGCTATTAACTCGAATCAACTCCTTTCTCTCGTGGAGGAAACCGCGAATTAACCTCGCGGGGGTAAACCGCCCACATGCAGGCTGCAATTAACCGTCTGTCGATGGGGACACCCGTTCGGCAGGGGGACAAGACCCGCGCGAGGCCGCACATCGCGACAGCGGATGACGCGGCCCTTCTTGGCGCTCTTCCCATTGCAGCAGCCATCATCGGCAATTCAGATGATGGGCTCTCGGTCCTTGCCTACAATGATCGTTTCAAGGACACGGTGGAGCTGTCGACCTGTACGGCGCTCGACTGGAACAGTGCTGACTGCCTGCGTGACGGTCCCATCTCGGATCTCCTGACAGCATTCTTTGCCGGCCCGACGGCGCCCGATGAGCTCGATTTCCGTGATGGCGACGGAGTTTCGGCGCGCTACTTCAGGCTAAAGCTGGCGCCACTTCCGCGAGGCAAGTCGACCACGGGCCGTTGCCTGCTGAGCCTCGTCGACCGAACGGTCGAAGCGCAGGCGGAACGTGCGCTGCGGGCTGAAATGCTGCGCGACAGCCTCACAGGTCTTCCCAACCGCCTGGCGTTCACCGAGAGAATCGAACAGGCCGGTGAAGAGGCAGTGCGCGACGTGCAGCATGCTGTCCTCGTCGTCGACATGCTGCGTTTCTCGCGCATCAACGAGAGCATGGGCGGCCTTGCGGGCGATGAGCTTTTGATCACCTTTGCTCGCCGGTTGATGTCGGCGCTTCGCGGGGGAGACGTCCTCGCCCGTACAGGCGGCAATGAATTCGGAGTCCTCGTCACGCTTCGCAGGGGCGTGGCCGATGCTTTGGCTGCAGCCGACCGAATCCAGGAGGTCATGGCAGCTCCCTTCAAGCTCTCCGATCTCGAGATCCGCGTCGAGTGCGCCATTGGTCTCGCCCTGATGCAGGCGGGCAGCGACGCAGAAGAGCTTTTCCGAAACGCGCAGTTCGCGGTGAAACAGGCCAAGCAGGCTGGAAATCCCCAGGTCTACGAGCCGAAGCAGGCAACCGAAGCGCGCCGGCGCTTTTCGATCGAGACCGAGCTTCGGCGCGCGCTCGATAAGGACCAGCTCAATCTCTTCTACCAGCCGTTAATCGATCTGAAATCCGGCGAAGTCGCGGGCTTCGAGGCGCTTGCACGCTGGAACCACGAGGATCGGGGCGAGATCAGCCCGACCGAATTCATCCCGGTTGCCGAGGAATCCGGACTTATCCTGCAGCTGGGCCGATGGGCCATGCACAAGGCGGCGGACACCCTCGCGGAATGGGACAGGAGCGCCGGCGAAAGACTTCCGGTCTACGTCGGGGTCAATCTTTCCGCGATTCAGGTGGCTCGAGACGATGTCGCCTCGATGGTTCAGAGTGCCCTGAAGGCCAGCGGCCTCAGCGGCGATCGTCTGACGCTCGAGCTTACCGAGAGCTCGATCGTTCAGGATCCGGCGCGCGCCCAGCGCGTGTTCGATGCGCTCAAGTCCCTGGACGCCACCGTGGCGATGGATGATTTCGGAACTGGCTATTCGAGCCTGGCGTACCTTCAGCGCCTGCCGATCGACGTCCTAAAGATCGACCGCAGCTTCGTTTCCGGAATGATGATCGATCCTGACAGCGTCGCCATAGTTCGAGCCGTGCTCAGCCTGGCCGACGCGCTGGGGATGTCGACGACCGCCGAGGGGATAGAGACGGTTGAGCTCGCGACGACGCTTGCCACGCTCGGGTGCGCAAGCGGGCAGGGGTTCTATTTCGCGAAGCCTTTAATGGCGGAAGCAGCGCTCGATTATTGGAAATCGCGCAAGCGCCGCTAGTCCGCGCGTACGACCGGCTGTGTCCTCAAGTACACACTATTTGGCTGATAATCCCTAGGGATGCGCCCCGGTTGAACCCATTGAACCGTAAGGGCATTGTTCAGACAAAGCCGGGTATAGGGAAACCGTGACTTTGGAACGCTTCATCACGCTCGCGCTGGCTTCCGCAATTGCGGTCGCCACTCCCAATGCTGCAGCAGGGCAACAGTCTCTGACACCGATGGCTGCCCCGCCTGTCGTCAGCCTACCGACAGCGGGCACGGTCGCGGCGGTCTACGACCAGTTCAAGCTCAAACCGATGTGGTTCCGCAACGGTGCTCCGACCGTAGCGGCCACGCAGCTTCAGCAGGTCCTTCGCCGCTCTCGCCTCGACGGCCTGCAAAATGGCCCGGAGCTTGCCGTCGGCGTGGAGAATGCGGTGCGCCAGGCTGCGTCTGGCAATCCGAGCGACATAACGAATGCGGAGCAGACCTTGTCTGCGGCCTGGGCACTCTATGTCCAGACGATCAAGCGTCCGACGCCGGGAATGATTTATGCCTATGACGTCCTGAAACCGCAGGGGGCCCGGACGGATCAGATCCTTCTTGCCGCATCCAACGCGCCTTCACTTGAGCAGCACATTTCGTCTGTTGCAGCAGTCAACCCGGTTTATTCCAGGATCCGCGACGCGGAATGGGTGCGGATGCAACAGACAGGGTCCCTGGATCCGGACCCGCGCGTCGTCCTCAATCTGGAACGCGCGCGTTCCATTCCGGGCAAGGGCCGTTTCATTCTCGTCGACGCGGGCAGCTCGAGAGTGTTCCTCTACGAAAACGGCGTGCCGGTGGACTCGATGAAGGTCATCGTCGGATCGCGGAAGCTGCCGACGCCGCTCATCTCCAGCATGATGTATTACATCGTGTACAATCCGTACTGGAATGCGCCGGACCATCTCGTGCGCGGTCCGATTGCCCAGAAGACGCTTGCCGGCGGTGAGAAGTACTTCAATTCAATGGGCTACCAGGTCATGGCCGACTGGACGCCGAGCTCAGCGACAGTTCCATACAGCACGATTGATTGGAAAGCCGTTCAGGCCGGGAAGACGCGCATCCGCGTTCGGCAGGACCCGGGACCGAAGAATTTCATGGGCGTCCTCAAGTTTCCCTTCCCGAACCCCGAGGACATCTACTTGCACGACACGGAGGCGAAGATCCGGTTCGGCGACGCCGATCTTCATCAAAGCAACGGTTGCGTACGACTTGAGGATGCGCATCGTTTCGGCCGTTGGTTGCTGGGAAGCGACCCTGTTGCACCCGGAGGAGTTCCTGAAACTCAGGTGCAAATCGCTCAACCTGTACCCATCGTCCTGACCTACCTCACCGCGCAGGTCTCCAATCAGGGGCTGACCTTCCTGAAAGACGTCTACGGCTGGGATCAGCCTGGCGCCGCGCAAGTGGCAATGGCGACAATGCAGGCTTCGCGCGTCCCGCGCGACTAGTCTCTTTTCACAGCGAGCCTGGGCGCGAAATTCGCTGAGCCCATAAGAAAAGGCCGGCTCAGGTATATCCGAACCGGCCTTATTCTTGAGCCCTACGTTTAGCCGCGCTCTGGCGCCGGAGGCGGCGGCGGAGGCGGAGGCGGCGGAGCCGGGCAGGCCTCGGTCGCCAGGATCACCGATCCGTCCGGGCAGGTCTGCGTCGCTGGCGGCGGCGGAGGCGGGGGAGGCGGCGGAGCGGCCTCGACCGGAGCCGGCGGAGTGTAGAAGTTGTAGGTCAGGCTCGCGAGAATGCTGTGCGAGCGCCACTTGTCCTTCAGGCTTACGTCGAGCGTCGAATCGCGAAGCGTTACGTTCGGCACGTTGAAGAAGCGGTATTTGAGACCAACGTCGATGTTCTGGCTCACGGCGAAGTGAACCCCGGCGATCGCCTGCCAGGCGAAGCCGGAATCACTGTCGTCGACGATGAAGTCGGTCAGGCCGGATGCCGGGAAATTCCCAGAGAAACCGGTATCGATCTTTACCTTGGCAAGACCGGCGCCGGCGCCCAGGAAGCCCCCCCAGCCGTCACCACCTTCGAAATCGAGCAATGCGTTTGCCATTACGGACAACACGCTGCCCTTTCCGCTAGCCTCATGCGCCGCGCCGGTCGGATCGACAGGGGGGTCAAAGGTGACTTCGTTCGCAGAAGCGTGCTTGTAGCCGAGTTCCACTTCGCCCCGGAACATACCGAAGTCGTAACCGCCAATGAGATCGACATCGTAGCCGACATCATAGTCGAGGTTCATCACGCGATCGAAGCTGTTGTTCGGTCCTTCGAAGTCGAAGTTATTGTCTTCCGGCATCATGGCGCCAAGGTCGACTCCGACGTAAGCAGAACCGTCGCGCGCGGCGGCCGGCGATGCAATCGCGACAGCGGCGGCCGCAGCGAGCAAATATCTACGCATGGAAAATACCCCTCTTGGCCAAGGTAATAGGCTGGCTAGGTCATGCATCGGAACTCCGGGTGAAGCAACCGGATCAGCCGCCTCTCCGCGCAGGTGTTGTAATTTTACGACAGACCCTGAAGCGCCTATTTCCTAACGGTAGCAAGAGCTTGTTCGATAATCCGGTCCAGCTCCGCCCCGTCGGGAAAGCCAGCTTCGACCCAACGGCGCTCGACCGACCGGAGGGCTTTCGCGACGGCTGGCCCCGGCTGGAGTCCGCGCCGGATGAGCTCGCCGCCGCCAATCGGTAACCGGACGCGATCCCAGTCGCGAAGCTCGGCCGCTGGTTGGTAATGACCGGCCAGAAGCAATCGATCGATCGCGCACTCGCTTCCCATATAATAAGCCAGCGCATGCGGGTTGATATCGAGCTCCGTCGTCGCGGAACAGGCGAGACGCTTACGTGCTCGCGTCGAAAGCTTGAGGCGAACCGCGATCTGTTCGGCGACGCTCGGATCGCTGGGCAGGAGAGACGACAGTCGCCGCAACGGATCCGGTTCGATACCCGCATTGCGCTCCGCAGCCACAAGCGAGTCCAGGCGATCTGCTGATGGTTCGGAAATCTCGGGAAGCACCGGCCGCAGGATCGAACGTTTGAGCATGATCCTGATCGTTGGTGTCGGATCCGAAACCGACAGCAGCTTGAGGAGCTCGTCCGCGATGCGCTCGCGTGACAGGGCCATGAGGTCGTTTGCCCGGGCGGTGCATGCGCCAAGGGCGTCAGCGTTCGGTTCGCCCTCGCCGAATCGGGCGTGGAACCGAAAGAAGCGGAGAATGCGAAGATGATCCTCTGCAATGCGCTGGTAGGGGTTGCCTATGAAGCGGACACGACGTGCATTGAGGTCCTCGAGACCCTGGAAATAGTCGAATATCTCGCCTGTTTCAGGATCGGCTGAGAGTGCATTGATCGTAAAATCGCGACGAGCGGCATCCTCCTCCCAATCGTCGGTGAAAGCCACAGTTGCCCGGCGGCCATCGGTGGCGACGTCGCGCCGGAGGCTCGTGACCTCAACGGCATGCCCGTTGCTGACGGCAGTAATGGTGCCGTGATCGATGCCCGTCGGCACCGCGCGGATCTTCATGGCTTCGAGCCGCTCGACGACTTCCTCCGGGCGCAGCCGCGTTGCGAGGTCCACGTCATTGACGGGCAAGTGAAGCAATTCGTCCCGGACCGCTCCGCCCACATAGCGCGTGAGACCCTCATCCGCGCCCAAAGCGTCGAGTAGCCGGGCCATGCCTCGCCGGCGGCGCCATTTGCCCGCGTCCAGCCTCACGGCCATTGCAGTCTGCGTGACAGATTGACGATCACCGCCGCCGTAGCCCCCCAAATCCTGCGGCCGTTCCAGAGGATTTCGTAATAGTGCCGGGTTTGCCCGTGGAACAGCACGCTTTTGCGGCTCTGGTTGGCCGGGTCCAGAACGAAGGCGAGGGGCGCCTCGAACCAGTCGGCTACCTCAGGTTCGTGCGGCAGGAGCGGGAGATCCGGGCGGACGACGGCGATCACGGGAGTGACGAGATAGTTTGTGATCGTGCGGTAGGGCTGAAGCGTATCGACGACGTCGATCTCGCTTGCCGGAATGCCGATCTCTTCCCACGCCTCGCGAAGCGCGGCTTCCTCTTCTGTTTCTCCAAGATCCAACCGCCCTCCGGGAAAGGCGACCTGTCCCGCGTGCGTCCGAAGGTTTTCGCGACGCACGGTCAGGATCACCCCTGGCTCGTCCCGGTCGGTAATGCCGATCAACACGGCGGCTGGAATGGCCGCTTCGGATTTGCCTTCGCCTTCGACTGCGTCACTTTCGAGCAGCGGCATCGCCGGCTCACCCCGGAGAGCCTCACGTAGTCGATTTGCTAGGGTCATTCCGGATCGACCGGGGCAAGTTCAAAAAAGACACCCCCGCTCCACACGCCCGGCGGATCGCATCCTTCCGCAAGCGCGATCTCGACAAGCTCATAATAAACGGGACGCGAAAGCTCGGCCTCAAGGCCATGGCGTACGGCAAGCCGGGGCGAAGGCCCGTGCTCGCCCACGGCCAGGAAGACGGGGTGCTCGGGTCCCGCAATCAGTGCGTCTCCGCTATCGAGCTGGAACGCGATCCGGCGGTCGCGGCCCTGACCTTCGGTCTCCATTTCGATTGCCCGGAACGCCGTCGTTTCGACTTCGATCTCCAGCTTTTCGACCGGTGTCACTAGGACATGGGTGCCGTCGGGTTCGCGCCGAAGCACAGTTGAGAAAAGGCGGACCATGGCGGCTCGGCCGATGGGCGACCCTTCGTGGAACCAGGTACC
>JBKPKE010000137.1:0-3712 GCA_046730955.1 Pseudomonadota bacterium
AAGGCCGGCGTCGCGCTATCCGCGATTGAATGGAAACCGAATCCGCCGCCTGCCTTGCGACCGACGAAGAGACGCGTAATCCCCCCTTCCTCGATCATCGCCCCGGCAAGCCGTCCGCCTTCCTTCAGCTGATCGACCAGCGCGTCAGGAATGACCTCCACGGCTCCGTCGATCAGAATGAAGTCGTAGGGCGCCGAACGCGCGTGCCCGTCCGCAAGAGCGCCCTCGACGATGCCGACGCGCAGCTTTTTCGCGGCAGCAGCCAGAGTGGCGGAGGTTTCGAGCGCGGTGGCCTTGATGCCCATTTCCGCGAGAACGGCTGCGGCGTAACCCGTCCCGGCGCCGACGACCAAGGCGCTTTCGCCCGGAAGCGCGACGAGCGCGGTCAGCAATTGGCCCGTTACGGCGGGAGCAGGCATCGCCCTCCCCTCGCCGAGCGGAATCGCCCGATCGACATAGGCGAGCGGACGCTGCTCGCCGGGCACGAATTTTTCGCGCGGAACGAGCGACATTGCCGCGATGACGGATGGATCGTTGACCCCTTGCGGCCGCAGTTGGGAGTCGACCATCGCCTGTCGGGCGGCCGCGAAATCGGGAACCGGAGCGTGAACCGTCATAGCTGTTATATGCTGCTAATACACCTTGGATGCAAGGCCGCTCTTATCGGGCCGAGCGTCCATCGCCAACCCTGCCCGCATTCCGTTGGTCGAAAGGTCGATAGGATTTGGCGGCGGCCGGAGGCTTGACCATCCGACAAAAGGCGGCTGAAAGGCGCGCTCCGGCCCGATGGCGGAGTGGTTACGCAGAGGACTGCAAATCCTTGCACGCCGGTTCGATTCCGGCTCGGGCCTCCACTCACATTGCGAATATCAAGTCTTTGCTTCGTCCCGCTTCGTGAAGACGATGCGAACGAGCGGGACCTCACCCTTCCGAGTGAGCGCGACCATGTCGAAGCGACGGACCGTCCCTTCGAACTTCTCCGTGAAGAGCAGGCGCATCCAGGCACCGTCGGGCTGCGCGACGTTCGCGGTCCAGATGATAGTCTTCTTGGCAGGATCCCAGCGGCCGTCGTCCATGCGGATCTGCTGATCATTATTGTCGACCCAGATGCCGCTGAAGCGATTCTTGGTGCGGTCGAAGCCCCAGACGCCGGTACCCTCATACGGCGTTCCCTTCACCGAGAACTCGTTGATGATCCACATGCCGCCCGAGCGCAGACGGTTTACCTGAAGGCCCACGGCCTTGGCGTCGGGCTTTGACGCATCGCCAGAGGGAAAGGTGACGTCCGCGTCCCACGTTCCTTCCTCCATCGCCAATATCGCCTTCGCGCTCTCCGGAGAGAGCGACGGAACCGGTCCGGAAGCTTGAGCAAGCACGGGTGCGGCTCCCAGCAGCGCGACGAAAGCGACGAATGCACGCATTACAACCCCCATGTCCGCGCGGACTTTCACGTGGGACGAGTGCCCGCGGTTCCTCCAATTCTTATTCGCCGGGATCCCAGAAGAGCAACAGCGCCAAGCCGGCCATGCGCACAGCGTCGCGCTCCGTCCCAGGCTCGCGGGGGAGATGAATCATCCTCCGGGCGGCAACGTCGACTGCGCCGACCTCCCTTCCCGCGAGGCTGAAGATATATCCGAGCGGCGTTCCGGATTTCGCACTGGCGTCCTCGAATTGATGGACGGCCCGTACCGTCAGCGTCATTCCGTCGATTTGCAGCTCGCCGCGGCGAGTCAGCGCGGAAAGGACGCCCGGGCCGCTCGGAATCTCCGTGAGAACGAGGCCTGCGTCGGGTCGCCCGCTGCGATGAAGCGTGCAGCTATAAGTGAGCCGCTTCTCACTGAATTCGGCCGCGCCCCAATCGAGCCGGCCTTCATCGAACTTGCAGTCACCCGAGGCCCTTCCGCCAAATTCGGGACCGGCCGCGTCGAAGCGTGCGCCGCCAATGTTGCTTAGGTGATCGTCACCAATCCTGAGCGTGGCCGCGGTCCGACTGAACCTGCCGTTCGATCGACCGATATGGAAGCTGCCTTTGCTCCGACCTCCGATGCCGACGACTTCAATGGCGTCGGTGCGCGCGAGCATGTCCGATGGAAGAGCGATCTGGGCATTGGTCGCGCACCCTGCAAGAAGCGCTACAGTCGACAGAACCGCGGCACGCTGCGTTCCGCCCATTGAATCGTCAGCCGTTGGGATCGACGCGGAGCGAAGTTACGGCCTTTCGGGCCACGGCGCTTCCGCTTTCGCGAACCTCATTCAGACAGCGGCGCTGCAGGCGAAGGCGGTCGAGATCGCGGGACTCCGGCATATCGCAGATCAATCGTGCAGCCGCGGCCATCCGCCGATCGAGCGCCTCGCGCCCCGCCGCCGACCGCAGATCGAGATCGCCGTAAGGGACGGCAATGCTGATTTTTTCATTGTGCATGAAGTCCGCGCAAGCCGCCGCCGGCGGAGCCACGGAGATCAATGCCGCGATCATCAGAAATCTCATGTGCGCATCTCCGCATCTGTTGCGCCCGGAGTCACTACCGAGGGGATAGCTCCCCCGGACGCCAGGCATGCGTAGGTTGAAGGCCGCCGCGCTTCGCGCCGAAATCGATGGATGCTGCAATCGGAAGCGCGACGGGCCCTGAATTGCGACCAAAGCCGTGTTCGCTCGACAAATGACAGGCAATGCTCGGCGCACCGGGCTGACTTCAAACGCGATCGAGGGCGCCCCATCGGGACGCCCTCTCGCGACTAGAAGCTGCAAGGATTCGGGGGTTCCTCGTAGCTTCCCACAACTTGAAGTTTGCTCCGACCCGGAAGAAGCGGCCGACCGCGCCCGTCTGGGTGCCGGTCGAGTTGTAATTGCCGCCCGAATGGTTCGGCGCGTTCAGATCTACCGGCCGCCTTTGGGCCGGGCATAGTGTGCGGCACCGTCAACTTGGACCCGGCGCCGCACACTCTCATGCACGAGGTGGGTAGAAATGGCAGAGGAGCCCGCCACTCACGACCCGGATGAACTCTTGCGACGATGTTCGAGCCAGGTCACCTGGCCTTGAGACCAACGGCGATCCTTGCGCTCAAAATGTCGAAGGATTGCGACGAGCGGACCAGGATCGCGACGAACGCCAGGTCAATTGAACCGAACTCATTGCAGCCCGGCATCCGGCTGGCGCGAACGCGGCCCGATCAACGTCCGGATCTTCCGCACGTAGGTGCGGCCGACGCGTATCTCATTTCCGTCCGAAAGGCTGACCCGAAAATCGCCGTAGCCCGCCTTGCGAATGCCGCCGATGCGCTCGATGCGCACGAGGGCCGAGCGTCGGACTCGAACGAACAACTCCGGATCCAGCCTCGCCTCGAGGCTCGAGATGGTCTCGCGCAGGAGGTACGACCTTCCGTAAGCGTGAAGGCGCACGTAATCGCGTTCGGCCGCGACCCAGTCCAGGTCATCGATCTTGATGCGAACGAACTCGCCCCTGCACTCCGCCCAAATCTCCGTCTCGTAACGCTTCGCTTCGGAAGTCCGCTCCTGCTCACGAAGCGCTGTCACGACCTGCCGCAGTTCCGCGATGCGCTGCTCCGCGTCGATGGCCTCGAGAGACTGCCTCGCCCGGTCTATCGCGGCAGCGACGCGTCCGAACTCGACCGGCTTGAGAACGTAATCGGCAGCTCCAACATCGAAGGCCTGAACGGCGAAATTATCGAAGGCTGTGACGAACACGACCTG
>JBKPKE010000138.1:0-7166 GCA_046730955.1 Pseudomonadota bacterium
GCGTTCGAGGATCATGAGCAGGATCGGCAGGAGGAATGCGGCGCCGAAGCCGAAAATGAAACGCATGCAGAAGCTCAGGTAATTGCCGACGCCCGGAAGCGCTTCGCGCTGGATCCCTCCAACGTCTCCCTGGAAGCTGAGCAGGAAGTGCAACGCCCAGGGCATTGCGACATAATAAGCGAAGGCGGCACCGCCGACGAAGAAGAAGGGCGTCAGGAGGAGGAAGGGCAGGAGCGCCTTCTTCTCCTTCACGTACAGGCCCGGGGCAATGAACTTCCACATCTGGATCGCGAAGAAGGGGAAGCCGAGCATCAGCGCTGCGAAGAGCGCGACCTTCACCTCGACGAAAAAGGCCTCGAAGATATCGGTGTAGATGATCTTGCCCTGGCCCGCGGCGATCAGCGGCTGGACCAGGAAGGCGAAAATGTCGCGCGAGAAATAGAGGCTGCTGAAGAACAGCGCCACGAGGACGACGAGCGAATAGAGCAGCCGCCGCCGAAGCTCGATCAGATGCTCGATCAGCGGAGCCTTGGTGTCGTCTATGTCCTTCACGGCAGCTCCCTCTTCTCGGGAGCTTCGTCGGTTTCAAGGCCTGCCGGCGGCGGGGAAAGCGGATCGGGAATTCCCTCCGGCCGCTCGACCGGCGGGAGAGGCTGCTGCGCCTGCTCCGCCTCTGCCTTCTGCCCTTCCAGAAGCGCGGGATATTCGCGCATGATGCGGTCGTTCTCCTCGCGCCACTTCTTCTCCATTTCCTCGAGCTCCGCCTCGCGGATCATGGCTTCGATGCCGCTCGTGAAATGGCGCGCCATGCCGCGCACCTGGCCGACCCAGCGGCCAAGCGTGCGCAGGGCCATCGGCAGGTCCTTCGGGCCGATGAAGATCAGCGCAAGGACCGCGACGAGAACCAGCTCGGAAGTGTCGACGCCGAACATCGGCGTTGCCGGACGAAGTTACGCCTGGTGGTCGTCGCCGGGGCGGGCGGCCGGTTCTTCGGTACGGCGCGGCTCCGGGGTGACGTCGATCGGACGGGTGTCGAGCCTGCGCTGCTCTTCGTAGCGCTGCTTCTTCTCGTCCTCGTCGTCGGCCATGCCTTGCTTGAAGCTCTTCAGACCCTTGGCGACATCACCCATCATCGCCGAGAAGCGATTGCCGCCGAACAGCAGCAGCAGGATGATCGCTAGGATCAGGATATGCCAGAAACTGAAACCGCCCATCGATAAGCTCCTTTGGCGCGCTTCTAGTCCTGCTCTTCTTCGCTTTCCAGTTGGAGTTGACCAAGCGCTTCGAAGACGCCTTCGTCGAGCGGATCGAGCAGGCCCGCCGCCTTGAGGTCGTCGATACCCGGCAGATCGCGCCTCGACCCGAGACCGAAGTGCGAGAGGAACTCCGGAGTGGTGGCGTATAGCAATGGCCGGCCGGGGCTTTCCCGGCGTCCGGCCGTGCGGACCCAGCCCGCTTCCATCAGCACGTCGAGCGTGCCCTTCGAGATCTGGACTCCGCGGATCGCCTCGATCTCCGCTCTGCTCACCGGCTCGTGATAGGCGATGATGGCCAGCGTTTCTGTCGCGGCGCGAGAGAGACGTCGCGGTTCTTCGCGGGTCCTGCGGAGCAGATGTGCAAGGTCGGGCGCCGTCTGGAAATGCCAGCGCCCTCCCCGCTCGACCAGCTCGATGCCGCGGCCTTCATAATGCTGGGCGAGTTGTTCGAGCGCAGCTTCGACATCGCCCTCGCCGACATGCTCCTGAAGCTCATCAACCGTGAGCGGCTCGGCCGATGCGAAAAGCGTCGCTTCGATGGCTCTCAGCAGCTCGTCCATCAGGCGTTCTTGAGCTGCAGGGGAGCGAAGGGTTCGTCTTGCCGGAGGTCGAGCCGGCCCCGCCGCGCGAGTTCAAGCGCCGCGACGAAGCTCGATGCCAGGGCCGAGCGGCGGAAGACGGGATCGTCGCTTGCGGGCAGGAAGGCCTCGATCTCCATCCATTCGATGGCCATTCCGATCATCTTGCTGACGCGGTCGATCGCGTCTTCGAGCGTCATCACGTGGCGAGCGTGAATGACATGCATCGCCGGCGCGCTGCGCGCCTTGACGAAACCGTAGGCGGAAAAAAGATCGAACGGAGTAACCTGCCACGCCGACTTGCGGATGAGACGAAGCCCCTCCGGCGCACCGCGAACGAAAACGTCCCGTCCTACGCGATCTCGGCCAAGCAGCCTCGCCCCCGCCTCACGCATCGCGTCGAGCCGCTGCAAACGCATCTGCAGCCGAAGCGCGACTTCTTCTGGGCTGGGGTCCTGCTCGGGATCCTTCGGCAGGAGCAGGCATGATTTGAGATAGGCTAGCCACGCCGCCATCACGAGATAGTCGGCCGCGATCTCGAGCTTCAGCGCGCGCGCGTTCGCGATATAGTCGGTGTACTGGTCGACCAGGTCGAGGATCGAAATCTGCGCGAGGTCGACCTTCTGTGCCCGCGCAAGACTGAGCAGCAGGTCGAGCGGACCCTCCCACCCGTCCAGGTTGAGCGTCAGCTCATCGGCCGCCCGGCCCTCGAAATCGAGACCTTCCACCCCCACGAAACGAAGATTAGCCGCATCTTCTACCGCTGCGAAGGGATGCGGCGCATCAATTGTGGATAATTGGACGCTAGACGAGGGCGAGAAGCGTGTCCCGATTCTCGACTGCTGCGGCGAAATCCATACCGTCCTGCGGAGTGAAGGTCAGCGCCATGGCCCGCGACAGACGAGCTTCGCCTTCCGGGGAGAGCGCCGGGACAGCTTTTGCCACCAGCAGCATGTTTTCTATCTTGCCGTCGCAGTGAAGCGCAACATCGCAACCCGCTGCGACGCAGGCAGCGGCGCGTTGACCATGGTCGCCGCTGAGGGCCTCCATGCCGATGTCGTCGCTCATCAGGAAGCCGTCGAACCCGATCCGCTCGCGAATGATGTCGTGAATGACGATCGGCGATTGCGACCCCGGTCGTTCGGCGTCCCAGGCGGTATAGACCACGTGGGCGGTCATCCCCATTGCCGCGCCGCGAAGGCGCTCGAACGGTTCGAGGTCGGCCGCCAGGTCTGCTTCGTCGGCAAGGACGATCGGAAGCTCCTTGTGGCTATCGACAAGCGCTCGTCCATGGCCGGGAATGTGCTTGATGACGCCAAGGACTCCGGCGGAGTGAAGCCCATCGAGTATCGCTCGCCCGAGCGCCGAGACCTGCATTGGGTCGGCTCCCAGCGCACGGTCCCCAACGATGTCGCTAGCGCCGGACTGCCTTACGTCCAGCATCGGCAGGCAATCGACGTTCACCCCGACCTCGGAAAGCATGAGCCCTAGCGCACGGGCATTCGATCGCGCCGCCTCGATCGCGCTTGAAGGCGCAAGTTGATAGAGGCGGTCGAAGGCCTCGCTGGCTGGAAAAACAGGCCATTCTGGGGGGCGCATCCGCGCGACCCTGCCGCCTTCCTGGTCAACTAGAATCGGCACTTCCGGGCGGCCCGAGATCTGCCGAAGCTCGCTGGTAAGCCTGAGCAGCTGATCGCGAGATTCGCAATTGCGCTTGAACAGGATGAATCCGGCCGGGTCGGCGTCGGCAAAGAATGCCCGCTCGTCCGCCTTCAGCTCGGTACCTTCAATGCCGTAAATCGCAGATTGCATCAGTTCGCCACGAAGCAGTTTTCGCCGGCGACCTTGAGCATCTGGCAGGCATCCCGCGCCGCCTCCGGTGACGCTGCTCCGGCGCGAAGGCGAATCCCTCCCGAGAACGGAATCACCATTTTGTTCATGTCTGCCAGGCTCGGGAAGCGCGCGGAAAGCGCGGACCAGGCTCGCTCCGCCTGTGCGCGGTTGGCGAAGGCTCCGAGCTGGATGACGCTTCCCTTGCCGCCAGTCGCAGCCGGCGCGGGCTCGGTCACTTCGGGCTTCTTTGCTTCCGTTGGCTCGGCGGGTGGCGCCTTGGGCTCAGGCTTCGGGCGCACGATCGGAGTTTCCGACGCAGCGTTCAGGTTGAGCTGCGCATCCGTATCCTGGCCGGCGCTCGTGCTGAACGCAGTCTCGCTTTCGCCGGCCACGTCCAGACCGCCCGGGTTGGCCGGTCGGACTTTATAGGGATTGGGATCCGCCTTAATGAACTCCGGCGCGCCACTCGGCGATGCCGCATTCTGCCGCCCGAGCCAGAAGAAAGTTGCGAAGACTAATGCCGCTGCAAACAGGACGACGAGCAGAGCGGCAAGCATCCGCCGCGCTGGCATGCCCGTGGGGCCGTCCTCATCGTCGACCGCCTCGAGCCAGGGCAGCTGCTCGTCATACGCCGACCGACTGTCGCCCATTCCGATTGTCCTTCCGAGCTCCGGCAAGATCAACGACCACGCAGCGCTGCCCCATGGCCTTCATCCGCTGGCAAAGCACTTCGGAATGAGCCTGTGAAGTGGTCCCGATCTGCAGCCAGTACAAAGTACGGCCGGTCGGTGACGGAATGTCCGTTACCACTGCCGGTAGCTGCTTGATCGCCGGAGACAGCACGGCGAGCCGGGACCAGGCTTCCTTGCCCTTGTCCATGCTGGAATATGCGCCAACGCGTACCATGCGACCGGATACTCCAGTCGATTTCCATGGATTGGCGTAGCTCAACGTCTTGGAGTCCTCGGAGGGCTTCTTCTTCGCCGCCGTCGACTCTCGAGCTTTCGAGCGGTGAATGGTGACCACGTTCCTTTTCGCCGCGACGCGTCTCACGGGCGGCGCTTCAATTCGCACATCCTCTTGAACTGCAAGTCCCACCCCCTCAGGAACCGGTCCAGACTCGACCTGAGGCATCGGCAGCTGGTCGCGCCTTTGAGGTTCCGGCACCACGACAGGCAAATCCATGCTTGCCTGCGGCCTTGCCTGGCTGCCCGCTGCATCGCGGAACGGCTCCTTCATCCCAAGCCAGAATGAAAAAGCGGCGATGATCGCAACCGCCGATGCCGCGACGAAGGCGACGACCCAGCTTGGCGTTCGCTTCGCCCGTTTGACATTGTCCTTCAGCCAGGGAAGCCGATCGGCGTCCGACCCGACAAAAGCGTTGGCCATATCCTCAGCGCATCTCCTCGGTCGCGGCAACACCCATCAAAGCCAGACCGCTACGGATCACCTGCCCTATGCCGAGCGCGAGTTCCAGTCGCGCGCGCGAAAGTTGTGGATTGTTTTCAACGAGGAAGCGTCGTCCTGGGTCATCGTTGCCGCGATGCCACAGAGCATGGAAGGCGGCGGCCAGATCGTAGAGGTAAAAGGCGATCCGATGCGGCTCATGTGCCATGGCCGCAGCCTCGACTGTCCGGGGATATTGCGCCGCAATCTTCACCAGCGCGAGCTCTTCTTCGTCGAGCAGATCGAGATTTACAGGACCATTCAGGCTCACGCCGGCATCTGCCGCCTTGCGCTTCAGGGAGCTGATCCGGGCGTGCGCATACTGGACGTAGAAAACCGGATTGTCCTTCGACGCTTCGACGACCTTCGCGAAGTCGAAGTCCATTTGCGCGTCATTCTTGCGCGTGAGCATGCTGAAGCGGACGACGTCCTTGCCGACTTCCTCGACGACTTCCGCCAGAGTGACGAAGCTTCCCGAGCGCTTCGACATCTTGACCGGCTCGCCGTCGCGCAGGAGCCGCACCATCTGAACCAGCTTCACGTCAAGCGCCGGGCGGCCTGCCAGGGCTTCTACGGCCGCCTGCGTGCGCTTCACCGTGCCCGCGTGATCGGCGCCCCAGATGTTGATGAGTTCGGGTGCGCCCTCCAGCTTTTGCATGTGATAAGCGGTGTCAGCCGCGAAGTAGGTCCAGCTGCCATCCGACTTCTTGATCGGCCGATCCTGATCGTCACCGAACTGCGTCGAACGGAACAGAAGCAACTCCCGCGGCTCCCAATCCTCGACCGTCTTGCCGCGGGGGGGCGGCAAGGTTCCTGTGTAAACGAGTCCCTTATTGTCGAGAGCTTCGAGGGCGCGATCGACGGCGCCCGACTCCTGGACTTCGCGTTCGGACGTGAACAGGTCGTGGTGGACGCCGAGCAGCCCCAGGTCATGGCGGATCAGGTGGAGCATCGCGTCGACGGCCCGCCGCTTGAACAGGTCGAGCCAATCGGCCTCAGGAGCCGTGGCGAAGCGATCGCCGAATTCGGCAGCGAGGGCAGTTCCAACCGGGACTAGATAGTCGCCGGGGTAAAGTCCTTCCGGAATTTCGCCAATGTCTTCGCCAAGCGCCTCGCGGTACCGCATGTGCAGGGAGCGGGCGAGCGTATCGACCTGAGCACCTGCATCATTGACGTAATATTCCTTGGTGACGCGAAATCCCGCCGCTTCGAGCAAACGTGCCAAGGCATCGCCAACCACGGCACCCCTGCAGTGTCCCATGTGCATCGGGCCGGTCGGATTGGCCGAGACATATTCGACGTTCACCCGCTCGTTGTTTCCGATCGTCGAAAGGCCGTAGTTTTCGCCCTCCGCAAGGATTGTCTTCAATTCGTTGCGCCAGGCCGTGGGCGACAGGCGAATGTTGATGAAGCCAGGCCCCGCTATCTCCACGCCGGTCACGTCCGGCAAAGCTTCCAGCTTCGGCGCGATGCGCGACGCGAGGTCGCGTGGGTTCGTGCCCGCGGCCTTGGCCAGGACCATTGCAGCGTTGCTCGCGAGATCTCCGTGCGAAGGGTCTCGCGGGGGCTCGACGGCCACCGCGCGCCGATCCAACTCGGGCGGGAGGATTCCTTCAGACTGAAGCTCGTCGAGCACTCCGTCGAGGAGTGCGGCATAGCGGGCGTAAAGGCTCAATTCGGTCACCGTTCAGAGAAAGCGCAGCCCTCTAGCGCAGCGCCGGGAACGCGTCACCCTTTGCGCAGGACCGCGCTATCTGTCCCCGTTTGATACACTTTCGTAACGACAGTTAAAAAAAGTTGAATGAATAGTTAACATTAACCCTGAATCGGGATAGATACTCCTTACGGACGAGTCGCGCGCCTGGAGGGAGCGCGGGAACCGCCCCGCTTCCAAAAGGGGACCGCGTTATGAACTTCCCTCTCAGAACCTCAATCGCGGCAATCGCGCTGATTGTGGCATCACCGGCCTCGGCTGCCGATCTGGTCGCCGACGGCATCACCTACACCCTGACCCAGGACTCGATCAGCGCTGACGGCCTGACCTCGTTCTTCA
>JBKPKE010000139.1:0-3624 GCA_046730955.1 Pseudomonadota bacterium
CCTCTGTGGTTCGCCACAGCCGGCGGAACCATGCAGGCCGGTTGTCGAAGGCATAGTAGAGATAAAGCAGGAACGGCGCGCCGCGCTTCAGCCGCGAGACACAGTCGCGAAGCGCCGCGGCCGTGTCGGGGATATGGTGTAAGACACCGAGTGAGTAGCCGAAATCCTGGCTATCCGGCGTCAGTGGGATCGAGTCCGCGCCGGCAACGTGAAAATCGACGTTCGTATGTGATCCCAATGCCTGTTTCGCGACTGCCAGCGCCTTCTCCGACGGATCGATGCAATGGAGCTTGCCGACACGAGAAGCAACTAGCGCGGCCCAGCGCCCCGACCCGCAACCAAGATCGAAGCCTTCGGCATTGGGCGGCAGGTCATTGAGCGGAAATATCGCGAAATAGCGGTCGAAAAGGTCGCGATGCTCTTGGCTGTCGAGCTTGGACTGGTCGAAAGCCGCCCATTCCTCGCCGAAGCCTGCAACGGTCAACGGATCGATGTTGGCTTCTAGCTCAGGCATGAGCCTCAGCCTGCGCAAGGCGCTCGACAACGACAGTCACGGACTTCCGCCAGTCGGGCATCCGATAGCCGAAATCACGCTCGAACCGGCTGGAATCGAGCACGGAGTTGAGCGGGCGTTTCGCTCGCGTTGGCCACTCAGCACTGGAGACGGGCACGACGTCGGCAGAGGGCAACTCAAGCCGACGGCATTCGGTCATGACGTGCTCAGCCACTTCGAACCAGCTTGCGGCGGAAGGACACGCGGCATGATAGGTCGAACCCAGGCCGGTTGAGGCGCCGGAACGCCAATCTTCCACCACTCGCAGCAAGCCTTCGGCGAGATCGAGCGCCGACGTCGGGCAACCGCGCTGATCATCGACGACTCTGAGCACGTCACGGTCGCGCGCGGCGGCCATCGTGGTCTTCACGAAGTTTCGCCCGAACGGGCTGTACACCCACGATGTACGGAGGATCAGGTGATCCGGATTCAAACGTCGAACCTGTTCCTCGCCCTCAAACTTGGTTCGGCCATACACGTTGATCGGATTGGCGGGTGCATCTTCGGTATATGCGTCCTTGCTGGACCCATCGAAGACGTAATCCGTCGAAAGCTGGATGACGGGTATTCCAAGTTGGCCAGCAGCCTTCGCCGCCTCGCCTGCCGCGTCCGCGTTGACCCGCTGCGACATGCCAGACTCGTCTTCAGCCTGATCGACCGCAGTGTATGCGGCGGCATTGACCACCACGTCGGGCCGAGCGGCGCGAACGGCCGATGCCACGCTTCCGGCCACCTCAAGATCAAGGTCCGGCCGACCAACAGGCAATAAAGTGAGATCCTGGAACTCGCCTGCCTTTTCCACCAGGCTGCGCACGAGTTGACCCTCGCGGCCGGTGACAAGGACCTTCATGAGCCTGTGCCGAGCCGGACACCGGTATATTTCGTCTCCCGAATGGGCCGCCACCACCAATCGTTTGCGAGATACCAGTCGACCGTTTTTTCCAGTCCGCTTTCAAAGCTTTCCTGCGCCGCCCAGCCAAGCTCGGTTTCGGCTTTGGCGCAGTCAATTGCATAGCGGCGATCGTGCCCCGGCCGGTCCGCAACGAACTGGATCAGCTCGCGGTAAGGCGAGCCGTCCGAGCGGGGGCGCTTGCGGTCGAGAATGTCGCAGATCGCCTCGACCACCTGTAGATTGGTGCGTTCTGACCTACCACCGATGTTGTAGCTCTCTCCAAGCTCACCGCGCGTGAGCACTGCCTCCAAAGCACGCGCATGATCTTCAACGTGGAGCCAGTCGCGGACGTTTGCCCCTTGGCCGTATACCGGCAACGGCTTTTCATCGACCGCGTTCAGGATGACGAGCGGGATCAGCTTCTCCGGGAAGTGATAGGGCCCATAATTGTTCGAGCAATTGGAGAGGACGACGGGAAGGCGATAGGTTTCGTGCCAGGCCCGAACGAAATGATCCGATGCAGCTTTCGACGCCGAATAGGGCGATGAGGGTGCGTAAGGCGTCTCTTCCGTGAAAACGCCTTGGTCGAGAGGGAGGTCGCCGAAGACCTCGTCCGTAGAGACGTGATGGAAGCGGAAGGCGCCTTGTTTCTCTCCCTCCAGCTCACGCCAGTAGGCCAATGCAGCATTGAGGAGCGAAAAGGTCCCGACGACATTGGTCTGGAGGAAGTCCGCTGGCCCATCGATCGACCGGTCGACGTGGCTTTCCGCGGCGAGATGCATGATCGCGTTGATCTGCTCGTTCCGAAGCACGTCCATCAGCGCAGACTCGTCACAAATGTCGAGCTGGTGAAAGCGATACTGAGGATGTCGATCCACTTCGCGGAGCGATTCGAGATTGCCCGCATAGGTGAGCTTGTCGACGTTCACGACGCCGTAGCCGCTGGCAATGAGATGCCTGCAAACGGCGCTTCCGATGAAGCCGGCGCCACCGGTCACCAGCACTTGCTTGATCGGTCCCGTCATGCCGCTTCGAAAACCAGATTGATCTCGCTCAATCGCGGTGCGTTCCGGTCCTTCTCGGAAAGAGTCAGCGGAACTCCAATCGCCGGCCAGTCGATACCGATAGCCGGATCGTCATATCGAATCGCTCGATCGAGGTCTGCGCGATACGGGGCAGATACCTTGTACTGGACCTCCGTGTTTTCTTCGAGCGTCACGAAACCGTGCGCGAAGCCCTTCGGAACGAGCATCTGGTTCCACTCTTCGGCTGAGAGAACGGCGCCGTCCCATTGTCCGAATGTCTGAGATCCGCGGCGAATGTCGACTGCGACGTCGAAAATCGTTCCCCGCGAAACGCGTATCAATTTGTCCTGGGCGGCAGGAGGCTCCTGGAAATGGAGACCTCGAAGCACACCCTTCGATGCCGAAAATGAGTGATTGTCCTGCACCCATTCGATCTCGAAGCCGGCGGCCTCCATAGCCTCCCTGCTCCAGACCTCGGAAAAGAAACCTCGATCATCGCCGAATCTTTTGGGCCTGATCTCGTACAGGCCCGCGAGACGCATGGCCCTCACGTCAAGCATTTGCATATTCCGCGGCCCTGCGGCGCAGATATGCCGCATAGGGGGTCGTGCCGAGCAGGTCGGCGCGAGCCAGCGCCTGCTGAGCAGTGAGATAGCCGAGATCCAGCGCAATCTCTTCGAGACACATGACCTTGATACCCTGCCGATGCTCGACGGTCCGAACGAAAGCAGAGGCCTCGTGAAGGCTATCGTGGGTACCGGTGTCGAGCCAGGCGAAGCCCCGACCGAGCCGCTCAACGCGGAGCTTTCCGCGTTCGAGATACGCGCGGTTCACATCGGTTATCTCCAGTTCGCCGCGCGCTGAGGGGTTCAGCGATGCTGCGATGTCGACGACCTCATTATCGTAGAAATAGAGCCCCGTGACGGCCCAGCTAGATCGCGGCTCCTTCGGCTTCTCTTCAATTGATAAGGCCCGGAGGTCCTTCGGGTCGAATTCCACGACTCCATAACGCTGCGGATCTTCAACTGTATAGGCGAAGACCGTCGCGCCATCTTTAATCCGGGCGGCTTGCTGGACCAGATTGACGAGTCCTGCGCCGTAGAAAATGTTGTCTCCCAGGATTAGTGCGGCACTAGCCCTGTCTCTTATACACA
>JBKPKE010000140.1:0-6055 GCA_046730955.1 Pseudomonadota bacterium
TGTAATTAATCGTCGGTAAAGCGGTGGGGGATGCTCCGCTGATCTAGCCGAATAAGGGCAGAGACGGGGAAAGAATGTTCTGGACGCGCTGGTTTAAGTGGATGTCGCACGACATGGCGATCGATCTTGGGACCGCCAACACTCTGGTGTACGTGCGAGGCCGCGGGATCGTCCTGAACGAGCCGTCCGTCGTCGCCATCGAAACCATCAATGGTGTGAAGAAGGTCAAGGCTGTCGGCGACGACGCCAAGCTCATGATGGGCAAGACACCGGACCAGATCGAAGCCATCCGTCCGCTTCGCGACGGCGTCATCGCTGACATCGACGTCGCCGAGCAGATGATCAAGCACTTCATCCACAAGGTACACGGCGGCAAGATGCGCGCCTGGCGCTTCCCGGAGATCGTAATCTGCGTGCCCAGCGGCTCGACCTCTGTCGAACGACGCGCGATCCGCGACGCCGCCTCCAACGCTGGCGCAAGCGCCGTCTACCTGATCGAGGAGCCCATGGCGGCGGCGATCGGCGCAGACATGCCAGTGACCCAGCCCATTGGTTCGATGGTCGTCGATATTGGCGGCGGGACGACTGAAGTCGCTGTTCTGTCGCTCCGCGGCCTTGCCTACACCACCTCGGTGCGCGTTGGCGGCGATAAGATGGACGAAGCGATCAGCTCCTACGTCCGCCGCAATCACAATTTGCTGATCGGCGAAGCCACGGCCGAGCGGATCAAGAAGGAAGTCGGTATCGCCAAGCCGCCAACGGATGGCATCGGCAAGACGGTCCACATCAAGGGACGCGACCTGGTGAATGGCGTGCCCAAGGAGATCTCAATCAATCAGGGCCAGATTGCCGAAGCCCTGTCCGAGCCCGTGGGCACCATTGTGGAAGGTGTCCGCATCGCGCTTGAAAACACGGCTCCGGAACTCGCCGCGGACATTTGCGATCAAGGTATCGTTCTGACCGGTGGCGGAGCTCTGCTGCAGGGTCTCGACGAGGTCCTGCGCGACGAGACGGGCCTCCCGGTCACGGTCGCCGAGGACCCGCTGACCTGCGTAGCCCTGGGCACCGGACGGGCGCTCGAGGAAGAGCAGTTCCGCGGCGTTCTCCAGACGGCGTAATGGAGCGCTGAGGGGTGGCGACGGCGCGCCCCGGCTGGTCGCGTAAAGCGCAATACGGGCTGTTCTTCAGCTTCTTGGCCGCCATTGCCGGCCTTCTGATCGGACTTGTCCTGCTCGCAGTCTCTTTTGTTGCGCCAAGAAGCTATTCCGCCGTTCGTGGCGCCGCGCTCGACGCGACTGCACCAGTCACTGGCGGCTTACGCGAAGTCACGGACACCCTCAGCGGCCTATTCAGCGGCGCAGGCAATTACTGGGATGCCGCGCATCAGAATGCCAAGCTGAAGCACGAGCGCCAGCTGATGATCCAGCGCATCATCGAGGCAAAGGCGATCTCCCAGGAAAATAGGGAGTTGAAGGCAGCGCTTCAGCTTCGTGAGCAAGCTCGCTCTCCTGTAGCGACGGGTCGTATCGTCGGGTCTTCATTCAGTAGTCCCCGGCGGTTCGCCATCTTCTCGGCCGGGACGACTGACGGGGTACGGATCGGCATGCCGGTCAGATCGCCAAGCGGCCTCATCGGCCGTGTGATGGACGCCGGCGCCCTCGCCTCCCGCGTTCTCCTTGTTTCGGACCGCGCGAGCATCGTCCCGGCTCGCATCCTGCGGACTGGCCAGCCAGTGATCAGCCAGGGACGCGGAGACGGAACCGTCGATCTGCGGCCGCTCGAGGTCGGACGCAATCCGTTTCGTCGTGGCGATATCGTCATCACGTCCGGGACCGGAGGTCTCTACCCTCCCCTCATCCCGATCGCGCGCGTCATGCGCCTCGACGATGACGGCGCCATAGCTCGTCCCCTCGCAGACCCTAGCTCCACGAGTTTCGCGATAGTCGAGCAACCCTATGAACCGGCTGCAGTAGCCGAGAAGGCTGCTCCTTCTGCGGAGGGCGAGTAATGGTTCGGGCCGCGCTCACGCAGAACCGCTATATCGGCCAGGGTCCTGTTCCGGGCGCTCAGTACTGGCCGGCTTTCTCCGTGGTCATTGCCTCTCTGTTCGTGATTCTGCCGATCATTTCGAGCAACGGCTGGTTCCCGAACTTCGGCTTCCTGATCCTCCTCGCCTGGCGACTTCTGCGGGCAGACGCATTTCCCACCTGGTGGGCCGCACCGCTCGGCCTATTCAATGATCTCGCCTTGGGCAGCCCGATCGGGTTATCGGTAGCGGTCTGGACAGCTGCAATGCTTGCGCTCGATATCGCTGACCGACGCACCCAGTGGCGCGGCTACTGGCTGGAATGGGCAATCGCCGCGGCTTTGCTCTTCGGCCAGGAAGCCGCCGAATGGCGTGTCGCCCAAATCATGGGCGCTTCGATGCCGTTTCGCTCCATCCTCCCCCCGCTGCTAATCTCGATCCTGGCCTTCCCCATCGCGGCCTGGATCGTCGCGCGGATCGACCGATGGAGGCTCGGGCGATGAAGATCGACAATGCCCGCCGGTTCACGTCGGTTCATCAATCGCTGACCTTTTCGCGGCGGATGGCGATTGCGGCGGGCGCCCAGACCGCTGTCGGAGCCCTTCTGATCGGCCGTCTCGGATGGCTGTCGGTTGCCGAGAACCAGCGTTACCAACTGCTATCGGAGAGCAATCGGGTGCAGTTGATCCCCGTTCCGCCTCGGCGGGGCTGGATCGTCGACAGGAACGGCAAGCCGATCGCGATCAATCGATCGAGCTTCCGCGTGGACATCATCCCGCAGCAGATTGAGAACCCGGAAAAGACGCTGAAGACACTGGTCGAGCTCCTTCAACTCAACAGCGATGACGTCGACAGAATCCTTGCGGAGCTAAAACAGGGCCACAGCTTCCAACCCGTCCAGGTCGCCGAGAACGTCGACTACGATCAATATGCGGCGGTGACGGTGCGGCTTCCGGATCTTCCGGGGGTGCAGGCAACGCGCGGCTTCTCGCGGTACTACCCGGACGGCCCGGCGGTCGCCCACCTCCTTGGCTATGTCGGCACCGCGAACGCCAAGGAATATGAGGCAGAGGACAAGAACCCGCTGCTCATCATTCCCGGCGTGAAGATCGGCAAGCAAGGCCTGGAAAAAACGTTGGAGCCTTATCTCCGCGGGACGCCCGGCGGTCAGCGCGTCGAGGTGACCGCGAGAGGCAAGCTGGTCAAGGAACTCGATCCCAAGCCCGACCGCAGCGGTAGCACCGTACAGCTGACGATCGACCAGGGACTGCAGCAATATGCGGCGCGCCGAATGGGCGACCAGTCGGGCGCTCTTGTCGCGATGGATGTGACGAGCGGAGACCTTCTCGCCTTCGTGTCGATGCCCGCATTCGACCCCAACAGCTTCAGCGAGGGGATCGGCAGGACGGAGTGGCAGATGTTGTCGGAGAACGACCACATCCCCCTTCTGAACAAGGTCGCGCAAGGGCTTTACCCATCAGGCTCGACCATAAAGCCTGCGATGGCCTTGGCTTTCCTTAAACAGGGCATCGATCCCAAGCGTCGGGTCCATTGCGCGGGCGGCTATCAAATCGGCAACCGCTACTTCCGGTGCGATGCAGTCCATGGGTCGATGGACATGCATTCCGCGATCGAGCGAAGCTGCAACACCTACTTCTGGGCCACGGGACTGATTACCGATCCCCAGCAGACCACGGAGATGGTGAACTATCTCGGCTACGGTCAGGAATTCGACCTGCCGATCCCCTCACAGCGTTTCGGCACGATGCCCAATCCAAAGTGGCTGGAGAAGAAGTATCACCGGAAGTGGCAGGGCTACGATTCCGCGAATACCTCGATTGGTCAGGGCTACGTCCTGATAAACCCGCTGCAGCTGGCCGTGATGCCTGCTCGCCTGGGGTCCGGAAGCCTGCTTCAGCCTCGGTTGCTGATGGGAGCTACTCGCAAGGCGGTCGATCCGCTCGGGGTTCAGGCGGAGCATCTGGAGATCGTTCGCAGCGCCATGGCTGCGGTGGTCAACGGAAGCGGTACCGCCGTTGCATCGAAGCTCCCGTTGGACGGCATCCAAATGGCGGGCAAGACCGGTACTGCGCAGGTGTTCAGGCTGGGCGAACGCGGCCATCAATCCAACTGGGCGTTGCGCGATCACGCACTCTTCATTGCCTTCGCTCCGGCGGATAAGCCGCGCTACGCCATCGGATGCATAATAGAGCATGGCGGCTTCGGCGCTTCCGCAGCCGCGCCGATCGTCCGCGATTCCATGACCTATCTGTTCGATCAGCAGAAGGCGTGGGACGCGCTCGCTCCGCTTGAGAAACAATGGGGGGGCACACTGGCCGAACGAAACGCCCGCCAGCTGGCCGCGTTCAAAGCCGCCTCGGGGAGCAGCGCGTGATTTCCTCGGCGATCATCCCGCAACCCCTCGCGAAGCTGCCCTGGCGCCTGATCTTTCTGGTTATCGGCATCGCGACTATCGGGATCATGACACTGTATTCGGCTGCAGGCGGCTCGATGAGTCCCTGGGCGATGAAGCAGGCCATCACCATCCTCGCCTTCCTTACGGTGGCAGTCGCCATGTCCTGGATTAGCGAATCCACGATCAAGCAGGTCGCCTTTCCGATCTACGGCGCGGTCTTGCTCATGCTGATCATCGTTGAGGCGGTCGGCTTCGTCGGCAAAGGCGCCCAGCGGTGGATCGACCTCGGCTTCATCCGGCTTCAGCCCAGCGAGTTCATGAAACCCGGTATCGTTCTGGTTCTCGCCCGTTTCTATGAACTTCTGCCTGCCGGCGACATAAGAAGCTGGCGGGCGATCTGGCCGGCTGCCGCCCTGATCGGCGTGCCCGTGGGCCTGATCATCCTGCAACCGGACCTCGGCACGGCGCTGATGATCAGCTTCATCGGTGTGACCGTCATGTTCGTCGCGGGCGTGCCGCTACGCGTGTTCCTGATCCCGGGTGCGGCGCTCGCAGTGGCCATCCCGATCGTCTACCAATTCCTGCACGGCTATCAGCGCAAAAGGATCGACATCTTCCTCGACCCGGGGAGCGATCCGCTGGGCGCCGGCTATCACATTACGCAGTCAAAGATCGCCATCGGTTCGGGCGGCATTTTCGGCAAAGGCTATCTGAACGGCAGTCAAAGCCACCTCGACTACCTTCCCGAGGGTCACACCGACTTCGTCTTTGCGACGATGGTCGAGGAATGGGGCCTTTTCGGTGGCGCGCTGCTCATCCTGGCCTTCGCCTTCGTGATACGCTGGGGCATGGGTGTCGCGGCCAATGGCAAGACCCGGTTCGCCCAACTCACGGCCGCCGGTTTGTCCGCGACGATCTTCTTCTACGTGGCGATCAACCTGATGATGGTCATGGGCCTGGCACCCGTCGTTGGTGTGCCCTTGCCTTTGGTGAGCTTCGGCGGATCGGCCGTCATGACGATCATGCTGTGCCTCGGCATCCTCATGGCTTTGGAGCGCCAACAGCGCACGACATCCCGGTTGCTTTGACGAAGCTTGATATCCGACGGTTGCGCACCAAGTTTCACCATGCTACCGGCCGCGCCGCTCAGGGCGCAAATGTTCGCCGGAGCATTTGCCTCAAGGCAGTGGACGCATAGCTCAGTTGGTAGAGCAGCTGACTCTTAATCAGCGGGTCCTAGGTTCGAGCCCTAGTGCGTCCACCAGCCTCCCTTGTGATCAGCTTTCTTCCTTGACCAGGGCAGGCTTGGAGGCCGCCTCGCTGGCCGGTACGCCGACAACTTTGATGTTGAGCTCCTTGAGCTGTTTCGCCGTAACCGGAGCCGGCGCATTCATCATCAGGTCTTCCGCCTTCTGGTTCATGGGGAAGAGGATGACTTCGCGGATGTTCGGCTCGTTCGCCAAAAGCATGACGATGCGATCGATGCCGGGAGCTGACCCGCCGTGGGGCGGAGCGCCGAACTTGAAGGCGTTGATCATGCCGGAGAAATTCGTGTCGACTTCCTCCTTCGAATAGCCCGCAATTTCGAACGCCTTGTACATGATGTCCGGACG